>NZ_JBVAXR010000035.1:0-48909 GCF_055419445.1 Mycobacterium sp. IDUB_19 | reverse complement strand
CGTGGAATGTGGGAACGTTCGGCCGAAACCCGGTCGCGCTGGTCGTGCGGAACGAAACCCACGATGTCCTCGCGTGAGGTGATCATCAGTTTCTGAAATATCGACGCTATTTGCGCGTCGGTGGTACGCGTCGAGGTTCCTCGGCGCACTGCGATGGCGCTGTTAGGCCAGCCGGCCGCGGCCAAGATGGCGACTTCCTGTTCAGCCTTCGACAAGGTCTGCCAGCTCGAGGCACCCTTCGTCACCGGATGATCGGTGTTTATCGAGAAGGTGCCCGCTGCGATGCGCTGCAGCTCGGCGCGCTCGACAAACAACCGCGACCCGCGTTTCTCGGCGTCGGCGTAGCTTTTTTGCCCGAGTACCTCGCGCGCGATGTTCTCGGCCTCGCTCGTCTCATCACAAATCGGGCCCATGTTCTCGATCTGCACACCCAGCCGGGCTCGCTGGGTCTTCACACCTCCAGCGAGATAGGCGACCTCGCTCGCCAACGGGACCACGGTGCTGCGCCTGGTGTCGGCGGCCGCCATCCGGTCGGCGATCAGTCGCGCCAACGACCACATACGAATGTGGATCACCCAGTTGGGGCCCCATTGATCCCCGGTCGGCAACGAGTAGGCGAGCGCAGCGCGACCCAGCTCCAACGCCTCTTCCGCATCGCCGTGTTTGGTTAGCGCGATCGCCAACACCATCTGGGCCCACGACCGTGCTATCTCAGCACCGGCCGCGGTGGTCCGCTCCAGGTGACGCTGACAGATGCTCATCGCCTGCTCGGCAGATCCCAAAAGTCCGGCGGCCATGGCCTCGAACATCTCGCTCATCGCCTCGCCGCCGCGATCTGCCATGCCGTGAAACTTCTCCCGGGCACGAGCCAGCACAGCGATGGCCCGCGCATCCCGTGCCCACATCAGCTCGACACCCCACGCGTAGTCGACCACAACAGGCAACCCCGTATCGGTTTGTGGCTGGTCACGCCAATGCCCCGCGCGGGCCGCATCTGCATCACACTCAGCAACGCAGCGTTCCAAAAGCTCTTCGGCATGCTGGGAACGCCCCTGGACCAGGAGCAACCATGCGATCAAGGCCATCGCGGCAAGCTCGAGTTCGGGCACCCGGTGTTGCGATGCTTTGGTCGTCGCCAGCGTCCGCTCGATGCGTCCGCAGATCTCCGGCAACGAACCGAGGCGGAACGGCGCGCGAAGCGACAGCATGCCAATGGCAATCTGCAGCCCTACGACTGGCTCCCCGGCCGCCATGCTGGTATCGATGGCGCGTCGGATGTTCGACCACGCCCCAGATGCCCAGGTCACCAGCTCCGGTTCGGCGGGACCGAACCATTCGGCCTGTGCGTAAAGGACCTTGTCGCGGTAGTAAAAGTAGTGCCGCTGCGCCAGCCGGGCCGACTCATCGACCTGCTCCGTGGAACGCTCGGCCAAACGCTCGGCAGCGAACAACCTCAGGCTTTCCAGCAGGTAGTAGTTCACGGTATCGGCTGTCCTATGTACCGAGACCAGCGATTGCTCCACCAGCCGGTCCAGCAGTTCACGGATCTCCGTGCGGACCAGGCCAACATCTCCGCGAGTCTGATCTGCACCCGCACGACGCGGCGCCCCGTCGCAGCCCTCGATTGGCACGTCGTCGGCACACACCGCTCCGATGGCCTCCAACTCCGCGCCCACATCGGCTACAGCCTCACCGGCGTCCTCGGGGTTGACGTCATGGCCCGGGGCGAAGACCGACAACCGGTCAAACAACAACCGCTGCTTGTCGGTGCACAACTCATACGACCACGCGATCACATCACCGATCGCGTGGTGCCGATCCTCTGACCCCACCCGTGGCCCATGACGCCAGCGCATCCGCGCATCGTCGGATTCACCACTGAGCTGCTCAAGAATCATCGGCAACGGCTCATAAAACCGTCGCGCCGCCGCCAACCGGATAAACAGTGGATGCCCGTGCATGTGCCCACAGATCTGCTCAGCCAACGCGACCTGACCGGCCTCGGTGATCCGATGACCGGCCAGCTCGGCGCGCTGACAAAACAACTCCAACGACTGCGTGGCCGACAACGGCCCCACCGTAACCAACTGCTCATCAATCCACCCCACCGGCTCGCGACTAGTCACCAAGACCGTCAACCCCGGCACCGCACCCAGCAAATCGTCGATCACCGCCCCCGCACCAGCCAGCACATGCTCACAGTTATCCACCACCAACACCGTCTGCACCACCCGACCAGCCCCATCGAGGGCCGACAGCCGCTGCACCGCACCCTCCCACGCCGAGGCACCCACAAACCCCTCCACCAACACAGACCCCGCGACTGCCTCACGCACCGCCACGACATCCGAACCCTTGGGCAAACGCGCCAGACGCACAATGAACACCGGTGTGCGCCGAGCCCTGTGCAACCGACGCGCCGCCTCCTCGGCAAGCCTGGTCTTGCCGATCCCCCCCGACCCGATCAACGTCACCAACCGCGCCGGCCCCATCACCAACGCACCCACCCGATCCAACTCGCGCTCACGACCAACAAACCCACCCCCCACAGGCGGGAGACCAGCCGGATCACCCAGGTCACTCGTAGGCATACCTAGGGACGATAGCGGTCCATAGGTATGCCACCAACGGCTACCCAACATGTGTCAACCAACTGCCCGAGAAAGTGGCACTCACACGTGGTCTGACATCCCAAGCATCAGCGTGCCAAGAACCAGTGGTACTCCCCGACAAATTGATAACTGGGCTGCCAGAGCCTCGAACAGCTCGCTCACGGCTTCATCGCCGCGGTTTGCGATGGCGGTGAACTTCTCGCGCGCGAGCCAACACGGTGATGGCTCGCGGATCGCGGCGGACCAACAGCAGCTCGGTACCCCAGGCGAAGTCGACCACGGCAGGAAACCCGATGTCGGTTTCTGGCCGATCGCGCCAATTCCCTGCGCGGAACGCATCTGCGTCGCAGGCACCGACATAGCGTTCTAGGAGCTCCTCGGCCTCCTGAGGACACCCCTGCAACAGCGCCACCATGCGAGCTGGGCGGTCGCTGCTAGTCGGAGCCCGGTCGACTCGGGTTCCAATGCTTGCGTCGCCGCCAGAGACTGCTTGAGTCGACCTCGGATCTCAGGTGAAGACCCAAGAAAAAGGCGCGCGAAGTGACAGCAGCCCGACACATATTTGCAGCGCCACGACAGCCTCGCCAGGCCACCTGCATGCCGGTGTCGAGGGCGCGCTGGATGTTCGGCCACGCACCACGCGCCCAGTTCAGCAGCTCTTGCTCAGCCGGACCGAACCCCTTGGCTAAGGGTCGCAGGATCTTGTCGCGGTAGTAGTAGCAGTGCCGCCGCGCCAGCCGGGCCGGCTCATCGACCTGCGCGATGGAACGCTCGGCCAAACGCTCTTCAGCGAACAGGCGAAGGCTCTCCAGCAGGTAGTAGCCCACTCGAGGCGCGCACAGTTGCGGCCAGCGCGGTTCATTGTTGCGGCAGCATCTCGCTGTGAGCAATACATCAAGTATCGGCGATACTAATAAGTCGCGCGGGTGAACCGCCCCGGGGCACATCAGTCTCTTCGGGCATGCCGGGACGGTCCACGCGAGAGTTGCTCGCGTACAAGTCAATTGGGTTTACGTCGCTCAGTTGCGAAATACTCACGGTGTCCGCCCACGTCAGCACCGGCGTCGGCTCGGCGCTGGGTTATCAGATGGACCTTGGTTTGTCTCGACTTTGGCGGGGAAGATGGGAGCGCTCCTCCAAAACCCGGTCCCGCTGGTCATGCGGGACGAAATCAACAATGTCCTCACGCGAGCTGATCATCAGTTTCTGAAATATCGACGATATTTGCGCATCGACAGTCCGAGTCGAGGTTCCTCGGCGCACTCCGATGGCGCTGTTGGGCGATCCGGCCGCGGCCAGAATCGCGACTTCCTGTTCGGCCGTCGACAAGGTCTGCCAGCGCGATGTCCCCTTGCTGGCCGGATGATCGACGGATGGCGGGTCTATCGACAAGGTGCCCAGCGCGAGCCGCTGCACCTCCAAACGCCCAGGAGACAAGCTTGACCCGCGTTTCTCGGCGGCGACGTAGGCTTGTTGGCCGAGCACCTCACGCGCGATGTTCTCCGCAGTCCTCGTTTCATCACCGAAGGACCCCATGCTGTCGATCACCATGCCCAGCCGGGCTCGCTGTACCTTCACACCGCCGGCCAGGTAGGCGATCTCGGTTGCCAGCTTGACCAGCATGCCGCGACTAGTGTTTGCGGCGGCACTCTGGTCGGTGATCAGCCGCGCCAACGACCACATACGAACGTGAACCACCCAGGTCGTGGCCCACTGATCCCCCTGGGGCACAAGGTAGGCCAGTGCGTCACGACCCAGCTGCAACGCCTCGCGCGCATCGCCGTGTTTGGTCAGTGTGATCGCCAACGCGATCTGGGCCCACGACCTAGCCAGCCCTGCACCGGCAGCGGTAGTCCGCTGCAAGTGTCGCTGGCCGATTCTCAGCGCCTGCTCGGCCGATCCGTGGAATCCTGCCGCCATGGCCTCGCAGAACTCGCATACCGCCTCACCTCCGGGGTCTGGCATGTTGTGGAACTTCTCGCGGGCCCGAGCCAGCACAGCGATGGCGCGAGGATCGCGGCGGGCCCACATCAGCTCGACACCCCAGGCGTAATCCACCACGACAGGGAGCCCGATATCGATTTCTGGCCGGTCGCGCCAGTGCCCTGAGTCGGCCGCCTGGACACCGCAGGCAGCAACGCAGCGTTCCAATAGCTCTTCGGCCTCCTCAGGACACCCCTGGACCAGGGCCAACCACGCGAGCTGGGCCATCGCGAAAAGCTGAAACTCGTCCAGCTCGGGTCCCGATGCTTGCATCGCCGCCAGCGTTTTCTCGATGCGATGTCGGATCTCCGACAACGAACCGATGAGGAAGAACGCACGTAGTGACAGCACGCATACGCCGATTTGCAGCCCGATCGCCGCCTCGCCGGCAGCGATGCTGGTATCGACGGCGCGCCCAATGTTCGACCACGCCCCAGACACCCAGGTCAGCAACTCTTCTTCGGCGGGACCGAACCACTGGACCCGCGCGTTGAGAACCTTGCCGTGGTAGTAGTGACAGTGCCGCCGCGCTAGCCGGGCCGGCTCGTCGCTCTCCTCGGTGGACCGCTCGGCCAAGCGCTCGGCAGCGAACAGGCGAAGGCTCTCCAGCAGGTAGTAGCGCACCGAGTCGGCGCTGATGTGGATCGAGACCAGCGATTGCTCCAGCAATCTGTCGAGCAGCTCACGAATCTCGCTGCGGGCTAGACTAACCGCGCTCTGATCACCGCACTTTCCGTCCGGCACACCATCGCACCCACCGACCGGTACGTCGTCGGCGCACACCACCTCGATGGCCTCCAACTCCGCGCCCACATCGACCACAGCCGTGCCGGCATCCGCGGGGTTGACGTCATAGCCCGGCGCGAACACCGACAACCGGTCAAACAACAACCGCTCCTTGTCCCCGCACAGCTCATAAGACCACGCAATCACGTCGGTGATGCTGCGGTGCCGATCCTCCGACCCGACCCGCGGTCCATGCTGCCACCGCATCCGCACATCGTCGTATTCGCCACTGAGCTGCTTAAGGATCATCGGCAACGGCTCATAGAACGTCCGCGCAGCTGCAAGCCGGA
Organism: Mycobacterium sp. IDUB_19; assembly: GCF_055419445.1. NCBI lineage: Bacteria > Bacillati > Actinomycetota > Actinomycetes > Mycobacteriales > Mycobacteriaceae > Mycobacterium > Mycobacterium sp. IDUB_19. Next base: position 43,238 of record NZ_JBVAXR010000035.1, on the reverse strand, counting down.
TGCACAGCGGATTCCCATGCATACGCCCGCAGATCTGCTCAGCCACCGCCACCTGGCGCGGCTCGGTGATCGGATGGTCGGTCAGCTGGACCCGCTGGCGAAACAATTCCAGCGACTGGGTGGCCGACAACGGCGGTATCATCTCAAGCTGCTCATCGACCCAGCCCACCGGTTCGCGGCTGGTCGCCAAGATCGTCAACCCCGGCACCGCATATAACAAATCCGCGATCACCGCCCTCACCCCGGCCAGCACATGCTCACAGTTATCCATGACCAGCACCGTGTCCACGACCCGGCCGCCCCGATCCCGCGGCGAGAGCCGCTGCACCGCGCCCTCCCACGCAGAACCACCAACAAACCCCTCCACCAGCACAGACCCCGTGACCGCTTCCCGCACCACCGCGACATCCGAACCCTTGGGCAAGCCCGCCAGGCGCACAATGAACACGGGTGTGCGCCGCGCCCGGCGCAACCGACGCACCGCCTCCTCAGCAATCCTGGTCTTCCCGATCCCTCCCGACCCGGTCAACGTCACCAAACGCGACCGCCCCACCAGCAAGGCACCAACCCGATCCAGCTCCCGCTCACGACCGACAAACCATTCCCGAACCGGCAGCACGTCGGCCCGACCACCCGGATCCCTTTTAGCCACGTTGCAAGACGATACAGCAGGTTTCAGCGTAGATCGGCCCGGAAATCGACGCGCCTCGTTGTCAACCGCGCGTCGACGGCACCGCAGGCGCCGGTTACCCTCAACTCAGCCACCGAAGCCGCCGACGTTCAGGTATTGAAACCCGCTCTGCGACAAACGAAACCAAAAATCTCGACCAAGGCAACTGCGACTGGCGACTGGGCGTTTGGAGCTACCGTTGCCTGTCAGCGCTGTCGGCATCAACCTCGCCGCTCTGCGACTTCGCTTTCCGAATTCGGTTGGGCGCCAACACCGCTAGCACGATCATTGACAGCCCTACGCATGCACCCGTGACCGCGAGCACCATATTGCGTGCTCGGTTATTGCGGTCTGGCCGCGGCGGATTCGGTATGGGTCGGCCGACATCGGGATTCGGCATGTTCGCCAACGGTGGCAGTTGGTAGGTCAGCGCCGCTACCGGATCGATGACGCCGTACCCGCTCGCGGTGTTAGGGCCTGCTCCCCCGGTGTGGGCCGTGCGTTTGATGAGTTCCATGACCTGGCCGGCACCCAGTGCGGGGAAGCGTGAGCGCACCAGTGCCACCACACCCGCGACGAATGGCGCGGCAAAGCTCGTGCCGTTGATTGGCACCAAGCCGCGCTGGTCTTGCCAGGCATTGATCAGTCCCGGACCGCTGGGATCCAACGACACGATCTGCTCCCCGGGAGCCGCGACGCCGACCCAGGGACCTCGAAGGCTGAACTCGGCCGGAGCACCTGACGGCGTCAACGCAGCGACGGTGAGCACATAGTCAGAAAACCACGCCGGGCTGGCGATCGTTTGAACGGAGTCCCATTGCCGCCGTATCGGCAGGTTGGGGTCACCAACCGTGTTCTGGGTGCCGCAGATTGACTGCTGTTTGACGTTTCCGGCGGCGGCCACCACCACCACGTTGCGCTCGAAGGCGTAGCGCAGCGCCAGGCCCAGTTCGGCGTCGTTCAAACCCGCGCCCACCGGCGCGCACGCCACCTCCGAGAGGTTAATTACTGTCGCGCCCAGGTCGACGGCCCGGGCAACGGCCAGGGCCAGGGTGTGGATGTTGCCATAACCAGGCGAGACCGCGTTGGGATCGTTCTGAACGGCGGCGGAACCCTTGACCGCGTACACACCGCTGTTCTGGCGGATAGACAGGATCGTCGCCTCCGGCGCCACCCCGGCAAACGCATCGTCGGGACTGGGAGCGGCCGCGATGATCCCCGCTACCAGGGTGCCGTGCGTGTCGCAATCCTCTAGACCGTCGGTCGACGACACGTAGTCACCGCCGCCCTCCAGGGCGAGCAGTCGCGGATGCCTGTTGACTCCTGTGTCGATGACCGCCACCTTCTGCCCGGCACCGCGGGAAAACCGCCAAGCGCTGGCGAAGTCGAGCTGGGCCTCGGCGCTCGGCTGCAGCCGGAAATCTGTCTGGGGCAAGACCCCACCGGCCCCGCACTCGGACTTTCGTTCCGTCGGGTCGGGCGCAGCGACCGGACCCGTCGGCGGCGGTCCGGGCGGCACAACCGGCGGTGGCACCGCCGAGACGGGCGGCGCCGCGAGCGCCGCCGTCCACAGCGCAGCCGCCAACAGTGCGCCCGATCGCCGAATGCTCCGGCTCACCGGGTCCCCAGCTGTGCGTAGACCCCAACAACCCACAGCCCCACCGGGATCAGCGCCGCGTACGCCGCGTAATGCAGATAGGCCCACGCGATTGCCCAGCGCTGCGTACGGTTGCTACCGGCCGCCTTCAACCTGGCCGCCGAAGTCACCGCGGCAACGGCCAGCAGCGTACCCAAACCCACCCATGCCATCACGGTGGTACCTCCCTGGGCGCTCACGCACCCCACAATCACCAGTACCACCGCGGGCACACCAAGCGATGCGCGTTCCAGCACGGTACCCGGTACCCGCGCATGCACACCCAACGCGGCCGCACACACTCCGGCGAAAACCAGCTCGGCCCAACGTATCTCCCGCCCGGCGGGCAGTGCCACCGCAACACCGCACACCACACTGCCCGCCAGACCGGCATACAGCGCAGATCCGGTAGCCGCCGCCAAGCGCACCCGTGCCCACACCGCTTCTGCCGTCGGCATCGCCGCAGACGAGGGAGCCGTGCCACCGGAACCGGTCGGCGGCGGCGTGGGCGTGGTCTGGCACATCGCCGCCTCCGCGACGGTGCCGGGCTTGTCAGTGGATGGTTCTACCCGTGCCAGCCTGTCCGTCAGCGTTGAAACCGTAAGGCAGGCGAGCGTGGCCACCACCGCCAAGACCACACCCATCCTCTGCGGACACACCCCCAGCGCGCAGCCGAGCACCGCCAACCCACTCGCCGCGAAGAAGACGCCGCTGGCGAGGTATCCCCAACGCCCGACCCCAATCGCCCAATAACAGCAGGCATTCAGCACCAACAGCACCGCGCACCCAACGGCTACGCCGTAATCGGCGAACCCTCGCACCAACGCCCACACAAGCGCGGCACCGATTGGGATAGCACACCAGCCGACGGCGGCCCCGACATCGGGTTGTCCATACGAACGGTGGGCCAGGGTCGCGCCACCGACCATCGCCACGACGAGAACGGCCGCCAACCCCGTGATGATCGCGCGCTTCGGTCCCAGAACAAGGAAGTACACCCAAATCAGCGAGGCGACACCGATCCCCGCGAACGACATCCACCGAGCGGCCGCGGCATTCCAGCCGGCGTACGCCGCCTTATTCAGCCGCGCCGCGGCATCCACCACGTCGTCATACAGGGTCGGCGCCGCGGGCGCCCGCCCGTCCATCAGCTGAAGCAACTCACCGTCGACCACACCGGCGGCGCGCAGGGTCTCCTCCGCTTGCAGCGCGACGACCGGATCGAGCCGGCTGAGTACCCAGAACGTGTCGCGCGCTGCCGCCCACGGCGTGTCCGCGGGTTCCTCGGCGTCACGCGAGCGCACCAGCTTTACCAGTTCTGGCACCAGACTTGCTACCGGAACATCCAGCGGCAACGCCACATCCAGCTGGGTGCGGCCGCCGACCACCGACACCCGGACATGCTCGGGCGCGCCGGATATCGCCGACGCGTGGTTGACTTCGCGGATACCGGTCACGGGTCGGGCATCCAGGACAGCTGGATTACACCGCTTTTCACGGTGCGTGATACCAGCATTCCTCTTCCCGGCGGCATCTCGGTCGGCTTGTATCCTCCGAAGAGGCCGCCCTCCTCCTTCGAACCGCTCATCACCAGACCGTTACACGACAGGTCCTTTAACCTGCCGATGATTGGGTCCATCATCGCCCGACCGGCTCCACCGATACGCCGGGTGATTACGGTCCGCAGCCCGATGTCGCGGGCCAGCGGAAGGTATTCGACCAGCGGGCTCAGCGGGTGATTAAGGGAACCACCCCCGATCAGATCGTAATCGTCGATGAGCACATACACCTCCGGTCCGCTCCACCACGAGCGTTCCTTGAGCTGTTGCGGGGTGATGTCGCTGGGGGGCAGGCGCTCCTTCAGCGACTCCGCCAGTGCCGTCATCAGATCGGAGCAGGATTGGGTCGCAGTGGCGTATCCGCCGATGTAATCTCCGTCAAACATGCCAAGCATGGAGCGCTGGAAATCGACCAGGATGATCTTGCATTCGGTGGGCGTCGCGTTTTCCATGATCCCTTGTCCGATGTTGCGCAACAGCCCCGTCTTGCCGCATTCACTGTCGCCGAACACGACAAGATGCGGCTGGGTGTCGAAGCGCAGTACGACTGGGGCGAGCTCGGCCTCGTCGATTCCGATGGCGATCTGCGACGTGCCGAGCAGCCCGGCTTGTCGGGCCGCCTCCACCACTGTGTTGCGGTCGACGTGGTGCGGCAGCATCCGCACCTGGGGAGCGGACCGTTCACCGTAATAGGCACCAACAGCTTCCACCGAATTCGCCACACCGGCAGCGAGATCGTCGGTGGCAGAGCTGGAGTCGAGCCTCGGCAACGCGACCAGCATGTGCAGGCGCTCGGCGCTCATACCGCGACCCGGCCGGCCGACCGGGACCAGCTCGGCGAACTTGCGGCCTACTTCGCTGTCGATGGGGTCACCCATCCGTAACTCGATGCGGGTACCCAGCATGTCCTTGACGGCCGGGCGGATCTCCATCCACCGGGTCGCCGAAATCGCCACGTGGATCCCGTAGGACAAGCCCTGGATCGCCAGCGACTGCAACATTGGTTCGAGGTAGTCGAAGTCACTTTTGATCGTCGCCCAGCCGTCCACCACGAGGACGACGTCGCCAAATTTGTCCTGACTCAACGGATCCTGCGCGGCGGCTTCGGGCGGCAGAGCCGCGAGTTGGGTTTTGCGCAGCCGGAAGTCGCGCATCGAGTCGATGCCAAGGTCACGGAACCGCTGTTCCCGCTCACGCAGGAGCCCGGACACTTCGGCGATGGTGCGTCGAATACGGTCGGCATCCATCCGGCCGGCGACCCCGCCTACGTGCGGCAGGCTCGCCAGGCTGCCCAAGGTGCCGCCGCCGAAGTCAAGACAGTAGAACTGGATCTGTTCGGGGGTGTGGGTGGCTGCGCCCGATACGATCATGGTGCGCAGCGTTGTCGATTTACCCGATTGCGGTCCGCCGACGACCGCGACGTTTCCCAGGGCACCCGACAGGTCGATCAAGAGAAGGTCCCGGCGCTGATCGTAGGGCCGGTCCACCAAACCCAGCGGCATCAGCAAGCGCCCGTTGACGTTTCGTGGATCGCTCCATGATGAATCGGGCAACAATTCGTTGACGGCGGGGCTTCGGTCCAGCGGCGGCAGCCACACCTCGTGGGCCGGGAGTCCGTGATCTCGCAGTCGGCTCACGACGACATCGAGCAGTGTGGTCTTGGTCGGGCGTGTCCGCGTCTCGGGCCGGGGTTCGGCGCTGGGTGTGTCCGCTTGGGCCAGTTGTTCGGGTGGGGGCGAATCCTTTTTTACCGGCGTTGCGGTGAACAGCTTCGTCGCCAGCGAGCCGGACGGCGAGGTGCGCCCGTTACGTTGCGAAACTCCCGGCTTGACGTACTCACCTGACACGTAGCAGGTGTTGAACCGGACGGGCTCGTCGGCATCGCATTTGAGAAACGCCGAACCCGGGATGCTGGGCAGATGGTAGGCGTCGGGCACACCGAGCACGCTTCGCGACTCGCCGGCGGAGAAGGTCTTGAGCCCGATCCGGTAGGACAGATGCGAGTCCAATCCGCGCAGCTTGCCCTGTTCCAGGCGCTGCGAAGCGAGGAGCAAATGGATGTGGAGTGATCGGCCGAGCCGACCGATCATGACGAATAGTTCCGCGAAATCTGGTTTCTGAGAAAGTAATTCGGAGAACTCATCGACGATGATGAACAGCGCGGGCAGCGGATCGAGCTCAGCGCCGTTGGCACGAGCACCTTCGTACTCGAGGACATTGGGAAACCCGGCCGAGCGCAGCAATTCCTGGCGCCGATTTATCTCCCCGGCGAGCGCATCGCGCATCCGGTCGACCAGGATCAGTTCATCTTCGAGGTTGGTGATGATCGCTGCGATGTGTGGCACCCCCTCCAACCCCAGAAAGGTCGCGCCCCCCTTGAAGTCGACCAGTACCAGGTTCAACGCCTCGGGCGAATGCGAGGTGACCATTGCCAGTACCAGGGTGCGCAGGAATTCGGATTTACCCGAGCCGGTGGCGCCGATGCACAACCCATGGGGGCCCATTCCCCCCTCGGCCGACTCTTTGATATCCAGCTCGAGCGGCTGTCCGTTCGGGGTGAACCCGATGGGCACCCGCAGTCGTTGCCGTGGTGAACGTTGCCGCCACACCTCCTCGGCGACGACTTCGGCGGCGTCAGGGATCTTGAGCAAGGCCATCAGGCCGGGGTCGGTGGCGCGCGAGTCCAACTCCATGCTGACGATGTGCGCCGCGTTCGCCAGGCGGTAACGGCTGAGGCGGCGAGCGGTGGCCTCAGCCTCCGCCAGACCCAGCTGATCTGGGGTCGCAAACCTTTCCACACCCGCCCTGGTGCGCGCTCCCACGTTGCCGGGCTCGACCATCAGTTGCAGTGTCCGGCTCGCACCCTGACCGTCCGGGGGGCCGGTCAGGTCGAGCACCGTGACGCTGTCCAGGCCGACATCGGTTACCAGGCGTTCGTCGCCGCTGACGTATCCGTCGTCGATCACCACCACCAACTGTCGCCGCCCTTGCGTCGGCTCGGCTGTGCGGCTGAACCGGCCGCGCTCTGCCAGATCGTCGGAAAACGCTTGCTCCAGCAGCTCGAGCGACGGGAACAACAGCCTCATTGGCCCCATCCCGTCGCGCAGCGTCGGGTGCTGCGCATGCGGAAGCCACTTGACCCAGCTCCAGTTCTGACCGTCGGGGTTGACCGTCACGACTGCGACCTGGATGTGGTCAGGTCCGTGGAATGTGCACAGTTCCAACAACATCGACCGAACCAACTGACGGGACAGCTTGCCGTCGCCTTCAAATGTAACGCTCGGAAAGGCACGCAGCGACACCGCGGTCGGCAGCGCATGCACTACCGAACGGGCCTTGACGAACCGGCGCAGGGCGACCGCGGAAACGGGTTCGAGGTCTTCGGGCGGCCCCGTCTCAGGGGCCAAAAACCGGGTCGCCAACCGGTGGGTGCCGATCCCCACGCGAACGTGGCAGAAGTCTTGATCGGAAGGACGGCGTTCCCACATCCGGCGGGTCCCCGCCAAATCGGCCAGCGCGCGCGGGTCGGGGTGACTCCACTCCAACACAGCACGTTGCTCATCGGCCGTCTGGTCCGCCTCGTCGCGAAGACCCGCAAGATAGCTGAAGTAGTCTTTGCGTTCCTCGTTGAGTTCGGCCGCGGCCTTCCCGGAACGCCCGCCTGCGCCACCGGTCAACATGCCGACCATCGCCATGACCATCATCATGGGATACATAAGGAACATCGGGTTTCGGGTCAGATCACGTCCGCCCACCGTGACCATCAAAGCCAGCATCCCAACCACCGCGACGATCATCACGAATGGCATCAGCTTCATCAGGAGCTTGCCGGGAATAACCCGCGGGACATCAGGCGGGGCCTGCAGGTTGACCTCACCGCCGGGCATGCGTGGCGGCGCTACCCGTAGGCGACGCACAAACCCTTGGGTCGCCATCGCACCTCCCATCTGATACGCAGTGTATCATTGTGTGCCACCGGTGGTAACCTCACACCGTCGCCGGGAAAGACACTGTAAGGGGTTGCGCTATTACGCTGCCGCTGCCTGACACTGCGCTATCGCTGCCGGACGTGAATGCCGAGGCGGACCAGGAGCCCGAACTCAGCCGCGTCACGGTGGTGGTCGGCCAACTGCGGCTCGACGTCGGGCTTCCCGACGACATGGGTGTCGCGGCGTTGGCCGACGACGTGATCAGGCTCGCCAACGCACAGTTGTCCGCCCAACGCGAGTCACCCGATGCCGAGTTCGACACCACCGAAGGCAAATGGACGTTGGCCCGCCTCGGGGCACAACCCTTCGACACGGAGCGGTCTCTGGCCGAGTTCAACGTCTGTGACGGCGAGGTGCTGGTGATCCACGAGGCCGGAATAGCCTGCGCCCCAAAGCTATTCGATGATCTCGATGTTGACAACCAGGAGCCCCTCAACGGCCAGCAACGCGCGTTGGTGCCCGACGCGCCGATGATCGGCTCTTTCACGGTGGCTCTGATTGCCTCGGTCGCGGCGGCGCTGCTGCTCGTTCGTCAATCCCCGGCACTGCCGGTGGTCGCCGCGGTGCTGGTCACCGGGGCGGTCGGCGCCATCGCAGCCTGCATCGCTGGGCATGGTTCGGCGAACGCCGCCGCGTCGCCGTGGCTAAGTGCCGTCGCGGTTCCACTGCTCTTCGCGGGAGCACTGCATATCGTTCCGGGCGCGTCCGCAGCCACTGCGCTGCCGGTCGCGTTCGGGATGATCGGGTTTGTTGCCCTGGTTGTCCTCCTGACGTCAGGCCGCGGCCGCTCGTTTCACACCGCTGTTATCGGACTTTCTGTTTTGGGCGTCGGCGCCACGGTCTCGGTGTTGCTATGGGCACCGCCGGCACGGACGGCCGGTGCGATACTGGCCACCGCGTCGGTCGTCGTGGTCTACCTTGCGCCCCGGGTGACGATTCTGCTGTCGAAGCTACCGGTCCCCCCCGTCCCGACTGCCGGGGAGCCACTCGACGACATCGAAACACAGGGCGGAACCACCGTGGAGGGCGTGAACGCGGTTGGCAAGCAAGTGATCCCGACCGAACAGGGCATGATTGAGCGCATCGGGCCGTCCAATCAATATCTGACCGGAATCGTTGCCGCAGCCACAGTCACCAGCGTGGTCGGCAGCTACCTGGCGATCGATGTGAGTAATGGGTTCTTCTGGCAGGGAACGGCTTTCGCGGTGGCGGTAGCATGTGTTCTGTGCTTGCGCGGCCGCAGTCACTACGATGTGGTTCAGTCGGCCACGTTGATCGGTGGCGGTTTGCTGACCGGGCTTGCACTCATTGCCAAGACGGCGGCCCATCTCGACGGTTGGCAAGTTAACGCCATGCTGGCCCTCGTCGTCGTGATTGGGCTCGTCGTCGCCTGCGGTGTGATCGCACCGCGGCTGGAGTTCTCACCGGTGATGAAACGTCAACTCGAGATCCTCGAATACTTGGCGATCACACTGCTGATTCCGTTGTGCCTTTGGATCACCCGGCTGTACGCCTTCTTTCGCGAGTTGCGCCTGTAGCGAAAGCTCAGCTCTTCGGGAGCTGCACCACCTGTCCGTTCGGGTCTGGCGGCGTTCCGTCATGGGCGATCAACGCCGCTTCTGCAGACAATTCCGGTCCGGGCGGTAGAAGCCAGATGAGCGGCCATGGGGCGAGCCGCGGTGTCGGGTTCTGCGCGTCGTGGTCCTTCACTCCGGTAACCCCCAACGCCGCCGCCGACGGTAGATCTTTGATCTCGAAGCGCATGCCGACATCGGAGACGTAGAACAGTGGGCCGAGAGCCCGGCTGTCCGGCCGAACGCCGGTGGCTTGGATGAACTCACCGGTGCCGGGCCTGAGGTAGACGCTGTCCAACCCCGGGCCACTACGGTCGGCGGTGGCCAGCCGCACCGGCTGTGCTTGGCGCGGCAGCGGCAGCCGGTTGCCCAGCAGCAGCCGGGTGGTGGCCCGGGTCGCGGTATCGGCGCGCTGCCACGCCAAGCACACCACAGGGTCTGGCTCGACTTCGGCGATCCGCGGAGAGGCAGCCGGATAGTGATCGACCTGCAGACTGTGCGCAACTGGCGCCGCACTGATCAGCGCCGGTGGCACGTCGCGCCAGCCTTGGACGGCGACCGGGGCACGGCCGCTGTACCGGATGATGTCTGCAGTGGTCTCCGAGATCGGCTGCAAACCCTCTCGCAGGACGACGTACAGGTGTTGGCCGCGTGAGTCCGCCATTTTCAGAATCGAACCCACCGGATACTCCGAACCCAGGTAGCCGGTGTTCTCCCCCATACTCGGGATGCTCACCGGCACTATCGGATTCACCAGCGGGATCGAGTTGAGCAGCCCCGGCGAAATATCGCGCATGTTGTTGCCGGTGAGGTGCAGGGCGCTCATCAGGACCGGATTGGTGACATCAATTGGGGCGCGCACACCCTGGTAAACCAAAAAGGCGGTGCCGCCGGACCTAGTCAGGATCACCTCCGCGGGACCGGCCGGCCGGATGTCGTCGCCGAGATCTGGATCGTCGGCCAGCACAGTCGTCTCGACACCCGTCGCCCCCGACGACTCTGTCACCGTCGGCGCTCGCGTGGTGTCACAGACCGTCCACGATGACCTGCCGGGATCGCCGCCGGCGCGGATACTGGTCGGTGCGCCAATAATCCCAACCATGGGGCCCAGGGCCAGTTGATCGAGGAATTTGTCATCGACTTCTTTAGGCGCCTCGCCCTTTCCGACAATCAAACGAGCCGAGGCCAGGTTCACGACCGGATGGACCCTATCCCCTATTCGAACGAACAGCGCACCATTTGACTTGCTCAGCAGTATCTGCGCATCGCCGAGGTTGGGGGTGGGTTTGAAGAACGCCAGCACACCGGCGGCGCCGACGATGAGCACGCCAACCACCAGACCGACCAGTAACGACCGCATCTGACCACGCATCGGGTCATGAATCATCCGCGAATCCGCCCGAATCAGCGCATGCTCAAGTCGCCGGATCAGGAACCGGTACCCGTTCACCTGGGCACGTGTGGTCACTTGCGCTGGCATTGACGCCTCATCATTCGCCGACAGCTGCTATGATACTCAGTGTATCGCAGTACTGGTGCACATAGAAAAATCCATGATGTCCTGCTCGCCAAAATCAAGGTGGCCATACCGTGCTCGGTGGTCCTACGCGCGCGCTGGCTGACAAGCCGGCCGCGTCCGATCAGCTTCTCGACAGCGTCGGGATCCTCCCGCAGCGATCGATGCCACTGGCCGACCTCCTAATGCTGCAAGCGTTCGTGGTGGGGGGGATCGTCGCGGACGGGCCCGTCAAATTCCGGGCCTGGCACGGAGCCGCGTTCGGTTTGGCGATTGCGATTTCATTTTTGTTGCGATTTCGTGGAATGACGTTGCCGCAGTGGGCCGTATTGCGATTGCGCTTTATTTGGGAACGCCGAGGTAGATTGGGCACCGTACCGATTGCTGAACCTTTTGATGCAGAGATGAGCGATGGGTCCAAGATCGGCTTCCGATGGGACGGAAAGGCGCTCCTATCGCTTCTGAAGATCGACGAAAATCCCCAAGCCATGACCGTGTTGGAACCCGGTATGACGGTGTCCGGGGAGATGTTGTCGATTCAGCTGATGGCCAGTTGTTTGCGCCAGTTCGATATCGCGCTGGATTCGATCGACGTGATCAGTCAAGGGGCCCGCTCGCATGGTCACAGTCCGATCGCCGCGGTCTACGATGCCGTCCTCGGTCCACTTCCAGCGATCGCCCGGCGCAGTGTATGGATCGCGTTGAGGTTTGATCCGTCTCTTTGCGCTGCCGCTGTGCGGCGCCGTGGCGGAGGACGCGAGGGGGTCCTCCGAACGGCGACCACAGCCACGCAGCGGGTGGCCAATCGATTGATCGAGGCCGGGATTCGGCCCCGGGTCATGACGTCAAGTGAAATCGTCCAAGCCACCAGCCAGTTGTCCGATGGCGTGAATTTGCGCGATGTTGATGAGACGTGGCTGACGTGCAAACAAAGACACTTTCACATGCGAAGCTTCCTCATCTCGTCCGCCATGCTCACCACGGCGGGAGTCGGTCTCCTGTGGACCATTCCAAGCTTCTCGACGACGCTGTGCGTCTCGTTACGGCGGGATGAGAAGCGTGATCTGGTGAAGGTCCGTGGTTTGGCTCGCTTCCATTCCCATGGGCGCAGCCAGATTTTCCTGCAGGGTTTGGAAGACCTTCCCGGCCAACAGTTCTCGGCCTTGGTTTCCACCTTGCCGGTTTCGCAGCCCAAAAGGCCCGTGGGTCGGTGGATGTGCGGCACGGGCGAGACGGGTTTGAAGAACCTCGCTTTACCCGCGTCGGGTTGCGGGCAGGTGATCGGGGCAGATCCACACGGGCGTGCGGTGGCGCTGCCGTTATTCGGTCCTCAGATCCGGCAGGTGGAGATCTGCGGCGGGCTGCACCTGGCACAACAGGTACTGCTACGTTCGCTGGCGCTGGGCGCGCGCGTCCGAGTTCACACCAACCAGCCCGCGGCGTGGCGGGACATGGTCGAACGGGTCGGCGATCGGGGTCTGTTGTGGGTGGCCGACTTCGGGCGTGGATCCATCCAAGCCGGCTCGGAGCGCAACTATTCCGTGGAGATGTTCGACGGGCTCGCGGTGCAGTCGGTGCGCGCTGGGGTCACCACGATGGTGCTGCAGCCGCCAGACACCGCGCCGTCGGCGACTTTCGATGTGGCGCTGGAAGTCCTCGACACCGCCACCGACACCGTCAAGGTGAGCATGCGCGCGGGGTCGACGGTGGTGAGGATGGTGGCGACCGACGAAGAGTTGAGGTTCATCAGTCCATCGTTGGGTGCAGAACGCCGACGCCATTGGTGATGTACCTGTCGAAAATTACGCGCATCCGAAGCAGCGCAGATAGGAAGAGCGATCATGACCTACCTTTATGGCGGCCCCCATGGGGGCGAGGATCACTATGGGATGCAATCAGCGCCTGCATACGGCGGGAATCGGTCGCAGTTCACCGGCGCCGCCAACCAGCGCACGTCGTCGGGAAATCACATGGTCTGGGCAGTTCTGGTGCTCGGCGTGGCAACGTATGTCGTCAGCTGCGCTGCGCCGGCGCACCCAGGCGACACGGGATGGGGCGTGCGGTTCAGCACGTTGGCCGCGGTCGTCGCGGCGCTGGGTCTACTTCCCGGGCAGAGCCCTCGCACCAAATTGCTGATGGCCCTCGCGATGCCGGGATTCCTCGAGGCGCTGCGGCAGTTGATCATTGGCGACCAGCATCCCAGCTGGGGCATGATCGTCATCGTCATCGTCAACGCGCTGCAAGCCCTGACAGCGATTGCGGCCCTGCTGTCCCGGCCGACAGTGCCCAACACCGTCGATCCCGGGGTTGCCCCATACGACGCGTATGCCTACTACGCTCAATTCGCCCAGCAGTACTACGCGGCGAACGATCAACAGCTCCAGCAGCAGCCGGTTCAGGCGCAAGGAACGGCGTCGGTCGAAGCAGCGGTTCCCGCGCAGGCGCAGCAGTCCGCGGCGGAGCGCTCCGCGCTGTACGCGGAATACCTGGGCGCTCAGCAAACCGGACCGAAACCGGTTGCGTCGTCGCCGGACTCAGGCCGACGTATGCAAGCCGTCCAATCCGCGACCGGCACTGGCTTACGCTCCAGCGGCCCGGCCTCAGGCTTCCGACCGGGAATCGACCCTGCGACGGGGTCGGCCGGCTAATCGCCGTCATCGTGAAGCACCTCCGCGGATGCGGCACGGCATCGTCATGACCCCCGGAGGCTCCCATATTAGTCAACTACCGCCATAGCGGCCGAGATAGGCAAGCGTTCCAACTCGATTCCGATCGCCTAACCGTTTCCTGGGCTCCCAGGAATACTAGGTTTGACGGCGGCAGTGCCGAAGCCCGGGTAAGTCTGGGGTGACGGGATCCACGTCGGGCTAACGAATCGCTCACCGATATCCGGCAACCCACGCACCAGCCTCAGCGTCGGCCCTTCGAAGCCCTGCCCAACTCATCGGCCTCCAACTTGAACTGGTCAGCCACTAACCCATCTCCACTACCATCACCCCAGCAACCACAACACCACCGTCATCCACACCACACACCGAAAACACAAACCAACCAAAACCAGCGGCGCCGAACCGATGATCAGATTTCAGCGGGGAAGGAGTCGTTGCCGATCACCGCGTGGTTGGCCGAATAGACCGTCCGCTAGTCGATTACGAACCGCGAAGCGATCCCACCGAGCGTGGGCGCCGGGCGGCTCGGCGCTGGCGTGAGGTGAGTGTGCGAGGCGGTGACGCTGCTGGGCCGTCGGCAATGGATCGGGAGTTCATTGCGGCACTTCTTGGCGTGCTCCCACGATGTCCCGCGGCTCGCCAGCTCGGACTGCAGATCATCGAAGACAGACGGCACGCACTCATGCAAAGCTGACAGACCAGCTGCCGGGAGCCCCAACAAGCCGGTATCGACCTCCAGATTCATGACGTCATGGTCGCCCAAAGGATCGGTCCCGTCGAGGTATTCGATCACCACGATTCGCAGGGCACACACTAGGCCAAGTCGGATCCGACAACCAACGATCCAGGCACCGGTTTGTCGGAGTGCTGTTACACACTCGAGCGGGTCGTGGCTTGGGAACCACAGTTGGCCATCAAAGTCCACCCCCTCGTGGCGCCGGGCCCTCGCCACACCGACCCCGCTGATCTGCTGAAGCGTCTGCGTATGTATGCGTTCTGAATACCCTGCAGCGCAAGGCGTTCGCTCACGGCACCAATGCGGGTGCCTATCCCACGCCGGTGCTAGCGCATCCGCTGCCGTGGACCAAGATGCGACAGGCCTATCGACTACTCGGGCTGGCGCGCCGCCACGACCCAGATGCAGTCGATGACGCCTGCCGCCGCATCCCTAGACGCCGAGTTCATCGCCGTCGGGCTGATCGAGCCCATGCTCGCCCGTGGTGTGGGCGAGCAGTTGCCGCTGATCCCCAAACCGCGACCGGCGGCATCGCGATTCGTGCGCGCCAGCAGCGATTTCGGCGTGCGCAGGAACTCATGAGCGTCAGCCAACCGCGACACCCTGCCCGGACGACTCGCGCAGGCGCGATCAAATCGGCTACCGCACCACGAGTTTGGAAATGCTGCCGGCCGACGAGGTCACCCGCGGCAAGCGCCAATCCGCGCAACGCCGCGCCAAAGCCGCCCACCTGAACCCGCAGATGCAGCAACAGGGCTGGGCCGACACCGCCTCGGTCAACTTCGCCCGCAAACAGCGGGCCGAGCTAATCTCGCTGCGGTTTCACGCCGATGCCTACGACGTGCTCATCGTGGGACCGGTCGGGATCGAAAAAGCATTCCTGGACAACGCCGTAGGGCACATTGCTATGCGCGTCACCCCAGCCTGCATACCGAACGCGCCGACAAGCAATTCCAAACGTCTACGCGGCGCACGGCTCGCCGACAGCCACGAAAGACCATATGCGCCAACTGCACCGCGCGTGTGGCCGCCTTCAGGCCCGACGATGATAGCCTGCACCCGATAGAGTTCAGCATCGGAGGTGGCGGCGATCTGTTCAGACTTACCCTGCAATTTCGGCGATCCGGAAACCACTGCCGCCACCGCGATGGCTGTCCGCGCCGCCGCGGCCGCTATGGTTGCCTGCCCTACCGACGGACGGGCCCGAAGTTGACGGGAGCGTTGCTTGCGATGGCTGCCTTAACCTTGAGATCGGTCTCCATGGCGTCGGCGACCGCCAGGATGAGGTCGTGGTCACCCGCTTCGTCGTCGTAGGGATAAACCACCACCTCCCAGCCGAGCACCTTGACGCATGCGCGTGCGGGGGGCCCTGCAGGGGCGGTCGGGTCGGGCGTTTCGCACGGGATCGACCAAGTGCTGCGCGCTGCTTTCCGAGGTGAATGATGCAAGTCGCTGTTGCAGTTACAGGGCGTTGGCCCACGCCGCGGGCAGGTCACCCAGAATCGCGTCGAGCCGGTCGGTCCAGATGTCAACCGATGGTGGTGCGCCGAAATGCTGCTCGACGAGGTTGAACCGCTCGGCCGCCTCACGATACTCGGACAGACTGGCGAGGAACCGGCCGGCTCCGCTGCTCGATGACATCATCACCGGCACGCCTTGTTCGATTGCCTCGATCGCGACCAGGCCGAATGGCTCGACCCGGGAGGGCATGATGACCACCGTGGCCGAACGGATAATCGCCTGCAACTCTTCGGGATTCGAGGTCCGCGGCAGCACCTCGACCGCATCTGGCTCACCGACCAGGGCGGCCAGGTTGTCGCGCGATTGCCGCAGCGTCCGGGGGTCGCCACCAAGCGTCACCAGCCGTGTGTCGTGGCCGCGGTTGCGCCGTTCCGACACGATTCGAGCCGTCTCCTCGGCGCCCTTCAATGGGTCGTCCGTTCGGCCGAATAGCAACACCCGCTCCGCCGCGTCCGGCGAGGGCAGCGGTGGCTGCTCGGCCATTGTCAGACTGGGCCGCAACTCGTGGATCGATGCGCGCCCGGCCATCGACGAGGACACCAGTGCCTCGGCGGCCAGCACCGGTCCCACGCCCGACACCAAATGCGCATGGCGGGCTATGTAGATGTCGGCAGCCAGCTTGGCCCGACCGTATTGCGGGTCGCGCGCAAGGCTGTGAAACGCCATGGGCAACAGATGGATCAGGTGGATGCATTTGGCGTCGGGATAGCCGTGCTCGGCGGCGTGCACGGCGGCCAGGCCTCCGTCGTGGCCATGCCCGATGACCAAATCCACCGACTCCGGCAAATCCGCCAAGAAAGCGGCTAAGTCTAGGTAACGTGATGTCACGGGTTTGCCGTACTGTGGGCCGATCACTGCCACGCCGGGCGGCACCTCTGCCTCCGCCTCCCGTCTCACCCGGACGTAGACCTCGTGGCCGGCCTCCGCCAACCCGTGACACAACGCCATGTTCAACGTTTCCATGCCGTTGTTCCGAGCCCATCTGTCGCAGAACACCAAAATCCGCTGCCGAGGTGGCCCGGGCCTGTTTCCCTTGGATTTCATCGATGCTGGGCAGCCCCGACACCGCATCCGCCTTGCGGACGCGTGAATGCTGGGCGGGATAGTCCCGCCGCGTCCGCGCCAAGTCATCGGGACCGGCCGTGCCAGAGTCCGGGATGTTGCCGCCGTCGCCGGCCACCCCGCCGAGATGGCCGCCGCCGCGATAAGCACCCGCCCCGCCGCCGACAGTGTCGAGCGCTACGGCCGTGATTTCGCCCGCAGATCCTGTCCCGGTCCCTGTTCATTCGAGTCGGTCAGCGTCGATTTCCGGACCGCAGTGTGATGGTCGTACCGAAGGAATCCGTCCGCCAGGACCAAGCCGCCCTCGCAGAGCAGTTGCAAACCGAGGTCATTGGCGTTTGCGGTCGCCCAGTAGTGACCATTCTGGTCGTGCATGGCGAGCAAGCGACCGTATACCGCTTTGATCTCTCCGGCGGCGGCGACAGGCGCACCGGCGAAGAACGACGAATGGTGCAGGCGGCCGGAGATTTCGCTGGTGGCGGCGTAGAGATTGCCGCCGCGATCCATCACGAACATCGCCCAATCGGGGGCGTGGAACGGTGTGCCGTCGGCCGCGCGGTAGAGCCGGCCATCGGGCTTGACGAACACGCGTGTCGCCTCGAGTTCGGCCGCAGACAGATAGTGCACCCGGACGAAGTCCGAAAGATCCGGATCGTTTTCGCTGTGATACTCCTCGCGCAGCCGGTGGCTCGCGGTCAGGTGGGATCCTGTGCGTGCGGGCGGGATTCGGTCGACCGGGACATCGCGCGGCACCGAGCACCAGTACCCTTCTGTATCCTGCCAGTACGTCACCTCGGTTCCTTGCCACCAACCCGATTCGATCGTGTCGGACCGGACTTCTGGCGAATCGATCTCGGACAGCTGGATCTTGTCGTGCAGGTCGACTCGGCCGGCCAGGTACTGAATTTGTGCGCCCCGCTGCGTGAGCGCGACGGCGAACTCAGGGAACTGATCCAGCGCTGCGGTCAACGCCGCGTCATGATCCGACCCCTCCCAGTTGACGATGACAACGCGCGGATGCTCCCCACCGACCAGGCCGTCGCGTTTGTTGAACGCGCGGGCGCCGACCGCCTCGATCGCGCCACGCGCAGCGTCGTCCAGCGCGCCTTCGAACTCGTAGTTCGCGCTCTCCCAGAGAACTTCGAGTCCAGGCTGCCCCGGCAGTCGCACCACCCGCCACCGCACAAGGGGATCGGCGTAGTTGGGATCGGCCTGGCGGACGGTCGGATCCTCGGCGCGATACGCCCGCTGCGCCCGTGCGAAGTCATCGCCACCGCCTTCACACGACCGCGCTCCACCATCGCCAGCAGCTCCGCCGGCCCCACCACGATGGCGACTGTCACCGCCGCGATGATCGCCTGCCCCGCCGCCGGCTGTGCCGAGGTCCGGGTTGTTGGGCCCGTCGGTACCGTCGCGGCCGCCCGGGTGCGATTCCGACTTCGGGCCTGGGCCGCTGTCGTCGTGGTGGGCTTTGATGGCGCCGATTGGCTCGTAAGCGGCCAGTGGGTCTGGCTCGCGGGTGGCGACGGCGGGCGCCGGGTCGTCGGGGTCGCGGGCACGGCCGCTGCGGTGCAGCGTGCCGGACCGCCCGCCTGGGCGGGTGCCGGGGTCGTGGCGTTGGGTGAGCCGATGAGCCGGCTGCTGCTGTCGACCGGTCGCTGCGCTGTCCTGACGACCCACTGGCTGACTGCCAACCTCGGCCCGTTCGGCTTGCGCCGCAGGGTCCACACTGGCTGCGTGCGCGGCCTGTTCGGCGGGGGTGTCGCGGGTGCCCGGCTCGGTGTGTACGGCGGTGGTGGTGTCGAAACGACCCACAGCCGGCGCGCCGGCCGGCTCGGCGCTGGACGTGCCAGCCGGCGAGATATCCGCAGGTCCGGCGTGGGTATCCGGCGTTGGGCTTGACGGCCCGGCGTTTGGGCCGTAGCCCGCTGGCGAGGCAGGTGGGGTCGGCGAGGGCGGGCCCGCGGCTGTCGGTGCGGTGGGCGTCGGCGGGCTTGCAGCATTCGATGGGAGGGCCGGAGGGGCGACCGCGGGGCTGGAGGTGGCGGTGACGGACCCGGTGTCGGTCGCTGGCGAGGTGATCGATGGATCGAGGGTGTCCTCCGGGGGGTGTGCGCCAACCGAGGCGTGCGCGGCAGGCGGCGGCTCGAGCCCCGCAGTGAGGCTAGTGGCGGGCAGGTGCGCGGAGTCGGCCGCGGCGGGCGGTGTATGGGTGGTCGTCTCCACCGACCGCGCGCCCGGGTCCGCAACACCGGCCGAGGTATGCGACGGCGCGCCGGCGCCGAGCTCACCTGCAGCGACGGCTGGCTCGGCGGTGGGGGCAGGCGCCGAGGCGGTGCGAGCTTGTGGACCAGCATTATTGGCGGTTTCACCGGGCCAGGCGAAGGTGCCGTCGGGTTGTTTTTCAAAATGAAGAGTCGGGTGGGTGTCGATAGCGTTGGCGGGTACCGCGCTCTGGCTCGTCTCGGTGTCGAAAGCTGATGCGGCGGCCTCGGCGTGCCCGGGGGCAAACCCGCCAGCAAAACCCATCGCTGCACCCAAAAGCGTGTTGGCGCCCACATCATTGCCGCCGACCAAGTTGCCTGCCGCGTTGGCCGCCATGCCTGACGCCGAGCCGATCACCGCGCCTTTGAGGATGCGGAGCAGCAGAGTTCCGTCTTCCCCGAGCAGCTCACTCAGGTCGTGGCCGACCACGCCGGCGGCCATGCCGGACACCCCCATGGTCAACGCGGTTTTTCCCACTTCGCCCGGGTTGATCCCGTGGCGCCACCCCTCGGCGACTTGGAAGCCCTGCACCGCCAATTCTTGACCCGCCCCGATCGCCGCGCCGACCCCGCCTTCGACCAGCAGCCGCGCCACCGCCGTCCTGGACAGCCTGGCCGCTAGCGCGGCCCCGATCCGCTCTAACACCATCTCGACCAGCTCGCGAATCGTGCTCATGGCCAGCAATTCGGCGATCGGGATCTGGGCGAGCGAGGCGCCCAGGCTCGAGTCGGCGTTTAATAACGCCCAGGCAATCGTGGCCGCGGCGATGACCAGCGTGGAAATGGCCATTAGCTTGAAGTACTGGATCTCGGTGCCCAGATTGTCGGCAAGACCGGCCAGCGCCTCGATCGCGTCCACATCGTTGTGCAGCGAGTACTGACCGTTGAGCAACATGGCGAACTGGTGCGTGAACGCGTCGGCGGTGTCCCCGGTCAACACCGCTGCCGTTAGTGTTGACACCCCCGCCAGCTCTGAGATCAGATCCCGTAACTGCCCCGACGCGCTGCGCAAGATTTCGGCAATCTCGCGCATCCCGGTTTCGCTGGCCGGCGGATCGGGCCACTGCGGACACAAATCCCGCAAAAACCCCAGCCCCGGCGGAAACTCAATATCCATGACAGGAGCCCGTAGTCAGGTGCGACCCGATCGTTGGGATGGCGAAGAATTAGAGCTGGTCGGACCGCTGGGAAACGTCTGCGGTGTATTTCAGCTGGCTCGCGTAATAGTTCAGCAGCGTGGCTTTGGCGTGCACCGAAGCCGCCACCCGCGCCAATTGACTCACGAAACCATTCGGACCATCAGCGAACTGACCACCCAGCACACCCTCACCCCAACAGGGGCCCTTCGCGGCAATCTGAGTCTGCGCCGCCGACATCGCCCCGCTGGCACGAGAACCCAGCTCACCCACACGCGCCGACACCCGGCGCAGCTCATCCGGCTCCACACCAAATTGCTCAGCCCTCAACTCATCTCCTCAAAAATAGCGAGGCCGGGTTCGTCACCACCGTGGTCGCATAAACCACCGGAATACAGCACAGACGAACCCACTGCGGTGCGGCTTCAACCACGCACACCCAGCCCAGATGCCCCTACAGCCTCCAGGAACCGCCGAAACCGGCAACAATGGCGGAGAACATCGGAAAGGCCACGCGTGGCCTCTGACTCATGATACATTCTGTATCAAATCGGCTGCAGCAAACGGTGTAAACGCATTGTGAAAGAACCGTGTCATTGAACGATCCCAGGTTTCTTGGGAGTTTCCGATATTTGAAGGGACGGACGGGCTCAGCAGCCGACGATCGCAGGCGCACGCCAGCACGCATCCACTCGCGATGGCGGCGCCATTGACCGCGGCGACAGTGGGCCCCGGATAGCCGAATAACGCCTGGAACATGGCGGACAGGGCCCGGACCAGCCGATCGGTGTACTCCGACCCGACCTCCACCACGCGCTTGAGGTCAACCCCCGCGCTGAACGCCCGCCCCGCGCCGGTCACCACGAGCGGGCCAGCCCCCGACCGCCGCAGCTCACCGATCGCCTGGGTCAGCTCGTTGGCGAATTCGACGTCGATGGCGTTGACGGCCCCGACGTGAAAGTCAGCACTGCGACCGCGCCCGCGGCCTGAATCTCAATCACTTCCGCCCCTGCTGCCGGCAGATACCAGAACCACCGGATGTCGGTGTTCTCGTCGGTGGGGTAGCTCGCGCAGACGCGGTGGTAACCGTCGGCGATCTGCAGCGGCACACCGGCCGAGAAATCGCCACGGACCAGCAGGATCGGTGACAGCGGCTGGCGCTTCTTGATCTTGGCCAGGGTCCGTGGCCGCGTGTGGGTTGTCCTCGGAAAGCAGGCGCAGCTGCGCCGCCCGGAGAATGTTCTTGGCCTTCCTGTGCACGACGACCCCGGCCTGCAGCCGGTCGGTCAACTCCTTCACCACATGCGGCTCCGCGAGCAGATCCAGGTAGTCGCCGGCTGCCAGAAAGTCATGGGCCTCAGGCTTTCCATCCATTTAACGGTGGGCATCGGAACTCCATCCGATCGCCCAACGCCATTCCTGGCTCCGTTGACAGCGTCGTGGGCCCTTTCGCGCTCGCCGCGCCCGTGGTCGCGACAAGATCCATCCTGGACGATGGGCGCAGGCTGGGCGCAAGCATCCAGAAGGTGTTCCCGGCGCAGCGCGGAATGACGAGCTCCACGGCTCGTTTCCTGATTTCCCAGTACATTTCGGCGCCTTCCAGGCTTGACTTGTAGCCGCGACCGAGGCCATGACCCAGCTACGCCATTCCTCGAGTGCCATCGAGGCGCCGCCCGCCCGATATTAGGTACCATAACTGATGATACTGCGTGTATCACGATAAGGATTGAGCCGACATTCGGCTGATCACCGACCGGCTGGGATGATGCCCGACTTAGTCCCGGGCGGTCCACCATTTCCAGTCCACCCATACCGGCCGATCCGAAAAGATCCCCACGAGCAAGACGGCAGTTAACACACAATGCTCAAAAGTGTTGACGAGCAGTAGAAACCATGGTACATCATGTATCACTGGGGCAGTGATACATGATGTATCACTCCTACTTTGAGGAAGCGTGAGGGAATCCAATGACCTATGCAGGTACCCGCCAGGGAATCGAGGGGTTACAGGCTGCGGTAGCGGCCGCGCGCATGCGTGTGGTCTCCCATCCGCTGTACGCCAGTCTTGACGATTTGGGCGCCATCCACACCTTCATGGAGCATCATGTGTTCGCGGTGTGGGACTTCATGTCGCTGCTGAAGTCGCTTCAGCGTGAGCTGACCTGTGTGTCGTTGCCGTGGCTGCCCGTGGGGCCAAGGGCCACCCGTCGCCTCATCAACGACATCGTGCTGGTGGAGGAGAGCGACGAGTTGGGCGGGGGCTACTGGAGTCACTTCGAGCTTTACGTAGCGGCTATGGCGGAGGCGGGCGCGGATCGCTCGAGCGTTGACCGCTTCATTGACCTACTGCGGGTCGGCAATTCGGTACCTGATGCCTTGGCTGGTGCCGGTGTGCCGGGTCCGTCGGCGCGGTTTGTCAGCTCTACCTGGGATCTCGTGGAATCCGCGCCTCTGCATTGTCGGGCGGCTGCGTTCGCGTTTGGCCGCGAGGATCTGATCCCGGATATGTTCGCCCGGGTTGTTGCGGTCAATCGCGACAGCGGCGGGTTGAACACGTTTATCGAATATCTGGTGCGCCACATTGAAGTCGATGGTGAAGACCACTCTCCGATGGCGATGCAAATGCTGGTGGATCTGTGCGGTGAGGATGAGGTCAGATGGCAGGAATGCACGCAAGCGGCTGAGGCGGCCATTTCTGCGCGGCTGCAGCTTTGGGACGGTATCTTCGCCGCGATCGAAAGCGGGACGGTCGACAGTGATCCGTGGTTACGCCCCTCAGCGGAATGGTTCAGTGGCGAATGAAGCCGAGCGACAAGCCCGTTCACGACCCCGCCGTGCGCGGCGCAAGGCGACGACGCTGTTTGGCTGGAAGCGCCAGGCGCTGATCGACTCCTGGTCAAGGCCTGTCTCCGCTGCGCGCGGTTGAGGCCGTAATTAGCTGCGTTCGCACGCATGAGTTGCCAGGATCCGGCATGCGCTTATATGCGCCGTCGTGGGTCGGCAAAGGCCTCAGGTCACCTGCCGCTCACGCACGCTCGTAGGTCGGCTATTCGGCAGTGGAAGCCATTGGTAATAGGCAAAATTCGCGACCGCAACTCGTAGTATCCGCTTGGTGGTGTACGGCGACGTGGCTTCCCCATCGGCCTCCGGCCGATACGTTCGCCACCCTCGTGTGACCGTGAAACACGCGCCGGAGCTGGCACTGTTCGGACGAGTGCGGGCGATTAAGGCCTCCCCCCGGGGCCGGGTTTAGAGCCTGCCGGCTGGACGGTGTTCGGCCTCGCCGAATCCGTCGGCGATTGTCGCAGCAAGTCCCAGAAAAGCCTGTCGCGTCTTACGGTTCACCAAGTCGAGGGAGACTTCCCCGCCTTCAGCGAGGTGACGGTCGAAAGGCACACCGTGAACCGCGCGGACGTGCGAAAGAAAGTTGCCGGCGAGCCTGTCGATATCCAGGGGCATCGGCCCGGGCCGTACGCAATTGATCACAATCACCGCTTGGGATACCAGATGGTGATAACCATGCTGTTTCAGCCAATCCAGGGTGGCCAACCCACTGCGCGCAGCGTCGGCTGCAGGCGAGGTCACTATGATCAGAGCATCAGCCTCATCAAGGGTGCCCGCCATCGTCGAATGCACCAGACCGGTACCGCAATCGGTGAGGATAATGTTATAGAAGCGCTGCAACACATATAACGCTGTCCGATAGTCGGCCTCCGAAAAACCTTCCGACACGGCCGGATCACGTTCAGAGGCTAAAATCTCCAGTCGACTCAACCCCTGAGAAGTATGCCGGCGAATATCCGAGTATCGCACGATGTTCTTGTCCAACAACAGATCCTGCACGGTAGAGCGAGTCTCGATGGGCCCCCGCTGAGCCAGAGTGCCGAAGTCGGGATTGGCATCGAAGGCGATCACACGATCCCCCCGCAGCGAAGCAAACGTGACGCCCAGGCCTACAGTGACGGTGGTCTTGCCAACGCCGCCTTTCATGGACAAAACTGCGATTCTATAATCACCGTGGACTGGTTGATTGACTCGCTCGATCATGGCCTTCTGGCTGATATCGCGTTCCGATTCTCCGGGGTTGATCAGTCCCCGGCTTGCGCGATGGATCAGCTTTCGCCAGCCATGTTGCGGTGTTGGTCGGCGTCGAATCAGCCCCAGTTCGTCGTTAGTGGGCAGGTGCTCGCCCAGCTGCCGTTCGGACATCTACGGCACCACCCGGCTGAAAGGCATTGCGATGGAAGAGTGTAACGCTACGGCAATGGTGTTCATGAGCTCAAACTAAGCGCTCCCATGACGCCGTCGAGTGCCGCTTTCATGTCAGCAAGATCGATGCGCATCAGATCCTGCTCATCGAGCTCTTCCAGGCCAGCCCCGTAACTTTCGCTTAGCCGGTACTCGCGTTCTTCCTCGGCCGCCTCGATCACGTTACGCACGAACCGCCCATTGCCTGCCAGATCGATGTTCCTGCGAACCTTGCCCGCTGGGTCGACGGACTCCGCCTCGTAGAGCTGTGTGCACGCCGAAACCAATCCGTTGTAGGCAGCCTCGGTCAATTCGGAGTCCCGCGTCCGGGCGATGAGGCGGCCGATGTCACCGAGTTCGGCCGGTGTATAGGAGGCGAACCGGATGCGCTTGGTGAACCGCGAGGCCAAGCCCTCGTTGGCGGCCAGGAACCGGTCGATTTCCCCGTCGTAACCGGCGATGATCACCACCAGGCGACCTCGGTCGCCTTCCATCCGGGCCAGCAGGGTGTCCACGGCTTCCCGGCCGAAGGCGTCGCCACCGGATAGGCCGGTTTGGATCAGTGCGTAGGCCTCGTCGATGAACAACACCCCATCCATCGCCCGGTCGATGAGGGCCGTCGTCTTGATCGCCGTGCTACCCAGGTGCTGCCCGACAAAGTCCTGGCGTGTGGCTTCCACGACCGTTGGGGTCCTTAACAGCCCTAAGCCGCAGTAGATCTGAGCCACGACCCGCGCGATGGTGGTCTTACCCGTTCCTGGCGGTCCGGTGAACGCCAAATGCAGGCTGCGCGCTGCTGTGCTGAGCCCCTTGCCGCTCCGGACCTTGGCCAAGGTAGCCGCGGAACGAATCTTCGTAACCTGCAGCTTGACGTCAGCCAAACCGATTTGGCGGTCCAACTCCTGCTGTGCCTTACGCA
This sequence comes from Mycobacterium sp. IDUB_19, assembly GCF_055419445.1. NCBI lineage: Bacteria > Bacillati > Actinomycetota > Actinomycetes > Mycobacteriales > Mycobacteriaceae > Mycobacterium > Mycobacterium sp. IDUB_19. The sequence continues at coordinate 17,739 of NZ_JBVAXR010000035.1, read as the reverse complement.
GGTACTCGCTTCCGCGGCCGGTGATGGTCTCACCGCCGGAGTCGTCGGCGCCGTGCGCGGTGCTCGGGTCCCACTTGTCTGTGCGCGACTCGATCATTTCCTCGGTCGTGATAACCAGTCGATACTTCGGGTCTTGCAGCGCCGCTGCGTTGGCCTCAAATCCCGGGTCTTCGCTGTAGATCCGCTCGAAGATGCTCCGCGCTTCGGCTTCTTCACCCATCTCCCGTAGGGTCAGGCCCTTGCAGAACTCTGCGTCGCGTCGAGCAGCGGGGATCGGACCCTCGATAGCCTGGTCGAGCCGGCGGATACCTTCGGTGAACAGCCCCAGCTGCGCGCACGCCGAGCCCACCATCAGATGTGCCCCGGCCGCGAGGTATTCGTCGGCGAAGGCGCCCGAATTGGCCAGTGCGGTCAGCACATCCGGCCAGCGCTGGGTGGTGAAGTGCAGCACGCCTCGGATGTATACGCAGATCTCCGAGGAGTCGACGTCACCGTCGGGCATGGCACCGCGCTTCTTGCGGAGTTCGTCCAGAACTCGTTCGGCCTCGTCATAATCTTTGCCATTGATCATGCTCGCCGCGCAGGCAAGCCAAACCTCGGTCATGTTGGCCAGGGCGTAGTCGAGGTAGAGGCCGGTCTGGAATCGGCCGCTCAGAGCTCGGGCGGGCAAGCCCAGCCGGCGCTGCTCGCGGAACAGTAAGTCGCTGGTCCGGTGGAGGTGGTATATCACTTCGCTGGTGGTCTCACCGGCGGCGGCACGTCCCAGCCAGGCGTCGCACATATCGGAGTCGCAGTCAGTGGCGCGCCGAAAGGCTTGTCCCGCATACTGTAAGTCTCGATCGGTCTCTAACCCGTCGATCGGTATACCAAGCGAAAGCACACCCGCGTCGAAGAAGCGCTGCGCTTCTCTGGTGCCATTCATCCGTGTGTTCCCCATCTTCGATTGGCAGCTTGACAATGACCCGAGCGACGATTACCCGCACACGACAGCAGCCGCCAGCCCTCGTCAGCGACCCGAGCAGGCCAGTAAGCTTGCATTGAAGTGTCCTGCACGCGGCCGGTGAAAGTTATAGTGTAGGACCAACATCCGGTTGAGGAGAAGCACATGGGTGAGCAGCCGACCCACACGGCAAACGAGCCTGTCATGCAAAAACCGGTCATCTCCCGTCGCGGTGACATATCGGTGATAACAACTGAGCGTGGGTTGCCAACCCGCTTGACAATCGGCGCTGCGGAAATGTCGCGAGCCCCGGAGGATCTCGCACGCGAAATCTTGTCACTGTGCCAGTTGTCTTCGCTGCGCCTCCAGGTGGCGCATCGACGCGACCTGAGGGAGCTCGGTTTCACCCCCGCCGTAATTCGTGGGCTGAACCTGGCCACCGAGGAGGACTTGGTCAAGGCCGAGCAGGAGGCGCGAGGGGACGACGACGGGCCGCCCGAGACCTGGATGACATCGCGGTGAGTGGTCTGGCCGACTCGGTGATCGCCCGCGCCCTCAAGGGGCGCGACCTGCTGCAGGCGTTGGATGAGCACTGCCGGTCGATAGCCGCGCGGGTGACCAGTCACGACGAGTCGGTCAGCGTCGAGGTGGATGGTCTCGGCGCGATGACTGGACTGTGGCTGCGCCCGCAAGCGCTCAAGCTCGGACACCATGCCCTGGCGAAGCTGATCATCGACACGGCTCGGGCGGCGGCCCAAGTCACCGTTGATCGCCAGAATTTCCTCATAGCAGAGTTCAACCGCCGGAACCGCGTGCTGAATGAGGCGCCGTTGACCGGTGAGGACGGCACGACGATCTCCGACCGCTAGCGAATGAGCCGTTTGCACCCTGGCGACCTCTCGTTCTACCGACACTGACTTGCGAGCACCTGATCAGTACCACTAGCCAGCGCGGGCATTGTTCGATACACTGCGTATCACGATACAGCGCGTATCACCAAAAAGAACCAGGTTACGTCGGGAGGTGCCACAGATGAGTGGAGTTTTCAAGGCGGTTCCAGCGGCGATGGAGGCGTTTTCGGCCGCCAACCAGGCCGCAGCCGCGACGATCATGGGTGCTGGCTCAGTGGATTCGGAGGCCATGCTCGGTGCCGCGGCGGCCGCACTCGGTCCGATCGGCGCCACCTATCTGGCCGCTTACGCCCCGGCTCAGGGCAACAATATCGCAGCCACATTGCTGGTAGGCCACGTTCACCACGCAATCGGCGCTGCGACCGACAGCACAAAGGCTGTGCATGTCGCTGCCGACAACGCCTGATACCGGCTTACCATGACAGGTTCGCCACCGCCCCCGATCAATTCGACGACGCAGCTCGCAGCGTCGTTGCCCGGCTCTGACCCGGCGCCAGTCATCACTGCCGGCGATAAAGGCCTGGCCGATTACCTGGCCATGCCGACCCAGCAAATCCAGGACAAACTGGGCCTACTCCAATCATCGAACGGCGCGCTAGCCACGCCGGCGAGCGCGGGAGCGCCGACAAACCCCGGCGGGCCGATTAACCCGATGAATCCCGCCCAGCTGATCAGTCCCGTCCTCAATATGCTCAGCACACTCGGGACCGGGCAATTCTCCGGTGCAGATCCCACCAACATGTTGGCCGGGATTTCCAACGCGTTCGACAGCACCTCCAGCCCATTGCAGCAGGCGCTGGGTGCCGTCCAACAAGGTTGGCAGGGCGCGTCCAACGTGTCGGCAGTCACCAAGACCGCTACCGCACTGGCTAACGGCGCCGACGTTTCGACACAAGCGAACGGGCTCAAGGGCAGCCTGACGGCCGCCACCGCAGACGTCGCGCAGGCGCAAAGTCAACTGATCGCGATCATCAACGAATTCAACGCGACGGTGGCGGCCATCGGCCCCAACATCATTTTCCCGTGGGGATGGGTGGCTGTCGTGGCGGCCGCGAATCAGGCTGTGACACAAGCGACGTCAGTTATGACCGAGGTGCAAAGTTCCCTGGGCGCCCACGCGACTGCCGTCTCGGCGATCGGGAAGCCCGTCAACGTCACGGCAGCATCCTCGCTCGGCACGTCGACGGCCGGGGGGCTGAGTTCATTGCTGGGGGGAGCCACGGGCTCGACGAGCAGTCCGACGAGCGCACTGAGCATGCTTTCACCGCTGATGTCTGCGGCCACCTCCGGCATCTCGCCGGCGATGAGTGCTGCAAGCATGGCCGGCAATCCCGCGGCAGCGGCAGGAGCCCAATCGGCAACCCTTGCCGGCGCCACCGGCGCCGACCCCAACTCGGCAGGCGAGGGATCGGGACAGAAGGGCGGCGCCCGGATCGCGCCGATTCCCGCCGCTGGGGCCGGCGCGGGCGGCGGCCCCAGCGGCACACTGGTATCCCGTGTGACGGCGCCAGCGACGCCAGCCGCTCCCGAAACCGCCTCCACCGCAATGGCTTCCGCCCCAATGCGTCCCGCGATGGCCGGCATGTCGATGGGGGGCGGCGGCATGATGGGCGCACCGCTTGCCGGCGCGGGCAACGCCGCCAACTCCGTTGGCGCACATACGGCCGCGTCGTTTCTTCATACCAGCGACCAAGGCGGCAAGGTCGTCGGCGATGGTCGCACGGTGGCACCGCCGGTAATCGGTGAAGCCGATCCCAACGACACACCCGATATCGAATTACGAATCTAGGTTAGGAGCACCCACATGGATAACGGCGACCGTCTCTCGATGCGGCCCGGCGAGGTAGGCGACACGACCAGCCGACTGACCGAACTCGCCGACCGCATTAGACGCGTGATGGAGACCGAGGCGCTGAACCTCACGGCGGTCCCTTCCGCACGTGACGAGGTCTCGCAGCGAGTGGCGGCCACGTTGAACGACGTGCACGCGTCATTCACCAAGGTGGCGGATCAGGGCCACAAGCGGATCCAAGACCTCACAGCGACCCTGCGGACGCACAGCAACCAGGTCGTCGCCGCAGACGAAGCCCGCGCAGTTTAGCTCTCTACTGGACCGGACCGGATCGCAGCGAACCGAAAACGAAGGATCGGGCATGGGTTTCACCAACGTGGTGTGGGAGGCGCGCAGCACTACCCAGCTAGCTCGCGACCTCACCGATGGTCCGGGCCCTGCTTCGGTGGGCGAGGCCGGCGCCGCCTGGGTGCGGGTAGCCAACGAGTTCGCGGCCGTGTCAGCCGATTACGACAAGATGGTCGAACGGCTCAAAACCGTGTGGGAGAGCGAGGCCTCGGCGGCAGCCGTACGCAGACTCGAGGTGCTGGGAAAGTGGCTGCGGGATGCGAGCCTGGCCGCGGCGACCAATGGTCAGCGCGCCGAAGAGGCCGCGGTGGCCAATACCGAAGCGGTTATGGCGATGCCGAGTGTGTCAGAGGCAGTGCAGGCCAAGGACATACACGACATGATGGTATCGCTCGCCGCGTACAACGGCGCGATCCTCAACGGTAAATTCGCCGAGTTCGACGAGGCGGCCAAGACTCACCAAGCCAACGCCGCGGCGGTGATGCGCCAGTACGAAGAAGCGGTGACGGCACTCGCCCAGCCTTGGGACCAACCGCTTCCCGAGGACGCTTCTCAGGGCGCGACGCAGGCGAGCGAGCCGGCCGGCAGGGCGGGCGGCGAGGGAGCAGCGGGCGCTGCCGGCAGCGGAGTGGCTGCCCCGCCGATGCCGCTGGCCCCCTGGGCAGCGCCCGAGGTCAAATCGAGTGCGACCCCAAAGCTGCTGAGCCGCACCGCTTCCCTAGGGGGCCAGGCGGGAATGGGCGGCATGGGTGCGGGCGGCTATGCGCCGATGGGAGCGCACGGCCGCAACGACGATAGCCGCGAATACGAATCGACTCGGCCCGCCGGGACCTTGGAGGGCGGCGGCGAGCCGGGCGCGGGCCTATCCGACAGCGGACAATCGTGGCAACCCTCGGCCCAACCGGCTGAGTTCACGGTGTCCCACGTCAGTTGGGGGCCTAACTCGGCGATCTTTGATGAGCTTGCCGCTCCCCCGGAACCCGAACCGGAAGGGTTCGCCGACGAGCCGGGGCGCACGCTCGAGCAGGTCTCGGACAGGTGGGTCTCACCGCCGGTCATCGGCACCGACGGAGAGGTCCGCCGATGACTACCGCATTGATCTTGCACCATGCATTCTCTGACGACGAGTTGCAGGTGGTCGGGTTACGGACCGGTGGCGGAGATTTCCCGACCGTGCTTGGCGTGCGCCCCCGCCACGGCCGCAGCGACGAGCTAGACGCCGCATTCGACAGGGCCACCCGGGCGCTGATAGCACGCGGTCTGATCACCAACGGCGTTGTAGCCTCCGGTCTTGCGTCTGAGGTGCGCGCGCTGCACCGCCCCGACCGTGAACTGGCCATGCGTGTGGTGGCGCCCGTCGGCACCGCCCGCGTCTCGGTGGTGCGTCGGGGCTCGCTTGGTGTGCTCGCACGGCGGGCGGAGAACAAGTTTGTATTGCGGGCCCACGGCCCCAGGCTGCACGAGGCAACGCGGGCCCTGTTGGGCGAGCTTCCGCAGATGCAGCCCGCGCCCATCGATCCCGTCGGTGCGCCGCTGGACGAGATGACCGACTGCCTCAACGGAGGCGGCAAGGGACCAGAGCTGGCCGACCGAATTCACGCCCTGGGCACCGAACGGCGCTCGGCGATGTTGCTGGGCTCGGCGCTATCGTCGCGCCTCGCGTTCGCTGAAATTGTCTATCACGCCCTGGCCGGCTACGAAGACCGAATCTCCCGAAGTTCCGTCGCGGTCGCGGTTTTCTACACCAAGCGGGGGCGGATCGTGGCGGCCCCATCCGCCTCACCGAACGGGCAGCTGTGGACCACCCTGAAGGCGGGATCGGATCACACCATCCGCAAGGCCATCGACCAGCTGATCGGGCTATCCCCCGAACGATGGGAGGACGCCTAGATCCTCGAGCACCACGACGCAAACAACCAGAAGATTTCGGATATCCCGATATAACCAACACGAAGGAAAGGCAGACAAATGCAACAAACCAGTCTGACCCAAGCGGAAGCTCAGGCGAAGATCGGTCAAATCGATCAAGCGATGGCCGATGCCCAGCAGCTTAAAAACCAGATGCAAGACATCACCGCCCAAATGACGTCCAGTTCATGGCGGGGCAACCAGGCGATCAAGTTCGCTAACAAAATGCGGCAGTATGACGAAGATTTCGGCGCCATCGTCAATCAACTGTCGAATGTTGCCGAAACCGGCAAGAGCAACATGATGACGCTGGTCAACCGGGACTCCGAATAGAAAGGCGGTACAAAAATGTCTGAAATTCTCTACCAATACGGCTCGAACTACCAAGCACTCGACGAGATCGGGCAGGCCCTCAACAACGTGGAGCATTTGCGTGGGGACGTCGCTCAGGTGTTTGGCGCCCTCAACGATGTCTACACCGGTGATGCTGCGAATGCGCTGCAAGCCGCCCACCAGCGGCTCTCACAGCAATTGGACCAGCTCATCTTGGACATGCAGGGTCAGAAGAACGCAGGTGTCCAGCAACAGATCGATACAGCCGCGCTGGACCATCAACTGGCCGGCGGTTTCTGAGCCGTCAGGCGGATCCCGGGCTCGCCGCCTCCGGCGGGCTCGGGACCACCACCTAACCGGATTGCCTCGAAAGGAACGCTATGAACAGTCCGTCAACCCAGTCTTCGCTCAGTGACCTGACGAGTGGGATGAAACAGCTGACCCAATCCGGCGCGGGTGCGGATCTGCGGTTGTCGCAGTCCGCGCGTGATAAATACCTGAAAGCCATTAACATATTCCAGCAGGCACTGACTGATTCCAAAGATCAGGCGGCAGCCCTCACCCAGTTCGGCATTCCCGGAAGCTTCCCGTCGGCAATACAAACCGTGTCGCAACTGCAAGACGCTGTCACCGATACGGTGCAAGGGCTCGTGCCCAACCTCGATAGCTATATCACGTATTTAGATGAGTTCAAGAAAACCGTTAATGCTGCGTTCACTCGCTTCCAGGCCGAAGACAATAGCTGAGTCTGTGCAGAAAGTTAGGGTCAAACATGTGCTCTGGCGGTGATGATGTTCCCCCGGGGACCCCTGCCAACTCCCCAAATTTCAAATTTACAAGCTATTCTAAGTATGTCGGGTACGGGAAGCGCGCTAACGCCCTGCAAACCATTTCTACGACGGATCCTACAAAGCCGGATACCTCCCGATTGGCCGACCTATCGAATTCAGGCACTAGTTCTACGACCAATCCCCTTGACAACTTCGGCGAGGACTATACCAAACCTGATTTATTTCAGTATGCGTACCAGAGCCTCCAGAATGCCGACAATGATGTCGCCGCCGGTATGGGCCAGCAGTGGGATACCATAAGTTCTGCCATCACGACGGCCAAGCAGCAATTCATGGACACCCTTAATGGGCTGGATTCGGCTACCGGTGATCTCTGGAAAGGTGCAACCCACGACGCCGCAGTGCAAAATATTTCTGCATCGTATCCCATCCTCCAGAACATTGCCGATGGAGCGCATGCTTTGAGCGTACTGAACGATGCTTTCTCTGGGACCCTAGCGACCGCAAAGAACGATATTGTCCCGAACCACGCTAGCTATCAAGCAGCCCTGAGCGAATGGCCCCAGTCTCGCGATTATATCGATCAACAATACAATAATTTTGCGCGAAACATGATCCAGAACGTTTATAATCCGAACATTTCGAATATCGCAAAGAACAACCCCGGCTTCAACGCGGGGTCAGCCACCGCAGTTGGCGGTCAAAGCGGAGATCTGGGCGGACTTGGTGGCGGAGCGAACCTCGGCGGCGGCTCGAACTTGGGCGGCGGAACGAACCTGGGCGGCGGTAGCGGTTTGGGTGGGCTCGGGACGGTCGCCGGCCTGAGCACGCCCGCGCCCCAGGACATCGCTGCGCCGGCGAGCGCGGCAACCACGGCGTTGGATCCCACGACAGCGACGACAACGCCCAGCTCGGACCTGTCGGCCGCGAATGGCCTTGGCGCTCTCGCCTCCCCGCTGCAGTCCCTCTCCTCGCCATTGCAGTCCGCCCTCGGTCAGGCCATGAACGCCGGCCAGCATGGCAATATGGGTGCGCCCGGCGGCCTACCCCAGATGCCGCGCGAGGGCGCTTTGGCGTTGGGCCCCAAGGGTCTCAAGGGTGGCGCCGCCGCCGGTGGCGCGGGACTGCGGGCCTCTGCGCTGGCTAAGCCCGCGGGAGCGCCGGCCACCGCGGCGGGCAGCGCGGCCGGCCGCACCGCGGCGGCCGGCTTCCGTGCGGGACTTGGCACCGCGCCGGGCGCCGCGGGCATGGGTGCGCCCGGAGCCGGCGCCCCCGGGGCCGGTCACGGCGGAGCTGGTGGCCCTGGGGCCCACCAGCCCAGCAAGGCGTTGCGGCGCAAAAAGAATGGTGAACAAGTCATCGGCGACACCCAAGCGGTCGTGGCCGTCCTCGGCGAGCCGGCGCGACCGGAAGCCGCCAAACCCGAGGCAACCTAGCCCGTGGCCTTCGTCGAGTCCGTCGGCCTGCTGCTGCCCTCACCGAGGCCCACCAGCCCGGAGGAGGTGGCGTCCGCACCTGATTGGCGGGGGGTCTGCGAGTGCCGACATGGCTCCCCCGCGGAAATGGCGATACGGGTCGGCAGGGCCACGCTGGGGGCCGGCGCCTCGGAGCCAGCCGGCATCGGGTGGGTTATCCATTGCGGATCCGGCTATCAGGGCAGTGCGGGCTGGCCGGTGCATCACCACATCCAGGACGGGATCGTCGGGCGCCATGGCACCGCGTTTGAGATGCGCCAGTATTGCGCCGGCGGCATCACCTCGTGGGTGCTCGCGGATTCGTTAGCGTCCTCGGGCAGCGCGGTGATTTGTACCGGCGCCGACAATTGGTCGTGGGACGACCGCTTCGCGATTTCCAGATCGCTTGGTGGCCCACCTCTTTCCGATGTCGCGCACGCCACAGTGATCTCCCCGCACGCCGGGTTCGCGAAGATCCTCAGTACGGGCACAACAAGCTGCCCCGAACAGGCCGGCCCATGGCGAACTCGCGAGGCCTACTGGGAGCACGCCGGCCGGAACGACTTCGGGGCGGCCTATGCCCGTGCGGTCAGTTCTCGGACATCGGATGCCAACCGTGATTCGTTCCAGATGAGGGTCGACGCGGTGATAGCCGCGCTTACCGATGCTCACCTCAGCCCCCAGTATGTGACCCACTTTGTGCCGCACAATTCGTCGGGCAGCGGCGAACCGTTCCGCTCGATCGCCAAGACCATCGGCCTGCCCTGGGCGGAGTCGCTGCACCAGCACAACCTCGATTGTGGTGACCTGGGTGCGAGCACCGAGGTGGCTGGACTGGTCCAACTCGCTAAATCAGGTGATTTGCATGAGGATTCGATCGTTGTGCTGCTCGCGACGACGTATTCGCTCACCGCTACCGCGGTGGTGCTGCGGATCATCCGGCCACCCGTCGTGTGCGCCGACGGCGTCATCCAGACCGCCGCATGACCACGGCCGAGCTCCAGAAGATCGGCAGCATCAGCCTGATCGACTTCGACATCATCAACACCTTCTACGGCCGGGACTTCCTGCCCTACCCTTTCATGTTCACGCAGCCGTCCGGATTGTCATGGGGTGAGCAACGCGTCGACTATGCGAGATCGGTGCCGGATCGTTTTGACAACGGAGATCTCGCCATTTTCCGGCAGTGTGCGGTGGCGTATGCAAACGCCGACATCCGCGTGGGATGCCACGTCCAACGCATTCCGGCCGATACCCCCAGCGTCCGGGTGCTCGCCGTCCGGTTCGATCAGCTGGGGTTTCTGGCGAAGCAACGATCCGACGAAGACGTGATCGACGTCTACGAGCTATCTCCCTATCTACTGGGGCCTGCGGTCGTCGACGCGGCCGGCTTGGAGAAGCCGGGCAGCCGATCGAAAATCGTCGTTCCCGAGTATGTGGATGTCCCCGAGAGCGACAGCGCTTCTGAAGACCTGGTCCTTCACCGCACGATCGAAGGCACCTCCGATGCTGTCAAGGTGGCGAGCGCCGAGGTGACGGCTTTCGGCACGGTGCAATCACATTGGCGTCCGACCAGGCATTGGGGAATCGACCCCGGAAAGAGCTTCGCTGCGTGGGTACGGATCAAGGATGACGGGGAATACCTCTACGCGCTCGATTTCAGTGAAGCAAAGCCGGTAACCGGGCCGAGTCTGGCCGAACGAATTGATCGGCTGATCACCGAAGACATCAAGGCCCTAAGGCAGTTCCGCAGCGGATAGAGCGCTATTCTTCCCGCAGCGCCGGCTTTCGGCGCCGCACGACGGACCTTTGAACTCCGCTCGCAGCAAGCATCGACATCATGATCAAGTCGCTGCCGGTCGGACGACCATACGATCACGGATCCTCCTGCTGCGCTTGGCGCTTGGCGGCGGGATCGAAGACGCGTGGTAGCAGGACGCGCCGCTGGACGAGAGTGCGATGCCCTTCGCGTTCAATTCGCTCGAGATGCCCGGAAGCGATCCGACCGAAATTGGCCGCCGACTCGCTGAATACACCCGCGGGCTGGTCGACGTACTCATAGTAAGAGTTGTGGTCGTTAAAGTCTCTCGCCCTGGCCATCCGCTGCGGGAATTCGGCGGTGACCCGTTGGGCGCCAAAGAAATCCATCGCTGGGTCGACGCCCCTACCTCGCTCGGGATCGCCCATCGAGCCCGGGGTTCTGCCCCCACGCCACGTAAACGGGTCGCCCGAATACGCCGCGACATAGACGTTGTCTCCGATACGTAGCTGACTGGCATGGTCGATCTGCACGCCCGACGAGCCGGCCAGGGTTACGGTGCGGATGTCTTTGGCCAGCCGTCCATCTTGCCCAGCATCGATGACGATGCGGCCGCCTTGGCAATGACCGTACACATGATTACCGCTGAACTCGTTGCCCTTGCCCGCCCGCGCATCGCGGGCGGCATTGAACGCACGGATGTCACCGTAGAGGATTTCACCGCCGATGCGTACCACATCTTCTCGCGGCGCGCTCGTAGGGTAGCCGATCCAGATCATCGATGCAGCTGGCAACGCCGGCTCATCGAACAGCGTGGAGTTCAGATGGTTACGCGCCTGGTCCATCAGCCCGCCAATATCGTCAACCGTCCAGCCCCGTCCGGGGATATGCCAGGATACCGACCGCGCCTCATACGGACTCCCGCAATTCTTGCTGAAACCGACAATGGCTCTTGCCCTACGTTCGACTCGTCCGGCATCGTCAAATGCCAGCGGGTCAAAGGCCAACAGAAACGTGCCCACCCCCGCTCCACGGGCAACTTCGGTCGCCCAATGTAGGTCGGCCTCGATTCGACGTACGTGGGGCAGGAACCGAAGTTCCGCGTGTCGAGGGCGGTTACTGGGAAGCGGAGTACCGTTGTCCAACGCAGACTGTAGTTCATCGCCAAAATCCAGGTAACGCTGCACCCTAAGGGAATTGGCCTCGTGGCGGGCCCACGCCGGAATGCCTTCAGCATTGCCGATCTTGTCAGGGTGGGCCTTGATCAACGCGTCCTGTTGGACCTCACTCAGTCCATCCCACCAGGCCACGTTGGCCCGCGCCCGCTTCACGGCCAACCGCGCATCACCCAACGGATGCACTATTTCGTCGACCCCCACCGGGGGAACCCGTTGTGATAACGCCTTCTTAACTATCGCCTTCAGATGCCGGCTGTCGGAGCGTGAATCGGCGGTATCCCCGTACGCGTGAGAAGACGGCTCGCTAGAGCATCCCTCCCCCCGGCCCCCGCCGCGGCCCGCAACGTCGCCGATGACCACGGCGGCTGCGAGCGCGGCGGAACCGCCGACGGTGCCCGCTGCGGAAATGTCGTGCAGTGCTGTGAGCGCCTTACCGTACTGGTCGAGGTAGCCGACCGCGCTGAGCTCTACCTCTTCTTGGCCCCAGGGTGGGGGCCACGGACCTCGCCGCCCGGTCGTGGGGTCGACGAAAAACACCTCACCGTCAACTTTTTCCGCGAGAAAGGCGTGGCCGCCCTCGCGCGGGCCGCCTCCCGCCCACTTGGAGACCACGATGGCCGATGAGCCGTCAGCCATCTTGTCTAAGCCATTGGGCAACTTGGCGAGCAGCTTGTCTCGCACCTGGGCGTAGGTGGCGAACTCACAGGCCGAATCGGCGGCTTCAAACAACTTCCCCGCGGGCACCCCCGCACGGGCCGGGTCGGCCTCGATGCGAAATGCCCGCTCGCGGTACAGCTCCGACAACCTGCCGGCAACGGCCAAAGCGCAGTTCTTGCTCGGCGGTGTCGACTCGACGGCACCGTTGTCGGCATACGATCCGCCAGACACACCTTCATCAAAATTACTGCCGGTCTCGTGGTGACGGGCTTGGATGACGCCGGTTCCGTTGGTTGCCAAAGGGCCTGCCAACACTTCGGAGGTGGCGTCGACGCCGTTGTTGCGAGGTGCGCCGTCGGTGGATCGCGCATTCTCGACGGGTTGGGCGTGAGCGTGCGCACCGGTGCCATCCTCCGACAACGCTGGGCGCGTGGCGTCAGCGCCGTCGCGCCGTTGCGTGGTGACGAGGCGTAACTTGCCGGGTGGACCGAGGGCGTTCTGATTTGCCGCGTCTTTGATCGGCTCACCGGAAGCCGTCGGCCGGGTTGTCGGTAGGTTGAGTTTCCCCTCTTTGAGGGGTCTGGTGGTTTCGGCGGGTGCCGGGCTTGCGCTGTCACTGCCTCTATCGCGTTCACCGCTGTGCGACTCCGGCTCACTACGATCCGAATCGCCACCGGCGGTGGGTGTCCGGGGCTGCCCGCTTGTCGGCGAGTCCAAACCTCCCGGTGGCGGACCGCGCGGCTGGCGCGGGCCCGGCGCGCGTGCTCCCCCGGGATCGTCGGGAGGACCCAGATTACGTTCGGCGTTGGCAACGATCACATCGCGCACATAGCGCGCCACGCCCGGGGCCATCCACTCATAGGGGTCGCGGTAATTGCCATGCGTTACCAACCGCCGTCCAAAGTTGCGATGCAACTGGTAGCTGTAGTCCGCGTAGAGACAGCGTCCGACCCCAAAATGCCTCTCGGCCAATGCATTGGCTTCGTCCGAGCCAGCCGCCACGCCGTTATTCATGCCCCTCACGAAATCAGCGTTGACAGCCGCGATTTCGTCGATTAGCTGCAGTCTGTCCTCTTGAGACAGGGCGGCCACTGCAACATCCATCTGCCGCACCACCTGATCCCAATGTTTGTCGGACTCGTCAAGGGGGAGTAGCGGAATACCGCTGTCATCGAGGTAAGCGACGACGCTCGCTGACAAACGGCTTTCCTGCCACGGTGGTGGCCATGAGGTCAACGTCTCTTTCGTGGGGTCGTAGTAGAAGGCCTTCCCGCGATAGTTGACCGCCAACAGGACCTCTGGAGTTGGCCAGCGTCTCCACTGCGACACGACGATGGCCGCCGAATCCCACTCCAAGTACAGCAGCGTCTCCGCAATCTCACCATAAGTCGCAAAGTCCGGGGCTGATCCGGCAGCGTCGAACAGCGCTCGGACCGCTCGTGCGGCTCCAGGCTCCAACGCCAGGGGGAACTCACGGTGACCGTAGATCTGTTTCAACGCTTCGGCGACACGGCGAATGCGCTGATCTAATTTCTCGGCACCAATTGCCCTGGCAGACTGTGGATCCCATCGGTACGTGAAGTAGCGCTCCACCGGACCCATCAAACGCTCGCGGCTGGCGTCCCCGGCCTCCGTTCCGGCGAGGGATACGCGTGCGCCCAGGTGGCTGTCGGCGTTTGCGACGATCACATCGCGCGCATAGCGCGCCAGCCCAGGCGCCACCGACTCCCAGTAGCCACGGTCTTCCGAACTCACCACCAGCCGGCGCCCAAAATAACGATGCACGTTGTAGTTCCAGCGGTCTGAGAGCCTCCGCATGATGGCAAAATGCCTGTCCGCCAGTTGGTTCGCTTCGTCCGAACCCGGCGTCACGTCACGCTGCATGGCCAAAGCGAAATCTCGAGATACAGCCGCTATTTCGCCGCTGAACTGCGCTCTGTTGGCCTCCGAGCGGAGATCCAACGTAAGGAAGGCCCGATCCACGGCCGGCGCCCAGCGCTGTGCCTCGTCCAAGGGCTCCCACGGATCTCCGCGAGCGTCCAGATAACCCACCACGCTGCGGGCCAGCAGGTCAGCTCCCCATGGGGGAGACCAGTCCGAAAGCACCTCCCAATCAGGGTTGTAGAGATGGACCTTTCCGCGGAGGTTAACCGCCACGATAACGTTCACCGTCGGCTTGGTGGTCTTCAGATACGACAACACGATGGCCGAGGAATCGCGACCAAGGTAGGTCAGCGTCTCCTCCATCTCGGTGTAGGTCGCGCTTTTGCTGGCAAATCCAAGAGTGGCTTCAAGCGCGGCGAGCGGCACAAAGCGAGAGCCGGGCTCGGATTCGATGTGGATCCCAAGGTCGTACATTTCTGTGAGCGCTTCGGCGACACGTCGCGAAGCATATCCGGTTGGCGGGTCCTCGATGGCTGCGGGAACCGATCGCGTCCGGCTCTCGATGTGCTCGAAGTAACGTTCTACCGAGGACGAATCATCCTCCTGCCCAGGGTGTTCCGAACCGCCATCCCCCGCGCGGGTAATAGATGCGCCGGTCCGGTTCTGCGCCAAGGAATCGTCACCATCAAGGTGACGTTGGGCATTGGCCACGATCACATCGCGGACATAGCGCGCCAACCCCGCCGCCATCTCCTCATAGCCGCGACGGAAGTCCCCATTTGCGACAAGTAACCGCCCATCGCTGCGGTGCGATTCATAGCCGTAATCGGCGACGAGCCGGCGCCGGATGGCGAAGTGGCGCTCCGCCAGCGCGTTCGCGTGATCCGAGCCCGGTACCACATCCCTTTGCATCGCCGCGGCGAAATCTGTGTTGAGGGTTGCCTCTTCGTCGGCCAGGTGCAACCGGTCTACCTCCGACAATGCCTGCACTGCCTCGAGGATTCGGCGCCTGGTGAAGTGCCATTGCGTGGTGTACTCTGCTGCCGGGCACAACGGATTCCCTTGGGCGTCAAGATAACCGGCCGCGACGTCGGTCAGTGCTTTTTCGGCACACGTTTCTAGCAAGTCCGACAGTGTGTCGAAGTCGGGGTCGTAGAAGTACGCACTGCCCCCAATGTTGACTGCGACAAAGACTCTCTCACCGGATTCACTTGCCGGGGATGTGATTACGACAGCTGACGAACCGCGTCCCAAGTAGCGAAGAGTCGCACTTACCTCTGCGTGGGGCATGAACCACCCGGCAAAGCATCCAACGGCGTCGAGGAGTTCCACGTACCCAGGGCCACTGTGCTTTAAAATCGGCGATCCGAGATCAATTCGTACCTCGCGTCGATACGCCTCTGTTAACACCTCAGCCACACGACGCACGTCATGTCCTGGTTGTCGACCGACCATCGCCTCGATATGTGCGGGGCCCAGGCTGGCGAAGAAACGCTCCGCCGGGTAATCGCCTGGCGCGCTGTCGTCGCCGGGCGATGGGGTGGCGTCGAGATGGCCCAGGGTGGCAGTGGGGCCGTGGCCGATGGCGGGCTCGGGGTTGCCATCGCGGTCGATGATGATGGCGTGCAGGCTGGTGCCGGGCTGACGGCGGATCCGGTTGAGTACGTCGGTTTCAGTCGAGCACGCGTGGTCGTGTTCCTCGGTCCCCCAGGGGTCGGTGTCAGTGGGGGCAGAACGAACCTCGTGCAGCAGCAATTGACCCTTTTCTTCCGTGGTGGTAAGAGCCCACACATGGCCGTGCTTATGGCGCCCCGACGGGCTGGTCGCCAGATAGACCAGCTCGGTTGCGTCGGCGTCGTCGCGCAAGCGGGCAACCAGGTCCGCGATGTCGGGGTTGTCTACCCATCCGCCGTCGGCCGGCGCGGCTTCGAGTGGTCGCCCGCCCGGTCCGCGGCTCGCGTGGCCACGGGCATGGTAGGCGAATTCCTTTGCGGTGAAACCCATGCCGGGCAGCGCGGCCACCTGGATGGTGTCGGGATCGGGAACAGTGATCGCGGTGGTGATGCCGCGCTGCACAAAGCGGCGTTGCGAGAAATGGCGTTGCCCAAACCCTAGCTGCCCGGCGGCACACACCCGCGGTATCGACACCAATCCTGCCAACAACGCATCAACCACCACGGCCGCAGCGGCGGAATCGTCCTCGGTGCAAAACGGCGCGTCGTCAGGCGGTGCTGCCCCTTCGCCTGAAGGCGCGGTGTCGGCCTGGACGGGATCGTCAGCCGCCACCGGGGGCCCACGGTTGGGTGGTGCAGACCCGCCGGTGCGATCGATGTGGATGGCCTGGTCGATGATCGCCTGATCGGCAGTAGCGGTGTCGAGTTCCTGCTCGCAGACCGACGGCATCCGCTCCACAGAGTTCTCCGGGGCGCCATCAGACTCTGATTTGGCGGCGCTCTGCTCTAGCAGCCGATCCGGTTCCGACCCGCCGACATTGGCCCGCGCACCTTCTTCGACGACAGGCGAAGCCGCCGGGTCTTCCCGGCCCGCGGCCACGATGGTGCGTTCGACGGGAAACTCCCGGGCAAGAACCTCGGCCAGCGCGAGCACCAGCCGGTTTTGTTCCGCAACGAACGTGTCTGCGCCCCAGTCAATGTCCTTCGCGAACAACTCGCGAAGGACATGAGCAACCGACAGATCGCGCTGCAGACCTTCCAGCAGAACTAGGTGCCCCGCGCCGATATCGGGCTGGCCCGCGACGGCCGCAATAGCCGTCTGCACAGCATGTCTGCGCGCCGCAGCAATGGTCTGGTGGGCATTGGGATCCACGCGCTTCGCAATACCAGCCAGTCGCCCACGGAACACCACGAACTCCACCGTGTCCATCAGCCACTGCCACGCGTTGATCCCATCGGCGGCATCCCACACACTGGCCCGGGCCTCAGCCCTCACCGCGGCCACGGCACCGTCGGCGTCCGCGGGATCGCGGGCCGACACATACACAGCGATCTGGGTCCTGATATCGGAGTCGAAGCCACCACACAACACGTCGACCGCCTCAACCCCGCCGGCTCGCACAACCTGCTTCACCACGGCCATATCCGGACCCTCGCCCGCCACCGCACCCTCGGAATCGCGCGCCATGGACTCCACCCAGTCCCATTCGGCGTTGGATATGCCCAACACCTCGCCCAGCGCCCCCCGCTGCTCGTCCGTCAGGCCAGACTCATACCTGTTGAGCTCGACCCTTCCCACTACGGTCGAGGAGATGTCCGCGTGATCTGCGAGGTCCTGTTCAGTCCAGTTTTTCGCGATACGACGGGCGGTGACCAGACTGCCCGGGCTGTGATGCCAGATAACACCGGGACGAAACGAATCCAACCGCCCCGGAAAAAACTTCCGCAAAAACATATCCTGCGCCCACTCGGGAACATCCAACGCACACAACAACTTCCGCCACGTCCGCAGACCCCCACCGTTCTTGTTGTGTTCGAGGCTGGATATCGCGGATCCCCTAACTCCGGAACGACTCAGTTGACGCGCGGACAAGGTCCGGGATTGACGCAGCATTCTGAGGAAGGTTCCCCGATCTTGCGCCGGCCGCGGCAGCCCCAAATTATCGACGCACACCGTGCGCCACCAATCGACGCCGCCCGACGCGGGCAACGCGTCAGCGCCCAGTTGCAGGGCGTCGCCGAACTCCTCGCGCTCGGGGATGCCGCGGATGTTTTTGTGGATGGGTAGGTCGGTGGCCGCGGGGGTATCGGGGCCGGTGATCGGGAGAGGC
>NZ_JBVAXR010000034.1:43934-49331 GCF_055419445.1 Mycobacterium sp. IDUB_19 | reverse complement strand
TGACGCCCTCACTCGCGTCGGCGGTGCCCATCACGCGGTGGTGCAACTGCGTTTCCAGCGAGGCGACTTGGCGCGGCGTGTAGTTGTGGATCGCGGTGTCCCACAACAGCCGCTTACACAAGGCCGCCGACATCGGCGCCACATTGACCGCGATGTCGCGGGCAATCTCCAGCGCATGAGCGAGGACCTGCGCCGCGGGCAGCGCCCGATTCGCGATGCCGAAATCGACTGCCTCGGGCCCGCTGAACGTGCGCCCGGTCAGCAGCACCTCGGCGGCCACGCCGAGGTTGGTCAGGTGCGCCAACGTCCAGTGCGACATGCAATCGGGTATCACTCCCCGGCGTACTTGCACCACACCATATTTGGCGTCGTCGGCGACGATGCGGATGTCGGCCTGCAGCGCAATGGTCAGGCCGATTCCGATGGCGTGCCCGTTGACGGCGGCGATCACCGGCTTGCGCAATTCGAAAGCCGCCGGGTCGATCGGTGACGCCGAGAACGTCCCGTCATCTTGGGGGCTCTCGAACGGTGTTGCGCCACCGGAGAAGTCGGCGCCGGCGCAAAAGGCCCGGCCCGCCCCGGTGACCACGATGGCCCGGACGGCGTCGTCCTCGTCGCAGTCCCGGTACGCCCGGCCGAGCAGTGCACCTATCTCGGCGGTATAGGCGTTGAGGTGGTCGGGCCGATTCAGCGTGAGCACCGCAACTCCCGCGTCGATGCCGACCAGCACATGGCTCGCTGAGGGGGTACTCATCGCCGTGCGGGACTCCGGTGTAAGGCGTCGATCAGTCCGGCGATGTCCGTGCAGGGTGGCGTGTAGCCGGGGAAGTAGCAACACACTTCGTCGACGTGATCGCCGAACCGTGCGACGAGCTGCTTGGCGCATTCCTCGGGAGTTCCGACGATGCCGATCTGGGCCACCATGTCATCGGTGATCAGCGCGCGCATCTCGGCGAAACGGCCCTGCTTGGACAACGCGTTGAGTTCCAGCTGGACATCCGCCCAGCCCTCGACCTCGAGCACCGGCAGGTACGCCGGTGTCGAGCCATAGAAGGCGATCAGCGAGGCGACTCCGTTGACGGCGGCGGCCAGGTCCGCGTCGTTGCTGCCCACCGCGACCATCGCCTGGGCGATCACCTGAAAGTCGTTGGGCGAACGCTCCGAACGACGCAGTCCCTCGTTGATCGCGGGGATGGTGCGTTCGGCGAAGTGACGCGCGCTGTTGAAGGGCATGACGAGCAGTCCGTCGGCGACTTCGGCCGCGGTGCGCGTCATGATCGGGCCGAGCGCCCCCATCAACACCGGTGGCGGCCCGTACGGGTTGGGACCCGGGTTGAAGTTGGGCGCCATCAGGGTGTGGGTGAAGAACTCACCGCGAAAGTTCAGGCGGGACTGGCCTTCCCACGCCGCGAATATCGCCTTGATCGCCGCGATCGTTTCGGCCATCCGCGCCGCCGGGCGATCCCACTTGCTGCCGTAGCGCTTTTCGATGTGGACCTTGATCTGCGAGCCCAGACCGAGCCGGAATCTGCCGCCGCTGAAGACCTGCAAATCGTAGGCAGCGTGCGCCATGTGCAACGGACTTCGTGGCGCGGCGATCGCGACGTTGGTCATCAAGTCCAGGCTGGTCTCGTTGGCGGCGATGATCAGCGGGAAGAACACGTCGTGCTGGCCCTCGAAGGTGAACAGGCCGTCGGCGCCCGTCTCGGCGATCTCGGCCGCACTCGCCGACGCCCCGGTCGGCGATCCGTCGATTTGAAGATGTACTTTCACCAGTCGTTCAATCCTCTACTCCGACAGCTGGAATTCGACCATCTCGGCGATCGCGTCGACCGCGTCGCTCAGAGCCGCGAGCCGGCCGGCTGCCGACGGCGCCGACAGCACCGCGTAGCGGTCGGCCGCACCGATCGGGATACGGGCGGCCAACGCGAACAGGCGCTGTCCCGTGTCGGCGTCGCCCGGGCCCAGCAGCACCTCGCGGTCCGGCAGCACGGCGCCGCGCGCTTCCGCGATCCGCTCGAACAAGGCCATCATCCGGTCTTCGACGTCGAGCAGCTGCGCCTGCGTTACCGCGTCGCCCGCCTCGTCGGGCCACAGTCCCGCGATAGCCCGCGGGTAGGGGTCGTCGGGCAGCCATTCGCACACCCGAATCCGCTCGCCGGTCCGGCAGCGCAGCGAGTATCGGTCCGCGCCCTCGTCGATACATTCGTTGATCCGGCACAGCACACCGACATCGCATCGCGCGTCACCACCACCGACCTCGCGGCCGCGTGAGATCAGCACCACGCCGAAGGGTTCGCCGGCGTCGACGCAGTGCCGCACCAGCGCGACGTAGCGAGGCTCGAAAATGCGCAACGGCAGATCCTGATTCGGCAGCAACGCCGCCTCCAGCGGGAACATCGCCAGCTCCATCAGATGTCCAGCTCGCCCACCAACGCGTCGACGACCGCCCGTAGATCGCCGTCGTGCTCTTCGGCCACTCGCCGCTGTCGCTGATAGGAACCGCCGTGGCGCGAGATCTCCTCCACCGCAGCGAGTTCGTCACTGCAATGCAGCAACTTGGCGACCGGCTCCAACCGGTTCAGCAGATCGGCGAGGTCGTCGGTAACCAGGCGCTCGTTGCTGTCGGCGTCCAAGATGATCACCGCGTCCAGCCCGTAGCGTGCCGCGCGCCACTTGTTCTCCTGGTTGTGCCACGGCGGCATGGTCGGCAACGACTCGTCGGCTTCCAGCCTGCGGTCCAGGTCGACCACCAGGCAATGCGTCAGCGCGACCAGCGCGCTCAGCTCACGCAGGTTGGACACGCCGTCGCAGACTCGCACCTCGATCGTGCCCAGATGCGGCGAAGGTCTTATGTCCCAACGGACTTCGTCGACATGGTCGATGATGCCGGTTTTCTTCTGGTCATAGACGAACCCTTCGAATTCCGACCAAGTCTGAAACTGGAACGGCAGCCCGGCGGTGGGCAACTGCTGAAACATCATGGCCCGGTTGCTCGCGTATCCGGTGTCCACGCCGGTCCACCACGGCGAGGACGCCGACAGCGCCAGCAGGTGCGGGTAGTACCTCAGCAACGACGTCATGATCGGCATCACCTTGTGCGCCGAGGAGATCCCGACATGCACGTGCACGCCCCAGATCAGCATCTGCCGGCCCCACCACTGGGTGCGCTTGATCAGCTCGGCGTAGCGGGGAGCGTCGGTGAGCTGCTGGGTACTCCACTGCGCGAACGGGTGTGCGCCGGCGCAGAACAGCTCCATGCCGCGGTCCCGGACGATCTGGCGCGCGGGGCCCAAAGTTTCGCGCAGATCCTCGATCGCCTGCGCGGTGCAGTCGCAGATACCGCTGACCACCTCGACGGTGTTGCGCAGCAATTCCTTGTGCACACGCGGATTTTCGCCGATCTCGGCGATGACGGAGGTGGCCTCGTTGCTCAGGTCGCGGGTTTCTGCGTCGACGAGCGCGAACTCCCACTCGACGCCGAGAGTCGGCCGCGGCGACCGGGCGAAATCGATGTGCGCATCGCCCTTTTGAAAGGGCCTGTTAGCCGGCACCAATGACACCGCACGCCACTCGCTTGCCGGCGTCGCCAGTGCTCATCGTGGTCGCATCCGGACCCGGCGTCCCATTGGTCTGGCTGTAGCGCTCCGGCGGGATGTTGCCGAAGTTGTCGGCGCCCGCGTGGATGATGATCGCCGTCTTCTCACCGGTCAACAGGTCCCCCATGGTGAAGGCGTCCGTGGAGGTCACCAACGTGCCGACGCCGTCCTTACGAACCTGCAGCGAGGTGAGGTCCCCGCTGGCCGGCTCGTTCGAGTGGCCCGGCGCCTGGAAGTGGCCGCCGGCCGAGAGGAAGTCGCCGGGCGCGCCGCCGGTGGGGCCAACCGAATTGGCCTCGCACTTGCCCACCTTGTGAATGTGCACCCCGTGGAAGCCGGGCGTGATCCCCCCAGCGCCGGTCGTCGCGATCGTGACGGTGGCATAGCCGTTACTGAAGTCGAACTTGGCGGTCGCGACCTGGGTTCCGTCCGGCGCCCTCAGGTGGGTGGTGATGCTCGGCTGCCCGGCGCCCTCGCCTTCGGCCCCCGCGGTCCCCGAGGGCGCGGGTGATCCCGTCCAGACGGACGGCGTGGTGCCCGGGACCGACGACGCGTGCTGGGGCGAGGAGCACGCACTCAGCAAAGCGACGCTGGTGGCTGCGGACAATGCGGACATGGTGACAACGACATTGCGGTGACCGGCAAGCGTAGGCATAGCGCAGAGCCTAACCCGGCTCACGACCTTCAGTCAGCCCGCGACCACGACGATGACGCCGGGCGGCTCGCTGCTGAGTGCGGGGGTGCGCGGTTCGACCGGCGCGCCCAGGTTCTTGCCGACCGCGTCCGCGGTGGCGTGCTCGCCGTCGGCGTCGGTGAAGTAGACCGTCGTGACGGTCACATCGGGTAGCGACAGGTTCCCGACGTCGACGACCTTGAAGCCGCCGGCCTTGAGTTGGTCTGCGGCATGCCCGGCGACACCCTCCTTGCCGGAGATGTTGAACACGTGGACGTCGGCGTCGGTGGCCGCGGGCTTCGGGCTTGTCGAGGTCGATGACGCGGCGACGCTGGAGCTGGTCGCACTCGAGGCGGCCGAGGCCGAGTCATCGTCGGACTTCCCGGAGGAACTCAGGGCCTGCCACCCGAGCAGCAGGAAGATGACGCCGAGGAACAACAGCACCATCACCATGGCCCGCAGTGGGAGCCCCGTGGAGTCGGGAACGCGCTCTTTCATCGAGCCCTACTGTAGCTAGTCAGGTCACCTCGAAGCCGAGGCGCCGTGCTGCGCGCGCCTTCTGACGGCTGGCGCGCAGCCGCCGCAACCGCTTCACCAGCATCGGATCGGCGGCCAGGGCCTCGGGCCGATCCACGAGCGCGTTGAGCACTTGGTAGTAACGCGTCGCCGACATCGAGAACAGCTCTTTGATCGCGTCTTCCTTGACACCGGCGAATTTCCACCACTGACGTTCGAAGGCCAAGATGTCGTGTTCGCGTCGGGTCAGCCCATCGGCGATTTCAGCATCGTCCCCCGATCGATTTGCCCGCGCCATGGCGCTGTCCATATCGCTTCCCCTGGACCCTTCCGCCGAATTCCCGGTAGCTCGAATGACTTGACTTACATAGGGGCATGTTTCGGCGAATATTGAATCACGCCGCGAACCCTCAAGCCTTCATCCAGACCCGCGAGTCGGCCGATTGCCTTGATTGCTTACTTGGCGACCCCGACCGCCGCGCATCGTCGCCGGGCTTAGCTTGATTGCCCGCCTCCTCAGCCCGGCGCTTTGCGCCGCGCATCGTCGCCGGGCTTAGCTTGATTGCCCGCCTCCTCAGCCCGGCGCTTTGCGCCGCGCATCGTCGCCGG
>NZ_JBVAXR010000034.1:0-43836 GCF_055419445.1 Mycobacterium sp. IDUB_19 | reverse complement strand
GGGCTTAAGCTAGCCGACCATGGCAGTCGTACCCATTCGCATTGTGGGCGATCCGGTGTTGCACACGCCGACGACGCCGGTGCCCGTCGACGCCGAGGGTTCGCTACCGGCAGACCTCGCCGGGTTGATCTCCGACCTGTACGACACCATGGACGCCGCCCACGGCGTCGGCCTGGCCGCCAATCAAATCGGACACGGCCTGCGGCTGTTCGTCTACGACTGCGCCGATGACCGCGGAATGACCGAACGCCGCCGCGGCGTGATCATCAATCCGATCCTGGAGACCTCTGAGATACCCGAGACCATGCCCGACCCGGGCGACGACGACGAAGGTTGCCTGTCGGTTCCCGGCGAGTCGTTCCCCACCGGGCGCGCGACTTGGGCACGGGTCACCGGTCTCGACGCCGACGGCAAACCGGTCACCATCGAGGGCACCGGATTGTTCGCCCGGATGTTGCAACACGAAACCGGGCACCTGGATGGATTCCTTTACGTGGACCGCCTCATCGGCCGGCACGCCCGCGCGGCAAAACGTGCCGTCAAATCCCACGGCTGGGGCCTACCCGGGCTGTCCTGGACGCCGGGCGAAGGACCGGATCCGTTCGGTCACTGATGGTCTCGTGGCCCGCGATCGGAACCCGGGTGACGGTTCGCTACCGGCGTCGGCCCGGATCGGTTCCGCCGCTGACGGATGCGGTGGGACACCTGTTGGCGGTCGATCCGATCGTGCGGGTGCAGACAAAGACCGGTGCGGTCGTCGAGTTCGCGGCGGCCGATGTGGTGGCGCTGCGAGCGCTGACCGACGCGCCGGTGCGCACCTCGGCGATCCGCGCACTCGAGTACGCCGCCGCGGCTGCCCGGGCCGGCGCGGAACACGCCTGGCTGGACGGCTGGCTGTTGCGGGCCGAGCCCGAAACCGGCTTCACCACCAATTCGGCAGTGCCACTGGATATTTCCGCCCAGCTGAGCTCGGTACCCGCGATCGCCGCCTGGTACGGCCGTCGCGGCCTGACGCCGTGGCTGGCCGTCCCGGACCGCTTGTTGGCGCTGCCGCCGGCCCTGGTGAGCGAACACGTTGAGCGCGTGTTGGTGCGCGACGTGGTTGACCTCACCGCCCTGGAGCCCGGCCCGTCCATCACACTGGCGGATCCACCCGAGGACGCGGCGGTGACCGACGCGCCCGACGGCACACGGTGGGTGGGACTTTCGGCGACGTGCCTGTCCGATAGCCGGCTCTGCGAAGCACTGCTGGCATGGGGTGCACACCGCGGCGCCACCCGCGGCTATGTCGCAGTCGCCGAGCTGCGGGCACCGCCCGCTTGCGGGGAAGAAGCCGCCACCGCCGCGCTCGCCGAGGATCTGGGCTTCCGACTGCACCACCGCCGTCGCTACTTCGAAGTCCGGCCGGGAGCCTGGGATACCGTCTAGCCATGCCCGACAGGACGGTTGATGACGGCGACCCGCTGCGCGTGCGACTGGCGACCTGGAACGTCAACTCGATTCGCACTCGCCTGGACCGCGTCGTCGACTGGCTGGGTCGCGCCGACGTCGACGTGCTGGCCATGCAGGAGACCAAGTGCTCCGACAGCCAGTTCCCCGCGCTGCCATTCCTGGAACTCGGCTACGAGGTCGCACACGTCGGCTTCAATCAGTGGAACGGTGTGGCGATCGCCTCCCGGGTGGGCATCGACAACGTGCAGATCGGATTCGACGGCCAGCCCACGTGGAGCAGCAAGCCGGAGGTAGCCGCCACGGCGGAAGCCCGGGCTTTGGGTGCCACCTGCGGCGGCGTCCGGGTGTGGAGTCTGTACGTGCCCAACGGCCGCGCCCTGGCCGACCCCCACTACACCTACAAGCTGGATTGGCTTGCCGCCCTGCGTGATACGGCGGCCGGCTGGCTGCACGACGATCCGACCGCGCAGATCGCGATGGTCGGCGACTGGAACATCGCCCCGACCGACGAAGACGTGTGGAGCACCGAATTCTTTGACGGCGCCACGCATGTGTCCGAACCGGAACGCCAGGCGTTCAACGCCATCGTCGACGCGCAATTCAGGGACGTAGTAAGGCCTTTCACCCCGGGCCCCGGCGTCTATACCTATTGGGATTACACCCAGCTTCGGTTCCCGAAAAAGCAAGGCATGCGCATCGACTTCATCCTCGCTTCACCGGCGCTGGCGGGCCGCGTCGCCGACGCGCAGATCGTGCGCGACGAACGCAAAGGCAAGGCGCCCAGCGATCATGCACCGGTTTTGGTCGACCTGAATCCTGAGTAGGCGCCGAAATTCCCGACCGTTTCCGTTGTCTGCGCGTTTCCGACGTGGCAGCATTTCGCCTGTTAGATGCGTGAACAGTTTTCGTTGCTGCTGTTAACTGCCCGTTCGGCGGGTATACATGTTGCTACGCGGTTTGCAAAGAGAGCAACCGAGGAACCGGGAGTCATCATGGGTGTCGTCGGAGGAGCAGTCCGCAACGTAGGGAAAACAGTCAATCGCGCCGCAGACGCCACGACCGCCGCCGCCGGCGCGGTCGGCGGTGCGGCAGTCAACGGAATCGTCGGTGGCGTAACAGGGGCCGCCGAGGGCATCAAGCGGGGCATCAACTCGGGCAGTCATTCGACACCGGCGGCCGCATTGGCCATCGGCGCGCTTGGCGTGGCCGGGCTGGTCGAGTGGCCGGTCTTGTTGGCCGTCGGTGGCGGCGCATTGTTGTTGCGACGGCTGAATCAGAGATCCGAGGCGCCGGCGAAGGCCAGCCTCAAGCCGGTACCCACCGAGCCGACAACACAAAAAGCCGCACCGCGTAAGGCCGCCGCCAAGTCTCCCGCCAAGAAGACGGCGGGACGTCGGGCGGGAACCGCCGAGTTGCGCAGCACCAACTGACGCGGAGCCGGCTTACGCCAACGCGCGCTGCGGCCGCCGGTGCGGCCGTCCCGAACCGTGTGCGGACGGGTCGGGACAGAGCGTCCCCCTCGGCCGCGGAGCTACCCGGGCCGAAAACCGCGGAGGCCTGCGATGCCCGCGATCGGGCTCGACGATCTCCACGATCCCGACGCGCCACAGAAGCGCATAGAGTTCGAGCAACGGCACCCTCAGCACCGAGGCAACGGATGAAAATATCGGATCGGCCAGGTTATCGGTCGTCGACATACGTCTGACGGTGACCAAGTCACCGGGCGAGTTGGGAAACCCTTCGTTACTGAAAGGCAAATGATGGCGGAAAAGAAAACTCGCCGGGCAACGTCGCAGCGCGAGGCGGTAGAGAAAATTCGCGAAGGCGAAACCTTTGTCGTGAAACTGCCCCTGGTGGGCCAGGCCGAGATTCCGCGGCCCGAACAGCTTGCTTACTACGGTGGTCTCGCCGCCCTGGCCGCCCTGGAACTCATCGAGTGGCCGGTCGCCCTGGTCATCGCGGCCGGACACCTGCTGGCCAGCAATCACCACAACCGGCTGCTCGAAGAGCTCGGCGAGGCGATGGAAGAGGCCTAGCAGCCGCTATCGGCCGTTTTCAGCCGGAATGCGCTCCTGGATCGTCAGCAACAGGTGGTCAAACTTGCTCTGGACGGCCCTAGACATCGGCGGCAGGCCGCTGACATCGTGGATCAGTTGCCTGGCCAGCGTGCGCAGCTTGATATTGGTCTCTTGCGAACGCCACTGCAACACCCGGAACGCCTGGTCGGGGCTGATCCGGTAGACGGCCATCATCACGCCCTTGGCCTGCTCGATGGCCGCGCGGTTTTCGAACAGGTCCGGCAGCGCTTCGTCGAGCACTTCCTGACGGCTCTCGTGACGGGCTTCGTCGAAGGTGCCGGTGAGGTCGATGTAATAGCCGGCCGTCCCGGTCACCGCACCCGAGGAGTCCACGATCCGATCGGCTACGACGATCGCCTCGTGCACACCGCCGTTCGTGTCGACAAACCGGTGACGGCTCGAGAACGAGTCCCCGGAATGCAATGCAAGCTGGAGCAGATCCCGGACGTGTTCCCGGTCTTCGGGATGCTTGTGCGACAACATCAGTTCGGTGGTCGGCGCGACCTTGCCCGGTTCGTAGCCGTGCATCCGGGCAACCTCGTCGGACCACTCCCAGCGCTCACCATCGAACCAGAACCGAAAACTGCCGACGTTCAGGTACGTGAGCGCGGCGTCCCCGGTCACGCTGGTCGGCTGCTCCCGCGTCCGGGGGAAATTCGCGGCGGCCGTTTGCTTGGGCTGCGACACTCGGCCATCATCGCACTCCGCGAATTACCGGTAAAGCAATCCGTTCATGGGGAACCATTCAGCGGCAAGACCTGGTCAATGTCTTCGCAATCCGGACGGCTTGTGCGCCCGTGCGGCGCAGATGGTCCGCGGTGAGGGTAACGTCGCGTGCGGGCGTTTTTGGCCACCCAAAAGTAAACAACCGCGGGAGCGCACGCCGAGTGTGCTGAGAGGACGGCTTGGGGCCGTCGACCGTACGAACCTGACCGGGTAATGCCGGCGTAGGGAGATGAACAAATGACCGTAACCGTCGAACCATCCGTCACCACCGGACCCATCTGGGGCAGTAGCAAGGCTTACCGCGAAATACCGGGCCCGGACGGAGACACACTGCGGGTGCCGCTGCGGCGGGTGCACCTGTCCACCGGAGACGACTTCGATCTCTACGACACCTCGGGGCCTTACACCGATCCGGGCGTGACGATCGACCTGGCGGCCGGGCTGCCGGCGCGGCCCGGGCTGGTCCGCGATCGCGGCACTCAGCTGCAGCGTGCCCGGGCCGGCGAGATCACCGCGGAGATGGCGTTCATCGCCGCCCGCGAAGACATGCCCGCCGAGCTGGTGCGCGACGAGGTCGCCCGCGGACGTGCGGTCATCCCGGCCAACCACAACCACCCCGAGATCGAGCCGATGGTCATCGGCAAGGCATTCGCGACCAAGGTCAACGCGAACATCGGCAACTCGGCGGTGACGTCGTCGATCGCCGAGGAGGTCGACAAGATGGTGTGGGCCACCCGGTGGGGCGCCGACACCATCATGGACCTGTCCACCGGCAAGAACATCCACGAGACCCGCGAGTGGATTCTGCGCAACTCGCCGGTGCCCGTCGGCACGGTGCCGATCTACCAGGCGCTGGAAAAGACCAAGGGTGACCCGACCGAGCTGACCTGGGAGCTCTACCGCGACACCGTGCTCGAGCAGTGCGAGCAGGGCGTGGACTACATGACCGTGCACGCCGGCGTGTTGTTGCGCTACGTCCCGCTGACCGCCAAGCGGGTCACCGGCATCGTCAGTCGCGGCGGCTCCATCATGGCGGCATGGTGCCTGGCGCACCACCGGGAGTCGTTCCTGTACACCAACTTCGACGAGCTCTGCGAGATCTTCGCCCGCTACGACGTCACCTTCTCGCTTGGCGACGGACTGCGGCCGGGCTCGATCGCCGACGCCAACGACGCGGCGCAGTTCGCCGAGCTACGCACCCTGGGCGAGCTGACGAAGATCGCGAAATCCCATGGCGTGCAGGTGATGATCGAGGGCCCGGGACACGTCCCGATGCACAAGATCGTCGAGAACGTGCGGCTGGAAGAGGAGTGGTGTGAGGAGGCCCCGTTCTACACGCTGGGCCCGCTGGCCACCGACATCGCGCCGGCCTACGACCACATCACCTCGGCGATCGGCGCGGCCATCATCGCCCAGGCCGGTACCGCGATGCTCTGCTATGTGACCCCCAAGGAGCACCTGGGCCTGCCGGACCGTAAGGACGTCAAGGACGGGGTGATCGCCTACAAGATCGCCGCGCACGCAGGCGATCTCGCGAAGGGGCATCCGCACGCGCAGGACCGCGACAACGCTTTGAGCACGGCGCGTTTCGAGTTCCGCTGGAACGACCAGTTCGCGCTGTCACTGGATCCCGACACCGCGCGGGAGTACCACGACGAGACGCTGCCGGCCGAGCCCGCCAAGACGGCGCACTTCTGCTCGATGTGCGGTCCGAAGTTCTGCTCGATGCGAATCACGCAGGATGTCCGCGACTACGCCGCCAAACACGGGCTCGAGACCGAAGAGGACATCGAGGCCTTGTTCGCCACCGGGATGGCAGAGAAGTCGGCCGAATTCGCTGACCACGGCAATCGGGTGTATCTGCCGATCACGCAGTGAATTACCTGCCGCTGCCCGCGCCGGGCACCACGCCGCGCCGGGTGCTGTCCATCGCCGGGTCGGACTCCGGAGGCGGCGCGGGCATCGAAGCCGATATGCGCACCATCGCGATGCTGGGCGTGCACGCGTGCATCGCGGTCACCGCGGTCACCGTGCAGAACACCCTGGGCGTCAAGAGCTTTCACGAAGTTCCCGACGACGTCGTCGCAGGCCAGATCGAAGCGGTGGTCACCGACATCGGCATCCAGGCCGCCAAGACCGGGATGTTGGCGTCGCCCCGCATCATCGACACCGTGGCCACCACCTGGCGCCGGCTCGAGTTGACGGTGCCGCTCGTCGTCGACCCGGTAGCGGCATCCATGCACGGCGATGCGCTGATGGCGCCGGCGGCGCTGGATTCGCTTCGCAATCAACTGTTTCCGCTAGCCACGCTGGTGACGCCGAATCTCGACGAGGTGCGGCTGCTGGTGGGCATCGACGTGGTGAACGCCGAGTCGCAGCGCGCGGCGGCCAAGGCGCTCCACGCGCTGGGCCCGCAGTGGGTCCTGGTCAAGGGCGGTCACCTGCGGTCGTCGCAACGCAGCTGCGACCTGCTCTATGACGGCACGGACTTCCACGAGTTCGATGCGCAGCGGATAACGACGGGCAACGATCACGGCGGTGGTGACACGCTGGCGGCCGCGATCGCCTGCGCACTGGCCCACGGCCTCACCGTGCCCCAAGCTGTCGAGTTCGGGAAGCGCTGGGTCACCGAATGCCTGCGTGCCGCCTACCCGCTCGGCCACGGCCACGGCCCGGTCTCGCCACTGTTCCGGCTGTCATGATTGCCCGCTTCCTTCTCCGTCCGTTCCGGACCGCATCGTCAGCGGGCGCATGAATCTCGACCAGATCGCGGGCATCGCGCACCAGCCCGACGGCGTACCGCAAGGTGTCGTGGTGCTCACCCACGGCGCCGGAGGGGACCGCGAATCCGAACTGCTGCAACGGGTTTGCGACGAGTGGGCGCGGCGCGGCTGGCTGGCGATACGGTACAACCTGCCGTACCGTCGACGCCGGCCCAAGGGGCCGCCGTCGGACTCGGCGGCAACCGATCGCGCCGGAATCGACGAGGCAATCACCGTGTGCCGCAACCTTGCTGCTGGCCCGCTGATCGCGGGTGGACATTCCTACGGCGGCAGGCAGACGTCGATGGTGGTCGCCGAGACGAACCCGGCGCAGGTTGACGTGTTGACGCTGTTCTCCTATCCGGTCCATCCGCCGGGTAAGCCGGAACGCCCCCGCACCGAACACCTGCCCGATATCCGGGTGCCGACCGTGTTCACCCACGGAACGTCGGACCCATTCGGCACGCCGGCCGAAGTGCGCGATGCCGCGGCGTTGATCACCGCGCCGACGGAGGTTGTCGAAATCACCGGCGCGCGACACGACTTGCGCTCAAGGACTCTCGACGTGCCCGCGCTCGCGGTCGACGCGGCGCTGCGGCTGTTGCGCTGAGACGTTAGGACCCCGGCAGTGTGCAGGTGGTCGGAAGCAGCAGAATCGCGGGCCACAGCGCAGCGGCTTCACCGAATGCGGCGGCGTCCGAACCGGAGATCACCTTCTCCCATTCGGCCTGGAGTTCGTGCACCCGGTCGGGGTGGATGAAGGCCCAGAAGAAGCCGATCAAGAGGTAGGGCACGGCGAGCCAGAGCGCCATCTCGATGAGCGCTTGGACCGAAACCGGACGCGCAAGCACGCGCCGAACGCGGGTCATTACTGCCGCTAGCCCTCCCATATGCGCAACGATAGGTCAGACACCGGGAAGGGGTGAGGTGGTTGATCACTAAGCTGCGCCAGCTGCTGAACTACGAGATGACGGTGGCCGAGTGGATCGCACTCGCAGTGCTGCTGGGCATTCCCTACTCGATTGTCGGCCTGATCTGGTCATCGACACACACCAACCATCTTCGCGGTATGCAGGGCGCGGACCTGGTGGTGTCGTTTCTCGGCTCGATCATCTCCTGGCCGGTGCTGATGTTTTCCAACGTCTGCATGACGTGACGCCCACCCCGAATTAGTCAGCCCAAACTGGACAGTCTTAACTGTCTAATTTAGGATGGTGGCATGGATGGCATCGGCGAGTCCGCTGCGACAGCCGCCCGAGATATTCGAGTGGTGTTCAGCCGCCTACGACGTCGGTTGAGAGATGTCGAGGTCCGCAACGACCTGACCCCGTCACAGACAGCGGTGCTCACCCGGCTCTGGAAAGAGGGCGCGTCGTCGGCCAGCGAGTTGGCCGGCGCGGAACGGGTACGTCCCCAGTCGATGGCAACCATACTGGCCGCCCTGGGCCAACGAGGGCTCATCGAGCGCACCCCCGACCCCGAAGATGGTCGGCGCCAGGTGGTCTCGTTGACCAAGGCAGGCCGCCAGCGCGCCGAAAGCGACCGCCAAGTGCGGGAGGAGTGGCTGGCACGCACCTTGCAGGAGCGCTACTCCGAAGCCGAGCGTCGCATCATCGTCGACGCGCTATCACTGCTCGAGCGATTGACCGAGTCATGAAAGGGCATTGGTTGCAATGGAAATAGGTGTGCACTTTATCGACTTTCTCCCCGGCGATACCGCCGAGCTGGGTCCGACGCTGGCCGAGGCGGCCAGGACGGCCGAGCAGGCGGGCGCGACGATGTTCACCCTGGCCGACCACTTCCTTCAGATGGAAAACACCGGACGGCCGGCAGAAGACCCCTTCCTCGAGGGTTACACATCGCTGGGTTTCCTTGCCGGGCAAACGACTACGATCGACTTGACCCTGTTGGTCACCGGGGTCACCTACCGCTACCCGGGAGTGCTGGCCAAAACGGTCACCACGCTCGACGTGTTGTCGCAGGGCCGCTCGATGCTGGGCCTGGGCGCGGCGTGGTACGACCGCGAGCATGCGGCGCTGGGTATTCCGTATCCACCGGTGAGCCGGCGCTTCGAGATGCTCGAGGAGACGCTGCGGATCTGTCGGCAGATGTGGAGCGAGAACGACGGCCGGTTCGACGGCAAGCACTACCAGCTGGCCGAGACAATCTGTGAGCCGCAACCGATTCGGCGCCCGCCGATCCTGATCGGCGGCGACGGTGAGAAAAAGACGCTGCGGCTGGTCGCGCAGTATGCCGACATCTGGAACAGCACGGTGACCGAGGTCGACGGGCTCCAGCACAAGATCGACGTGCTCAACCGGCACTGCGACGCGGTGGGCCGGAACCCCGGCGATATCCGCAAAACCGTTGGCGCTCTTGCAGACCCGTTCGAGGACGTCGACGGATATCTGAAGACCGTGGAGTGCTATGCCGACCTGGGAATCGAGCTGATCAACGTCGGTCCGCTGCCCGGAAACCCCGACCCCGTCGGCTTCATCCGACGCTTCGGCGACGAACTGATCCCCCGGCTCGCCGAGATCGGCTGAGCGCCTGAGTCTTTATGCAGCGATACCTGGGATGGCCGGCGGCGCAACGGAGTCGACGATGAGAACCACAGCCGGGGCTCCTGAATACCGGTGGTGGTGTTCCATGCTCCCACTGATCACCGAGAAGATCCCACCGAGGATGCCGAACACGGTGAGCACCGCGCCGATGGCTATTCCGGCAATGGCCAAACCGCGGCCGCCTTCACCGGTCTGTTTGATCTTGCTCAGTGCGAGAATGCCGAAGATGATGCCCAGGATCGGCCCAATGCCGCAGAGCCATCCCAACAACGAGCAGACCAACGAGGCGATCGCCATGCCATTGGTGCCGACGGCTTGCGGGTAACCGGGACCCGGCGGGGGTGGGTAACTCGGTCCCGGCGGGGGCGGATAACTCGGTCCCGGCGGAGGCGGATAACCCTGCCCCGGCGGAGGCGAATAACCCTGCCCCGGCGGGGGATAGCCGGATTCGCCCGGGGGCGGATAGCTAGGCGGTTCTTCCGTCACGGACGCCTCCTGAGGTCAAGTGGCCTATACTCTACGCCTCGCTCAGCCTGGGTAGCGCGAGTAGCACGCGTCCATGTTGCCGGTCACGCCGCCACGGAACGCCGCTATGCGCGTGAAGCCGGCCGGCACGCTGGTCCCGTCCGCATCGCTGGCAACCATATGGTTGGTGAGCAAACCGGCGACGGCCTCGTCGAGGTCACCCGCGGTCAACAACAGCTCCTTGTGCGAGGGGGTGTCGATGGGTTCGGCCATCTTTCGGTGCACCACACCGGTCAGGCATGCGGTCCGCAGCGCAGTCCACGGGCTCTGCATCGCTAGACCGCGTTGGTGTTGTACCGCAAGCGCATATCTCGACATCACGATCGACAGGGCGGTGTCATCGCCCTGCGGCAGGGTGTTTTCGCTCTCGTTGGACAGTTTGCCGACCTTCGCCAGCGCGGGCAGGTCGACAGCGATGGTGTTGGTGGCCGGGCAGTAGGAGGCCGGCGGGCTGGCCTTGGCATCCGGGCAATCGGCCGGCGTGTAGGACAAGGTCGGCGGGTTCTTCGGCGAGAACACCTTCCCCAACAGCTCCATCAGCGTCGACAAGGTGTCTTCGTTGATCGCGACCTCACCGGTCTGCGGGTTGCCGTCGGGATCGAACTGCAAAGCCTTGGGCAGGTCACCACGGCGCTGCGCGATTTCTTGCTTGTTGATCTCCGCGCAGCCCGCGGCGCCACTGATGAAGCCCATCTGGAAGGCGCTGATCCGGTCCAGCGCCGACCCATGCTCGTCGTCGTTCTCGGTGTCGGCGTCCATCGTCGGGTCACGGGTGATGATGACCCCGGCCAACACATGGTCGAGTCCGTCGGCGGTGCTCAGCGTGAAACGCGACGACTTCCCGGCGGCAACCCAGTACAGATAGACGCCCGCGAAACAGTCCGCCTGCTGCTCGCGAACAATGGTGGGATCTGTCCGCGTCACCAGTTTCGCCATCTGCTGCAACGCGTGCCCGAACTCGTGCGCCAGCACACCGGTGACCGACATGTCGCCGAAATAGCGTTGCGCGACAGGCATGAACACCGTGCGATCCCAGGCGATCAGGTTGCAGCGCGACGTGAAAAAGGCGTTGACGAGCTTGTACGTCTCGTTGTGGCAAACGATGGGGCTGCTCGGATCCTTGGAGTCGTAGGAGACCAGCTTGGCGACGGGAAGGAAGGTTCCCTTCAGCGACTGGCTGTACGTCGATTTCCAGTAGTCCTGGATGTCGTTGACCGACAGCAACGATAACTTGTCGATCGCCCCGTTGTCGGTGTTGACCACTGTGCCGGTCGGGGCGGGTCCGTCCGGGCGGATCCCGCTAGGACCGTTGGTAGCGGGGAGATCCCCGACATGGAATGGGTCGTTCAGCATCGACAGGGCCCGCCCATCGAGCACGGTGGTACACCCCGCTACCACGAGCACCGCCGCTGCACAGGCAATTACCGCCCTCAGCGAACCGCTCGCGGTGCGCCTGCGACCACCGTGGCACCGACGTCGATCTTGCCCGCGGTTCATCATGACCTACCTCATCCCGACCGGCTGCACGGCAGCATCAAAGGGTTCTCATTCTAGATCCGCTGGATGACCGGTGGAGCGGAACTGCGAGACCCAGCAAACGTCGCTAGGGTACCCGGGTCCGATGCCGTTTGTCGTGGGGTGGGACGCCGTTGACTCCTGAAATTGACTCGGCGTAGCTGCCCACGGCAAATGCCACGCCAGAGCCCATGACAGCCAACGCTTCCCGGTTGATGTTGTCGGCCGTGTCCCGGGGGCTCTGGAAGTTGGGATCGAACCCGACACCGGCCTGACCGCCCCACAGGCGAGCTTGCACAGGGGTTTTCAGCTGGGATGCGCCGGTGCTCATGCCGCCGATCGGCACGCCCGCGACCATGAACGGGTGGTAGTCGGTCCGGGTGCCCAACGGCATGTCGGCGGGCCGCCGGCCGGCCAGGTCGAGATAGCCGGACAGCGTGCGCTCGATTCCGGCCGACCCGTCGGGCACATCACCGAACGCGATCCCCTGTCCGGGCGGACCGGATTGATCGCCGTCATCGGTGAAGAAGCCGGCGTTCGGCGAACCGAGCAGGTTGAAGTTCAGGTACAGCGCGATGTCGTTGAGTTGCTCGTCATCCAGGCTGAACACGTAATCCATGACGCCGTTGAGGCCGTCCTCGTCGGCTCCCCAGAACACGAAGCGCACCGCGTTGTTCACCGGCGCCAACGGACCCAGCTGCAGAGCGGTCTCCAGCACCGCGGCCACCCCGGACCCGTTGTCGTTGATACCCGGTCCGCTACGCGGGCCGTCGAGATGAGCACCGACCATGATCACGTCTCGCGGCGAGCCGGTCTTGGTCTGCGCCAGCACGTTTCGGGACGTGATCTTGAGGTTCTCGGCATCCAGCACCAGCCGTACCGGCGCGGTGGCGTGGGACAGCGCGCTGCCGCCGTAACTCCCCACGACTGCGACCGGCATGGTCAGTTGCTTGTAGTAACCGGTGCTGAACAACGTGGGCGGGGCGCCCTGGCCGTTGGGCGCGCTGACCACGACCAGGGCGGCCGCCCCCTTGGCTTTCGCGTTGTTCTGCTTGTCGACCACCGAGCAGTGCGCGTCGTCCACGACGGCGATCGCACCCGTGGGCAGCGTGGCCGGGTAATCGTTCACCACGCAGCCCGACGGTTGGGTGGGCCGCACCGGTTGGCCGGTGAGACCACCGGGCGGTGTCCGGACCAGCAGCGAGGCCTGGTCCACCGAATAACTGCTGCCGGCAATCGTCAACGACGGCTTACCCGGCGACACCGCGTAGAGCCGGTCGAACTGTGGCGTGGCCACTTCGAATCCCTTGCTGCGCAACGTCTTCGCGACGTATTCGACGCTGGCGTCGTAGCCCGGTGTCCCCTCTGCCCGGTTCCCCTTGTTGGCGTTGGCGATATCCTGTAGCGCGCGGAGGTGGACGAACATCGCGTCGGCGGTGACCCTTCCGGCCAGCAGCCGACCGAGGTCCGGTGCGGCACCCGGCGGCGCCTGGCGCGGCGATGAGCATCCCGCCACCAGCCCGATCAGCGCCATGCCCGCGCACAGCCGCCGGATCATGGCCCCGTTCATGGCTTTGTGAGTACGTGGCGGGTGCGGTCTGCCATGACGGGAACCCCGTTTCGTCCGGTGACGTCTTGGGCGTACAGGGCCACCGCGTAGGCGACGCCGGCGCCGTTGATGCCCAGCGAGGTGCGGTCGATGTGATCGAGGGTGTCGGTCTTCTTGTGATAGTTGGGATCGAATGCCTCATCCGCCGTCCCGCCCCACAGTGTGGCTTGGTCACCGGACTTTTTGGCCTCCGCACCGGAGAACAGGCCACCGGCCGGGATACCGGCCAGGGTGAAGCCGTCGTAGTCGGAGCGTCCGTCGAACGAGGTGTCCTGCGCGGTCTTGCCCGCCGACTTCAGGTAGGCGACCAGCGTGCGTTCGATGCCGGCCGAACCTTCCGGCACCACCGGCTGGCCACGGGTGTCCGTCGGCAGGGATTGGTCGCCGTCATAGGTGAAGTAACCGGGGTTCGGCGAGGCGAGCATGTCGAAGTTCAGGTACAGCGCAATGTTTTTGAGGTCGTCGAGATTCAGTGATCCGACGTAGTTGCGTGATCCGATCAATCCGAGTTCCTCGGCACCCCAGAAACCGAACCGCACCGCATTGTGCACCTTCGGCGAATTACCCAGCTGCACTGCGGTTTCCAAGACCGCGGCCACGCCGGAGCCATTGTCATTGATACCCGGCCCCTCCGGCACGCTGTCCAGGTGCGCGCCCGCCATCACCACATCCGTCGGCGAGCCCGTCTTGGTCTGCGCGATGATGTTGCGGGCTTTGAAATTCTGGCTGCTGGCGTTCAGCTTGATGGTCGTCGGTCCCGGTTGAATACGCAGCTGCATTCCGACGGACTTGGTGACGCCGACCGCCGGAATCTTCACCTCGGTGTTGGGCCCGAGCGTGCCGCCCATCTGCTCCTCGTCGACGTTGTCGGCGACGATCATCGCCGCCGCACCGCGCTGCGCCGCGGCCTCCTCCTTCTGCGCGAACGGGCAGGTGCCGCGGTCCACCAACGCCACCGCGCCCTTGATCGGAAGGTTGTCGTAGTCGGAGGCCGCACAGCCCAGGCCGTTGCCCGTCGACACAGTCAGCAACGGCCCGCTTACCCCGTCGGGTCCGGTGCCGAGGCTGAACTCGAGCGCATGCGCTTCGACGGCCTTGCCGCCGACCGTCACCGCCGGCTTGTCGGCGTGAAAGACCCGCCCGGAGAACTCGGGGGTTTGCACGTCAAAGCCGCTGTTGCGCAACGTGTTCACCACATAATCAACGCTGGCTTCGTAGCCCGGGGTGCCTACCGCCCGGGTGCCGTTATTGGCGTTGGCGATGTCCTGAAGCTTTGTCAGGTGCGCCATCATCGCGTCGGCGGTGACCTTGTTGTGCAAGGTGTTGGCGAACTCGACTGCGGCGGGGTTGCTCGCCTGCTGGGAGTCGGCCGACCGATGGGAGCAGCCGGTCAACCAGGCGGCGAGGGCGATCGCGGCGAGCAGCGCCGCCGGCGTTCGTGATTTGTTCACCATCGCGCCCAAGGTTAGACGCCCGCCGCGCGTCAGCGCAGTCGGCTCACCGCGGCATCAGATCAGACATGCAGCCCACTGAATGGGGCAAAGGGAATGTTGCGCACCACAAACCAAACCGTCACCAACGACAGCGCGACCATGGCTGCCCAGCGCTGGTGTTGCCAGCTCCTGATCCGCCGTCCCGTCACCCGGCCATAGGTCCAGACCAGGTACGTCCACACCAACAGCACGACCGCCACCAGGCCCAAAGCGTTGAACCTGGCGGCGGCCATCAGATTGCCGTGCAACAGCGAATACAGCATGCGCAGGCTGCCGCATCCGGGACAGTCGATACCCAGCAGCGCCTTGGTCGGGCATACCGGCAGGGGACCACCCGGGGTGGTCGGATCGCCCACCCAGGTGGCGGCACACACCAACGTCGTGGACGCGGCGACCATCAGCGGGGCGCCGAGCCCGAGCGCAATATGCCCCTGGCGCATGACCGCGAGCGTAACCCGCGTTTAGCGCAGCCCCACAAGCATCGCCGCGGGGGTATCCGGCGTGCTCATGGCCGCCGCAATCGCGATGATCGCGTAGATGATGACGATGACAACCCATGCGACGACCGACCAGATCACCCACTTGCGAGCACTGGCGGCAGCTGCCGTCGCCTCGGCGTGCAAGCCCTGGGTCCACAATCCGTTCACCGAGGCGGCCTTCACGATCGCGACGATCCCGGTGATGGGGAAGCAGAACAACGTCGCCAGGATGGCCCACACCAAGTAGTTATTGGGTGCTTGCCCAGCAGGTTGCTGCGGCGGGTAACCCGGAGGTGGCGGTTGTGCGGTCATGGATTCTCCAGTCACGAGAAGTTAGCTGGCGTGAAGCGGTGCTTACCCTACCCGAGCCGAGTCGTGACGGCACTAGGTACGCAAGAATCAGTTCGGCGGGACCCTCGGCATCGCCATCGCCGCAGCGCCGCTCCGCATCGCCGGTTCGCGGGAAAAGCCGACGTGCCGACGAAATGCATTGTGTGGGTCGCACTTCCGCCACCACCGGGAATTACCCAGGTCAACCGCGATTCATGCCCAGAAAGACAATGTCCGCTGGAATGTATTGCATGGCCCCGACATAGCCCTACGATTCCGGTAGCACACGGCTGCTCCGACAACTGTAAGGAGTCGTTGGATGTCCCCTCTGACCAATGCGCTGCACGCCGCGACCGCCGCGGTGCTCGTGGGCGGTTTGGCGTTTGCGGGCGCCGCGACGGCGATGGCAGACCCCAACACCGGCAGCGCCGCGGATATCAACACATTGGCCGCCGCGCTGTCGAAGGGATACGGCCTCAACAACTGCACCGCCCAGTCGGTTCCCAGCGATGCGCTGGCCTACCTGCAGTGCGGGCAGAGCCCGGATCCGAGTGGGCCGGTACTGGGCAAGTATTTCCTCTTCAGCAATGGCGGCAATCTGGTTAGCTCGTTCAAAGCCGTCATCGGGGGTGACAGCCTGAGCAACTGCGGGGATGCTTCGTCGCCCGCGCCATGGCATCAAGGCAGCTCCACCACCAACGCGGGATCGGTGGCATGCGGGACTTTTCAGAACCATGCCGAGATCATTTGGACCAATGACGCCAAGAACATGCTGGGCCTGATCCGAGCCTCCAACAGTGACGTCCCGACGCTCTACCAGTGGTGGCGAAACAACGGCTGACGTTGCGGGGTTGGGCCCCAACGGGTTCCACGCTCACGATATCGAAAATAGTGCCGATGTAAATGGTATGCGACGGAATGGGTTGCATAGCCGTGGTTTATCCCTACGATAATCCTGGCAAAGACAAATGTCGTCGGCGCAGCCTTCCAGGCGGATACACGAATGTCAGGAGTCGAGGATGTCTTACCCGACCAAAACCCTGCGCGCCGCGACGGCCGCAGTGTTCACAGCCAGTTTTGTCTGCGTCGGTACTGCCACAGCGACGGCGGGCCCCATCGACACGCTCACCAGCGCACTGTCGAAGGGCTACACCAGCAGCAACTGCTCGCCCCAGGCGGTGTCCGAGGTGCAGGGCTCCTTTAACGCGCCTGTGG
Source organism: Mycobacterium sp. IDUB_19 (assembly GCF_055419445.1). NCBI lineage: Bacteria > Bacillati > Actinomycetota > Actinomycetes > Mycobacteriales > Mycobacteriaceae > Mycobacterium > Mycobacterium sp. IDUB_19. The sequence continues at coordinate 27,088 of NZ_JBVAXR010000034.1, read as the reverse complement.
TAGCGGTGCTGCAGTGCGGACAGAACGCCGACTCCGCCGGTCCGATGGGCGGCAAGTATTTCTTGTTTGGAAGCAGCGCCGACACGGCCAGCTCGTTCACCAAGCTCATTAGCAGCGACACCCTCACCAACTGCGGAGATGCCAAGTCGCCGACCACATGGCACCAGGGCAACTCCGACTCGGCCGGACAGGTGGCGTGCGGGACGGATTCGGGTCAGGCCGAGGTGCTCTGGACCGTCGACTCCAAGAACGTGCTGGCCTTTGTCCGCGCGTCCAACGGAGACACCGCGGCCCTGTACAAGTGGTGGCAGGCCAACGGCTGAGCTTTATAGCTGGGCCGCAACAACTTCCGCCACCGCGCGCATCCCGGTGCCGTTCGGGTGCAACGGCGCGGGTCGACCCGGCAGCGGCACAACGTATTTCGCCGGCATGGTCGTCCACGGCTCGGCTGACCACGCATGGTGATCCCGGCTGGCCGCGGCAGCACCGACGACCTCGCAGCGGGTTGCCGCCGCCGCGTCGGCCGTGAGTCGTTCCAGGGTGGTGGCCACGTGGCGGCCCAGCTCGGCATCCGCTTCCGAAATCGGAGCCGCGGGCATGCCGGCGGGCGGCAGCATCGTCAGGTAGTCGACGAAGAAAATCCTTGCGCGTGGGGCGCGCTCGCGGACCGCTTTTCCGACCGCACATAAGGAATCGAACACTTCGGCCAGCGCCCGGTCGCGCGTGCCACGGTCCAGCAGTTCGGCTATCCGCGTGCCCAGCAGCGGTAGCCGCCGGGCCGGCCGCGGCAGCGCCGCCGCCATCAGCAGCGGAACGTAGCCGACGTCGTTGCCACCGATCGTGACGGTGACCAAGTCCTCCGCGCCGTTCAACGCGGTGATCTGGGGCGGGGCGCTGTGCTGATTATCGCTCAGGATGTGCGCCGTGGTCGCGCCGGAAAACGTGACGTCGACCAGCTCGAGGTTCATCCGTTCGGCGACCAGATGCGGATAGTTGCGGGCCGACCGGCCCGACCAGCGGGGAGCGTCGGCCGCGCGCGGCTGGATTCCGGGGCCGGCAGCCATCGAACTGCCAAGCGCTACATACCGTTTCATCGTTGCGGGCTGGATGCCTGCGCCCAGAAGCGTTTGGGGATTCGCCCGGCACGGCGCGCCAGATAACCGGCGGTCACCGCGGCCGCCATCGCGGCGGCCATGGCGGGCGGATCGGTGGCCCGGGTCACCGCGGTGGCCAATAGCACTGCGTCGCAACCCAACTCCATCGCCAGGGCGGCATCACTCGCCGTGCCGATGCCGGCGTCGAGGATCACCGGAACGCCTGCGCGGGCGACGATCATCTCGATGTTGTGCGGGTTGGTGATTCCCAGGCCGGTTCCGATCGGCGAGCCCAACGGCATCACGGCCGCGCAACCGGTGTGCTCCAGCCGGTGCGCCAGTGCCGGGTCGTCGTTGGTGTAAGGCAGCACGATGAATCCGTCGTCGACCAATTGCTCTGCCGCCCGAACCAATTCGACCGCATCGGGCAGCAGCGTGCGTTCGTCGGCGATCACTTCGAGTTTGACCCAGTTGGTGTTGAGCGCCTCGCGGGCCAGCTGGGCGGTGAGCACCGCTTCGGCCGCGCTGCGGCACCCGGCGGTGTTGGGCAGCGGCGTGATGCCGAGCCGGTTGAGCAGGTCCAGCAACCCGGTGCCGCCCTCGGCGTCGACCCGGCGCATCGCGACAGTGGTCAGCTCGGTGCCCGACGCGGTCAGCGCCTCCTGTAGCACCGCCAGGCTCGTCGCTCCCCCCGTTCCCATGATCAGCCGCGAGGAGAAGCTGCGGTCGGCGATCGTCAATTTGGGCTCAACCACCCTGCACCGCCGTCACTATCTCGAGCCGAGCACCGTCGAAAAGCTTTGTGGTCCAACTGGACCGCGGCAGCACGGCGTCGTCCATCGCCACCGCGATGCCGCATTCCGGAAGGCCGAGCGACTCCAGCAACCCGGCGACTGTGGTCTGCCCGTCGACCTCGACCGCATTTTCGTTGACTACCACGATCATCAGTGGACTCCCACCGGAACAAGTTCGGACACAATCTGTTCGGCCGTCCACGGCGCCAGCAGAAAGCCCGACCGGCCATGCCCGGCGGCGACCAGAGTGCGTTCGTCCAGGCGTTGCACCAGCGGCAGGTTATCCGGTGTCATCGGACGCAGCCCGGCGGCGCACTCGGCCAGCTCGTACTCGCCGAGCGCCGGCAGCACCGCGCACGCGTCGTCGAGCAGGTCACGTACGCCGGACACGACCGGGGCCGTGTCGCGGCCGTGCTCGTACTGCGTCGCCCCAACGACCACGCCGTCCGCCCGCGGCACCAGGTAAACCTGGCGCCCGTGCACCCGCGCACGAATCACCCGCTGCAGCAATGGCATACAGCCCTTTCGCCAGCGCAACCGGAGCACTTCACCCTTCACCGGGCGCACCGGTAGGCCGGGCCACAGCACCGGCGCGTCAATGCCGTTGGCGATCACCACCGCGTCGCCCTCGACCCGCGACAGGTCATGCGCCGGCGGCGCCCACTGCACACCGAGACGTTCACACTCGGCTGCCAGCGCGTCGAGGACGGCGCGGTTGTCCACGGCCAGTTCGGTGGGCGCCCGAAAGCCGTGTCGGACGCCTTGCGCCAGAAGGGGTTCGACGTCACGCGCCGCGGCCTCCCAGACCACCGGATGCCCCTGACCCGCCAGCCAGTCCGCGACCGTGCGCAGGTCGGCGACATCGGCCTGGTCGACGGCCACCACCAGCGATTCGCGGGCGGTGACCACGTCCGGCGGCAGCCCGTCCAGATAGCCGCCCTCGCGCCACAGCCGCAGCGACTCCAGGCCCAGCCGCAGCAAGTGTTCTTCACCCGGCCAGCCTTCGCTGTGCGGGGCCAGCATGCCACCGGCCACCCAGGACGCACCCTGCTCGCCGGTCCGGTGCACCCGCACCGACCATCCGGCCTGCGCCGCGCGGCGCGCCACTGACAGCCCGATGACTCCCCCGCCGATGACGGCCAAACACCCCGCCGGTGGGCCCGATACGTTCGTCGGCATCCTTGGCCTCCCTTCGCCGGCATGATCCGGATCAGGTGTGACGGTAAGGGCAGCTCCGGTCGCCCGGCTGTGCCCACTCTCAGCCCCGCAGACCGCTCGGGACTCCCGTGTCTTAGTTGTTCGGGTTCTACGCTAGCGCGCTAGCGTCGCGGTGTGCACGATCCCGTTACCCGACTTGCCGCCGCCCGGCTGTATCTGTGTACCGACGCCCGCCGCGAGCGCGGCGATTTGGCCCAGTTCGCCGACGCCGCCCTGGCCGGCGGGGTCGACATCATCCAGCTGCGCGACAAGGGATCGGTCGGTGAGCAGCGGTTCGGCCCGCTGGAGGCCCGCGACGAGCTGGCTGCCTGCGAGATCCTCGCGGACGCGGCCCGCCGGCACGGCGCTTTGTTCGCGGTCAACGACCGGGCCGACATCGCCCGCGTCGCCGGCGCCGACGTACTGCACCTGGGACAGGGGGACCTGCCACCGGCCGCGGCCCGCGAGATCGTCGGGCCCGACACACTGATCGGGCTGTCCAGCCACGACACCGGCCAGGCCGCCGCGGCCAGTTCTTCGGGGCCCGGGGGGCCTGACTACTTCTGCGTCGGCCCGTGCTGGCCCACGCCGACCAAACCGGGCCGAACCGCCCCGGGCCTGGGCCTGGTCCGCGCCGCCGCCGCACTAGCGACCGGCAAGCCCTGGTTCGCGATCGGTGGCATCGACACGCAGCGGCTGCCCGAGGTGCTCGAGGCGGGCGCCCGGCGAATCGTGGTGGTCCGCGCGATCACCGCGGCCGTAGACCCCCGGACCGCGGCCGACCAGCTCAGATCAGCGCTTCTAGCAGCGAGCTGATCCGGGGATGCGACGGCTCCTGATCCGCATCGCCCGGCATGCACCAGACGAAGACACCGGCTTCGATCTCCATGGTGCGCGGCAGGTGCTGGCGCCGATGGTCGCTGTGCCCGAGCGGAACCAGCGCCGGGGCGGTACGCAGCCGTTCCCAGCTGGCCGCGAAGCCGGGATGCAGCGGCAGGTCGGCCACCTCGTTCTCGGCGACCCAGCGCATTTCGGCGCTTTCCCGATTGGGCACCGTCTGGAGCAACTCGCCGGCGTCGGCGACGACGGTGGTGTAGGTCCAGTGCGTACCGCCGAGCCCGCCGACCTCGGCGGTGACCACCGTCGCCCGCACCGCGAGGCGGTCGGCGAGCAGGCCGGCCTCCTCGTGGGCTTCGCGGACCGCCGTCTCCTCCGGGGTTTCGTGGCTGTCCCGGGCACCGCCCGGCAACCCCCAGGTGCCGCCCTGATGGCTCCACACGGCACGGTGCTGCAGCAGCACCGTGGGGGTTCCGTCGGGTCCTGGGGCCCGCAACAACAGACCGGCCGCACCGTAGCGGCCCCAGTAATGGGCGCCGCTGTCGGATATCACCCATCCGTCACCGTCGCCATGCACGCGTCCAGGATATGCAGGCGATCACCGAAATTGGGTCCGCCTCCCCCCATCCGCCCCGACATTCTCTTAGAATTCGCTTATACAGGTTCGAGCAGCGCATTCCAGTGACCGAAAGATGAGGTCGAAACAGTCGTGACGGTTGAGCTGGCGCACCCCACGACCGAACCGCAGGGGTCGCGGTCGCCGGGCGAACCGGCCCATCCCCGTTGGTGGTTCATCTCGACGACCCCGGGCCGCATCCTGACGATCGGCATCGTGTTGGCGGCGCTCGGGGTCTCCAGTGCCTTCGCCACCTCGACGACCATCAACCACCGCCAGCAGGTGCTGTCCACCGTGCTCAACCACACCGAGCCGCTGTCGTTCGCCGCCGGACGGCTCTACACCACGCTGTCGGTGGCCGACGCCGCGGCGGCCACCGCGTTCATCGCTCAGGCCGAGCCGTGGCCGGTGCGGCTGCGCTACGAGCAGGCCATCACCGACGCTGCGGTCGCCGTGACCCGGGCTTCGAGCGGCCTGACCGATGAGCCGCTGGTGCAGCTGCTCGGCAAGATCAACGCCGAGCTGGCCGTCTATACGGGCTTGATCGAAATCGCGCGGACCAACAACCGGGAGGGCAACCCGGTCGGGTCGTCGTACTTGTCGGAAGCCTCGGGCCTGATGCAGGCGACGATCCTGCCCGACGCGGCGCAGCTCTATCAGGCCACGTCCGCGCGCGTGGATTCGGAAACCACCGCGTCCACACACTTCCCGGCCCCGGTGATTCTCGTCGTCACCACCACGGTGGTGTTCGGGCTGTTCTCGCATCGCTGGCTGGCCCGGCGCACCAGACGCCGGATCAATCCGGGGCTGGTCGTCGGCGCGCTCGGTATCCTCGTCATGGTGGTGTGGGTCGGAACTGCGCTGACAATCTCGACGACCGCCAGCCGTAGCGCCAAGGACACGGCGGCCGCGTCGCTGAAGACCGTGACCAACGTGGCGATCACCGCGCAGCAGGCCCGAGCCGACGAGACACTGTCCCTGATCCGGCGCGGCGATGAGCAGATCCGCAAGCAGTCCTTCTATCAGCGCATCGACTACATGCATCAGCAGATCGACCAGTACATGGCCCGCAACGATGCCGTCGACAAGGCCGACCTGCAAGGCGCCGACCAGCTGTTGGTCCGCTGGCGGCAGGCCAACGACCGGATCAACTCCTACATTTCGGTCGGAAACTACCGCGCCGCCACTCAGATCGCACTGGGTAGCGCGGAGGACGACTCGACCCCGGCGTTCGACAAGCTCGAAGATCAGTTGGGCAAGGCCATGACTCAAAGCCGTACCCATCTGCGCAACGACGTCGTCAACGCGCGCAGCGGGCTTTCCGGCGCTCAGGTCGGCGGTGTGGTGCTCAGTCTGGGTGCTGCCATCGCGGTGGCCCTGGGCCTGTGGCCGCGGCTGAAAGAGTATCGGTGATGAACCATCTGCCCAGGGTCCGCCGGGCGTGCGCCGTGCTCGCCACGGTGATCGTGCTGGCGGGTTGTGGGCGCACCGAATCGCTGACCGTGGCGACCGCGCCGACGTTGCCGCCGCCAACTCCGGTCGGCATGGATCAACTCTCGGCAGAACCGCCGCTGCCGCCGGACGAAGCCGGCCAGGATTGCAACGCCACCGCCAGCCTGCGCCCGTTCGCCACCAAGCCCGAGGCCGACGCCGCGGTGGCCGACATCCGGGCGCGCGGCCGGCTGATCGTCGGGCTCGACATCGGCAGCAACCTGTTCAGCTTCCGCGACCCGATCACCGGCGAGATCACCGGTTTCGACGTCGACATCGCCAGTGAGATCGCGCGCGACATCTTCGGTGCCCCATCGCATGTCGAGTATCGGATTCTGTCGTCCGAAGAACGCATCACCGCACTGCAGCACTCCGAGGTCGACGTCGTCGTGAAGACGATGACCATCACCTGCGACCGCCGCAAGCAGATCAACTTCTCCACCGTCTACCTCGATGCCAATCAGCGCATCCTGGCTTCACGCGACTCGCAGATCGCCAAAGTGGGCGACCTGTCCGGCAAGCGCGTCTGCGTGGCCAGGGGTACCACGTCGTTGCACCGAATCCGGCAGATCGACCCGCCCCCGGTCATCGTCTCGGTGGTGAACTGGGCGGACTGCCTGGTGGCCATGCAACAGCGCGAAGTCGACGCCGTCAGTACCGACGACTCGATCCTGGCCGGTCTGGTCGAGGAAGACCCGTATCTGCACATCGTCGGACCGAACATGGCCACCCAGCCCTACGGCATCGGGATCAACCTGGACAACACCGGGCTGGTCCGGTTCGTCAACGGCACGCTGGAACGCATCCGTCGAGACGGCACCTGGAACACCTTGTACCGCAAGTGGTTAACGGTTCTCGGCCCGGCGCCCGCCCCGCCCGTACCTAGGTATGTGGACTGATGACTGAGGCCGAGCACGACTCCGGCTCCGACGACGCGGACCCGGGCAACGAGGCGCCGGACGCACAGACCGGTGCGACGACGGGGCGCGCGCATGCCACCCAGGCACTCTTCCGTCCCGACTGGGACGACGATGACGACGACGACCTGCCGCACATCTCGCTCGGCGGCCTAGACACCGAACCGCACGACCGGATGACGGTCGCGACCCGGGTGCTTCAGCCCACCCGGCACCTCGCTGGCGGGCTGGTCGAGATTCCCCGGATGCGGGATATCGACCCGCTCGAAGCCCTGATGACCAATCCGATGGTGCCGGAGCGCAAGCGGTTCTGCTGGAACTGCGGAAAGCCGGTGGGCCGGTCCAGATCCGAGGGCAAGGGCGCCTCGGAGGGCAAATGCCCGTCCTGCGGAAGTCCGTATTCGTTCCTGCCCCAACTGGGTCCCGGCGACATCGTCGCAAACCAGTACGAGATCAAGGGCTGCATCGCGCACGGCGGGCTGGGCTGGGTGTACCTGGCCGTCGACCACAACGTCAACGACCGCCCGGTGGTGCTCAAGGGCCTGGTGCATTCCGGTGACGCCGAGGCCCAAGCGATCGCGATGGCCGAACGGCAGTTCCTCGCCGAGGTCGTTCACCCGCAGATCGTGCAGATCTTCAACTTCGTCGAGCACACCGACCGGCAGGGCGATCCGGTCGGCTACATCGTCATGGAGTACATCGGCGGGCAGTCGCTCAAGCGGGGCAAGAAGGACGGCAGGCTGCCGGTCGCCGAGGCCATCGCCTACCTGCTGGAAATCCTGCCCGCGCTGAGCTATCTGCATTCCATCGGCCTGGTCTACAACGACCTCAAGCCGGAGAACATCATGCTGACCGAGGAGCAGCTGAAGCTGATCGACCTGGGCGCGGTGTCGCGGGTGAATTCGTTCGGCTACCTCTACGGCACGCCCGGCTACCAGGCGCCGGAGATCGTGCGTACCGGCCCGACGATCGCCACCGACATCTACACCGTGGGACGCACACTGGCCGCGCTCACGCTGAATCTGCGCACCCGCAATGGCCGCTACGCGGACGGGCTGCCCGAAGACGACCCGGTGCTGTCCACCTACGACTCGTTCGGCCGGCTGCTGCGCCGCGCCATCGACCCCGACCCGCGGCGCCGGTTCGGCTCCGCCGAGGAGATGTCCGCACAGTTGATGGGCGTGCTGCGCGAGGTCGTCGCCCAGGACTCGGGGACGCCGCGGCCCGGGTTGTCGACGCTGTTCAGCCCGAGCCGCTCCACATTCGGCGTGGACCTGTCGGTGGCGCACACCGATGTGTATCTGGACGGGCAGGTGCATTCGGAGAAGCTGACCGCCCGGGAGATCGTGACCGCGCTGTCGGTGCCGCTGGTCGATCCGACCGACGTCGCCGCCCCCGTGTTGCAGGCGACGGTGCTCTCCCAGCCGGTGCAAACACTGGACTCGTTGCGCGCGGCCCGGCACGGTTCACTGGCCGCCGAGGGTATCGATGTGTCGGAGTCCGTCGAGCTTCCGCTGATGGAAGTCCGGGCGCTGTTGGACCTCGGCGACGTGGCCAAGGCCACCCGCAAACTCGATGACCTGGCCGAGCGGGCGGGCTGGCGCTGGCGGTTGGTGTGGTTCCGGGCCGTCGCCGAAATGCTCACCGGCGATTACGACTCCGCCATCAAGCATTTCACCGAAGTGCTCGACATCTTCCCCGGCGAGCTGGCGCCGAAATTGGCGCTGGCCGCCACGGCCGAATTGGCGGGCAACGTCGACGTGGACAAGTTCTACAGAACGGTGTGGCGCACCAACGACGGCGTGATCTCCGCGGCTTTCGGGTTGGCGAGATCCCTTTCCGCCGCGGGCGATCGACGGGGCGCGGTGCGCACACTGGACGAAGTGCCGGCGACTTCCCGGCATTTCACCACGGCACGGCTGACCAGCGCGGTGACCCTGCTGTCCGGCCGCTCGACCAACGAGGTCACCGAGGAGCAGATCCGCGACGCCGCCCGACGAGTCGAGGCGCTGCCGCCCACCGAGCCGCGGGTGTTGCAGATCCGCGCGCTGGTGCTCGGCGGTGCGATGGACTGGCTGGAAGCCAACCAGGCCAGCACCAACCACATCCTCGGCTTCCCGTTCACCCAGCACGGGCTGCGGCTGGGCGTCGAGGCGTCGCTGCGCAGCCTGGCGCGGGTAGCGCCCACCCAGCGGCATCGCTACACGCTCGTCGACATGGCCAACAACGTCCGGCCCACCAGCACCTTCTGATCTTGCGCGCTACCCGCCCCTGCCGCGCTACCCGCTCCCGTTTCGTCGAGTGTGCGTTCAGGGCGGAAAATCGCCGAAATTCCTGCCCTGCAAGCACACTCGAAGCCATCAGCGCACACTCGACGCCGTGATCGCGGACCGGACACGACGCAGGATCGCGGCGGGCCGGTCCTCGGCCACAACCCGGACGACGATCCACCCTATCTCCCCCAGCATCTCGAGCCGGCGAATGTCTTTGACGTATTGCCGTCGATCGGTCCGATGTTGGTCGCCGTCGTATTCGACCGCGACCATGCAGTCCTCCCAGCCCAGGTCGAGGTAGGCGACCGGCATGCCGTCAGCACCGACCACCGGTATTTGAGTCTGTGGCCGTGGCAGTCCCGCATCGATGAGCAGCAGCCGCAAGTAGCTCTCCCGCGGCGACTGCGCGCCCGCGTCAATCATTTCCAGTGCGGCCTCGAGTCGCCGCAGCCCGGGTGTTCGCGGGTGACACTGCGCAACCCGCAGCACGTCGTCGACCTTGAAACCCGTTGCGCGCGCGAGCGTATCCAGGCGGGCCACGGCTGAATGGACGGCCCCGCGACGGCCGATGTCGAAGGCCGTGCGCTCGGGCGTGGTGACCGCGCGGCCGTCGATCATCTGGGTCTCGCCGTCGGCCAGCGCATCGCGTCGCGTCAGTACGCCATAGGGCGGGCGACTGTTGGGGTGGATCAGTTCGACCGGAACATTGTCGGGAATCCATTGGGCCCCATGTACCGCTGCGGCGGCCGCGCCGGCGATGATCCCCCGGCGATTCGACCACAGCCACGCTGCGGCGATCCGCTGTTCCAGCGATGGCTCGACGTCGTCAGGCAGATAGACGTTGGGAAGCACGGCGCGGTAGCGCGTCCGCAGCTGATGCCGATTGAGCGCGCCGGATGCCAATGCCGCACTACCGGTGAATGGCTCCGCGACGTCTCCCATGACGCGAACACTCGCACATCAGCGGCGCGTGGGATTACGGCTATTCACAGGGGCGCCGAGTGTGCGTCCTGGGCGGAGAATCGCCGAAATTCCCGCCCTGAGCGCACACTCAAAGCCGTCGGCGCACAGCTGATTCATAGCTCCATGTGCACACTCAAAGCATGGGCCAGCCCACACAGTGGATGACTGTGGCTCGTGTGCTGCGCCGGGCCGGGTTCGGGGTGACGGGATCCGAGGTCGACGCGGCACTCAGCCGCGACTGGCCGGGCTACGTCGACGCCATGCTGGCCGGCGATCCCGACGCCGACCCCGGGGCGATCGCCACCCCGGTGCCGCGGCTGGAATCGTTGCGCGCCCCGGGCAAGGGCGCGACCCCGGCGGCCCGCAAAGAGTTCAACCACCAAATCTCCGAACAAGAGGGCATTCTGTCGGATTGGTGGCTACGGCGCATGGTCACCGTTACGCAGCCGGTACACGAGAAGTTAACGCTCCTGTGGCACAACCACTTCGCGACCTCCGCGCAGAAGGTCCGGTCCGCGGCGCACATGGCGGCGCAGAATCAGACGCTGCGCACCGGATCACTGGGCGATTTCCGCGCCCTGGCCTACGCGATGCTGACCGACGCCGCGATGTTGCGCTGGCTGGACGGCCAGAGCAATACCGCCAGGGCGCCCAACGAAAATCTCGCTCGCGAATTCATGGAACTGTTCGCGCTGGGCCATGGCAACGGCTACACCGAAGACGACGTACGCGCCGGCGCCAGAGCACTGACGGGGTGGGTGATCGACCCCGATGGCCGGACCTCGCTGACCCCCAAACGCCACGACGCCGCGGCCAAGACGCTGTTCGGCGTCACCCACAACTTCGATGCCGCCGGATTCTGCGACACGGTGCTGGCACAACCGAAGTCGGCGGAATACGTCGCCGGACGTCTGTGGCTACAGTTGGCTTCCGATGACCCCGCATCGCCCCAGGTGCTCGACCGGCTGGTCTCCGCCTACGGCCCAGGGCGCAATCTGCGCGGGCTGACCCGGGCCATCCTGACCGACGACGCGTTCACCGCCAACCGCGCCGCTGTGGTCAACACCCCGATCGAATGGCTGGTCGGTGTCATGCGAGCGCTGCGGGTACCCATCAACAAGCCGGAGGTGCTGAAGATGGCCGACTCCACGTTGAAAGCCCTTGGGCAGCGGCCGTTTTATCCGCCGAGCGTCGGCGGCTGGCCGCGCGGCCAGGTGTGGCTGTCGACCGCGAGCGCCGAGACGCGACTGCGCGCCGCGAGCCGGCTGGCACACTTGGGCGACTTGTCGGAGATCGAGAGCGCAGCCCCCGCCGACCGCATCGACGCGGTCGGCTATTGGTTCGGCGTCGGAGCGTGGTCGGACCGATCCGCCGACGCACTCGAGACCCTGGTTCGCAAGCCGCCACAGTTGGTCGCGGCCGCAGTAAACACACCCGAATACCTGACGTCGTAACGAGACTCACTATGCCCGAGATCAATCGCCGCAGATTCCTGATCGCCAGCGCCGGCGTGGGCGCGGCCGGCCTGCTCTCCGGGGCGGTAGCCGTCAGCTGGCCAGACCTGATGCGCGCCGCGCAAGACCGGCCGCTGGCCGACGGTGCAGGCGTTCTGGTGATCGTCACACTTTATGGCGGCAACGACGGCGTCAATACGCTAATCCCCTACGCCGATAACGCTTATCACGACGCCCGCCCCGAGCTCGCCTATGCCCCGAGCGAAGTGTTGCAGCTTGACTCCCAGCTCGGACTCAACCCGGCGATGAAGGGCATCGCCGGGCTGTGGAACCAGCGCCAGCTCGCCATTGTGCGCGGAGTGAGCTATCCGCAGCCCGACCACAGTCACTTCCGGTCGATGGACATCTGGCAGACGGCGTCGCCTGCCGAGCCCGTCTCGACCGGCTGGATCGGCCGCTGGCTCGACGTGACGGGCGAAGATCCGCTGCGCGCAGTGAACATCGGACCTGTGCTGCCTCCGCTTGCGGTCGGCGAAAAGTACACGGCAGCAGCACTTTCAACCGCGCGGGTGCCTGCGGAGCAGGTGGACCGGTTCGACGCCATCATGAGCGCGCTGGGCAACGACGACCCAAACGACACCCCGGCGATGGCAGCGGTGCGCAAGGCCTATCGCGCCACACGCACCACCAACAAGACGTTCGAGGGGATCAAACCTGCCGCAAGCGAACATAATTCGCTGGCTACGCAGCTGAGCATGGTCGCCGCCGCGGTACGCGCCGGCGTTCCGACGCGGGTTTACACGGTGCAGCTGGGCGGCTTCGATACCCATGCCAATGAGCGCGTCACCCAACAGCGCCTGCTGCAGACTCTCGACGAGGCCGTGACGCCGTTCCTGCGGGACATGGCCACCGATCGCCACGGCCGCAACGTGGTGTTGATGGCGTATTCGGAGTTCGGACGCAGGGTGGCCGCCAACGCGTCACAGGGGACCGATCACGGTACCGCGGGCCCGGTCTTCGTCGCGGGCCTCCCCGTCAAGGGCGGGTTCTATGGCGAGGAACCCAGCCTCACCAACCTCGACAACGGAGACCTGAAGTTCACCACCGACTTTCGCGACGTCTACCACGAGCTGCTGACGCAAACGGTCGGGACGGATCCGGCGCCGTCGGTGGGTTCCGGACGCACCAGCCTCGGCTTCCTTTAACCGGCCGTAGCGGCCCCCCGGTACATCGAGTGTGAGTCCTGGGCGGAAGTTCCGCCCAAATTTCGCCGTGAGCGCACACTCGACGCCGTGAGCGCACGCTCGACGCGTCGGGCTACTCGCCCAGCAGGTCGGCGCAGTCGCGGGCGATCGCAAGCTCTTCATTGGTCGGGACCACCAGCACCGCGATCGGCGAATCGTCGGCCGAAATCCGCCGCGCACCTTCGCCTTCCGCCAAGTTGCGGCTTTCGTCGAGCACGACACCCAGCTGCTCCAGCCCGGCCATCGCGTCGCGGCGTACCACCGCATCGTTCTCGCCGATCCCCGCGGTGAAGCTGATCACATCGGTATGCCCCAGCACGGCCAGGTAGGCACCGACGTATTTGCGCAACCGGTGGATGAACACGTCGTACGCCAATTGTGCTGAGCTGTCGCCCGATTCGATCATCGCGTGCAGCCTGCGGAAGTCACGCTCACCGGCCAGACCCCAGACGCCCGACTGGTTGTTGAGCATGGACTCGATCGCGTCCACATCCATGTTCGCGGTGCGCCACAGGTAGCTGATGACGCCGGGGTCGATATCGCCGCTGCGGGTGCCCATCACCAGACCCTCCAGCGGGGTCAGACCCATCGACGTGTCGACCGGCCGGCCGCCGGCGACCGCCGAAGCCGAAGCACCATTGCCCAGGTGCAGCACGATTTGGTTCAGGCTGTCCAGCGGCCTGTCCAGGAAGGCCGCGGCCTGCTCACTCACATACCGGTGCGACGTGCCGTGAAATCCGTAGCGGCGTATCTGGTATCGCTCGGCCAGATCCCGATTCATCGCGTAGGTGGCGGCCGCGGCCGGCAGGTTGTGGAAAAAGGCCGTATCGAACACGGCGATGTGCGCGACGTCTGGCAGCAGCTTGCGGGCCACCTTGATGCCCTGCAGCGCGGGCGGGTTATGCAGCGGGGCAAGCTCCGACAGTTTCTCGAGGTCCGCGATCCGGTCGTCGTCAAGCAGCGTCGGGCGGAAAAAAGCCTGGCCCCCGTGCACAACTCGGTGTCCGACCGCCAATAGCCCGCACGACTTCAGGTCCAGGCCACCCTCGGCCATCTGCGCGAACGCCAAGCGCAGCGCTTCTTCGTGGTCGGCGACCCGTGACGACGGCTCGCCGATCTGCTGGATGCCGCCGCCCGCACGTTCGATACCGGAATCCGGCTCAACCAGCCGGTACTTCAGCGACGAGGATCCCGAATTGATCACCAGCACGGGGCGATTCGAGCCCTCAGCCATGGCCGACCCCTTGTGCCTGGATCGCGGTGATCGCGATGGTGTTGACGATGTCTTCGACGAGCGCGCCGCGGGACAGATCGTTCACCGGCTTGCGCAAGCCCTGCAGCACCGGGCCGATCGCGATTGCCCCCGCGCTGCGCTGCACCGCCTTATAGGTGTTATTGCCGGTGTTGAGGTCGGGGAAGATCAGCACCGTGGCGTGACCGGCCACCGCCGAGTCGTGCAGCTTGGTGGCGGCTACTGAGGGTTCTATCGCGGCATCGTACTGAATCGGCCCCTCCACCAATAGCTGAGGATCCCGGGCCCGCACTAATGCCGTTGCCGTCCTGACCTTTTCGACGTCGACTCCGGTTCCGGAGTCACCGGTGGAATAGGACAGCATCGCCACTTTCGGCTCGATGCCGAACTGCGTGGCCGTGCGCGCCGAGCTGATCGCGATATCGGCCAGCTGTTCGGGCGTGGGGTCCGGGACGATCGCGCAGTCACCATAAACCAGCACCCGATCGGGCAGGCACATCAAGAAAACGCTGGACACCGTCGAGACGTCCGGGACGGTCCGGATGATCTCCAACGCGGGACGGACCGTATGTGCCGTGGTGTGAGCGGCGCCGGACACCATGCCGTCGACCATGCCGTTGTGCACCAACATGGTGCCGAAATACGAGACGTCGTGCATGGTCTCGTGGGCCTGCTCGACGGTGATGCCCTTCGCCTTGCGTATTTCGGCGTACTGCTCGGCGAACTGGCTACACAGTTCTTCGTCGCGCGGGTCGATGATCGTCGCTTCGTGCAGGTCGACTCCGAGTTCCGCCGAGCGTAACCGGATTTGGGCCTCGTCGCCCAGGATCGTCAGCTCAGCGACACAGCGCTTAAGTACCCGGCCCGCGGCCTTGAGGATCCGGTCGTCGTTGCCTTCAGGAAGAACGATGTGCTTGCAATCTATGCGCGCCTGCTGCGTGAGCCGGTGGGTGAACATTTGCGGGGTCGTCACTGTGGGGATCGGAATAGCAAGCTGTGCAAGCAGATCCGCAATATCGACGTGGCGCTCCATCAGGCCCACCGCGGTATCGATCTTGCGCTGCGAGGTGGCCGTGACCCGGCCCCGAACCGAGGCGACCGCTCTGGCCGTATCGTAGGTGCCCAGCTCGTTTCCGATGATCGGCAGCCGCAGCCGCAGCCCCGCCACCAGCGCCGCGATCGACGGATGCAGTGGAAACCCGCCGTTGAGCACGATGCAGGAAAGTGACGGAAACCCTTCGGCCGCATGGGCACTGGCGGCGGCCAGCACGACGTCGGAGCGGTCGCCGGGGGTGATCACCGCCATGCCGTCGCGCAGCCGCTCCAGCACGTGGTCCGCGGTCATCCCCGCCACCAGCACGCCCAGCACCTCGCGTTCGACGAGCTCGGCGTCACCGCTGACCAGCGTCCCGTGCACGGCGTGCTGCAACTCGGCCACCGTCGGCGCCGACAGGAACGGCTCGTCCGGCAACACGTAACTGGGTGGGCCGAACCTGTGCAGCGCTTCGGCAACCGCACTCATCTCGGTCGGCTCGCAGCGGCTGGCGACCACCGCCGCGGCGTGGGCACTCTGCGCGGCGAGCTCGGCCAGACACACCTCGACGACACCGGCGACCTGCTCGGGGGTGCGACCCTTGGCCCGTACCGCGAGCAGCACCGACGCACCGAGATTGGCCGCAATTCGCGCATTGACCGACAGTTCGGCGGGCCCGGTGACATCGGTGTAGTCGCTGCCGACGATCACCACGGCGTCACAGGCCTCTGCCATCGCGTGATAGGCGTCGACGATGCCGGCGATCGCGGCGTCGGTATCGGCGTGGATCTCCTGATAGGTGACGCCCACGCACTGCTCGTAGGACAAGCCCGCGGTGGTCCGCGTCAGCAACAACTCCAGGATGTAGTCACGATCCTCCCCGAGCCGGGTGATCGGCCGGAACACACCGACTTTGGCGACCGTTGCCGTCAATCGGTTGAGCAGCCCGAGCGCGATCGTCGACTTGCCGGTCTCCGGCTCGGGCGCCGCGACGTAGATCGCGGAGGTATCAGCCAAGTCGCCGCAGCCTGGGCGCCAGGTCCTTTTCGAACAGCTCGAGGAATCGCCGCTGGTCGTGTCCGGGCGCGTGGAACACCAAGTGGTTCAGGCCCCAGTCGACGTAGTCCTTGACCTTGGCGACGGCCTCGTCGGGATCCGACGCCACGATCCAGCGCTTGGTGATCTGCTCGATCGGTAGCGCGTCGGCGGCCTTCTCCATCTCGATCGGATCGTCGATGCTGTGTTTCTGCTCGGCGCTCAGCGACAACGGCGCCCAGAACCGGGTGTTCTCCCGGGCCAGCTCGGGGTCGGTGTCATACGACATCTTGATCTCGATCATCCGGTCGATGTCGTCGGGGTTCTTGCCTGCCGCCTCGGCGCCCTCGCGCATTGCGGGGATGAGCTTGTCCTTATAGAGCTCCTCGCCCTTGCCGGAGGTGCAGATGAATCCGTCGCCCGCGCGGCCGGCGTACTTGGCCACCTGCGGTCCGCCCGCCGCGATGTAGATCGGGATACCGCCCTCGGGCACGTCGTAGATCGAGGCGCCCTTGGTCTTGTAGTACTCGCCCTCGAAGTCGACCCGGTCGCCCAGCCACAGTTCGCGCATCAGCCGCACCGACTCGCGCAGCCGCGCGTAGCGCTCCTTGAACTCCGGCCACTCGCCCTCGTATCCGGTGGCGATCTCGTTCAGCGCCTCGCCGGTGCCGACGCCGAGGAAGATGCGGTTCGGGTACAGGCAGCCCATGGTGGCGAAGGCCTGGGCGATGACGGCGGGGTTGTACCGGAAGGTCGGGGTGAGCACCGACGTGCCCAGGACGAGCCGCTCGGTGCGCTCGCCGACCGCGGTCATCCAGGCCAGCGAGAAGGGCGCGTGTCCGCCCTTGTGCCGCCACGGCTGGAAGTGGTCACTGACGGTGGCGCTGTCCATGCCATGTGCTTCGGCGGCGACAGCCAGTTCGACGAGCTCGCGCGGTGCGAATTGTTCAGCAGACGCTTTGTATCCAAGTTTCAGTTCAGCCACCCGTTCTTTCTACTCCTACAGTGTTGGGCATGGCAGCAGCGCCAACACTTGTTCAAGTCACCGACACCGTGCACCTCGTCCGGGGTGAGGCCGTCAACTGGACGCTGGTCGCCGACGACACCGGCGTGATGCTGATCGACGCCGGCTATCCGGGCGACCGGCAGGCGGTGCTGGCCTCGCTGAAGGAGCTCGGCTACGGTGCCCGCGACGTGCGCGCCATCCTGCTGACGCATGCCCACATCGACCATCTGGGCTCGGCGATCTGGTTCGCCGGCGAACACGGCACTCCCGTCTACTGCCACGCCGACGAAGTCGGCCACGCCAAGCGTGAGTACCTGGAGCAGGTCTCGGTCATCGATCTCGCGCTGCGCATCTGGCGGCCCCGGTGGGCGGTGTGGACCGCCCACGTGGTGCGCAGCGGCGGCCTGATCCGTGATGGGATTCCGACCACGAAGCCGCTGACGCCGGAAATCGCCGCGGGCCTGCCGGGCCACCCGAGGCCTGTTTTCAGCCCGGGCCACACCGGAGGCCATTGCTCTTACCTGGTCGACGGCGTGCTGGCCAGTGGCGATGCGCTGATCACCGGGCACCCGCTGATCCGGCACGACGGGCCCCAACTGCTGCCGGCGATCTTCAGCTACAACCAGGAGAACTGCATCCGAACCCTTTCGGCGCTGGCCCTATTGGAGACCGAGGTCCTCGCGCCGGGTCACGGCCCGCTCTGGCGCGGCCCCATCCGCGAAGCGACGAATGCGGCACTGGAAAAGGCGGGCGCGTTGTGACGGTTGCCAAGTCGATCGCGCTGTTCGCGCTGGCGGCGCTGTTCGAGATCGGCGGCGCCTGGTTGGTGTGGCAGGGCGTGCGCGAACATCGCGGCTGGATGTGGGTGGGCTGGGGCGTCATCGCGCTGGGCGCCTACGGCTTTGTCGCCACCCTGCAGCCCTCGCTTGGTTCCGGGGCCCATTTCGGTCGCATCCTGGCCGCGTACGGCGGCATCTTCGTGGCCGGTTCGCTGTTGTGGGGCATGGGTTTCGACGGGTTTCACCCCGACCGGTGGGATGTCACCGGCGCGCTGATCTGCCTAGTGGGCGTGGCCGTCATCATGTACGCGCCGCGAACTCACTGAGCCCCAGATGGTCTCGCAGCGTCTCGCCGGTGTACTCGGTGCGGTACGCGCCACGCTCCTGCAGTAGCGGCACCACCCGGTCGACGAATTCGTCGAGACCGTGCGGCGTCAGGTGCGGCACCAGGATGAACCCGTCGCAGGCGTCGGCCTGGATGTATTCGTCGATCTCGTCCGCAATCCGGGCGGCGGTGCCGACGAACTGCTGGCGGCTGGTGACGGCGATGATGAGCTCGCGGATCGACAGCTTCTCGGCTTCGGCGCGCTCGCGCCAACGGCCGGCCACCGTGACCGGATCGACGTGGCGGACCCGGCCTTGGGTGATGTCACTGTCCACCACCGGGTCGGAATCGGGCAGCGGGCCATCCGGGTCGTGGTCCGAAAGATCGCGACCCCAAACCTGTTCCAGCATCGCGATCGCCGTGGCGCCACTGACCTGCTGGTAGCGGATGTATCGCGCCTTGTCCTGGGCGTCGGCATCGGTGTCGCCGAGGACGAAGGTTGCCGCCGGAAAGACCTTGAGCTGGTTGGGGTCTCGACCGGAGGCCTGTGCACGTCCCTTGACGTCGGCGTAGTAGCGCTGTCCATCTTCGATCGAGGAGTGCAGGGTGAACAGCGCGTCGGCATAGCTGGCACCAAAGGAGCGGCCGTCCGCGGAGTCGCCGGCCTGCAACAGAATCGGATGACCTTGCGGCCCCACCGGCAGCGTCGCGAACCCCCGGACGTTGAAGTCCGGCCCCTGGTGCTCGACCGCGCGAATCCCGGACGGGTCGACGTACGTACCGTTTTCGATGTCGGCCAGCACCGCTTCGGCTGCCCAGCTGTCCCAGAATTGGCGCGCGACGGTGAGAAACTCCTCGGCCCGCCGGTACCGGTCGGTATGGCTCAGGAAGCCACCGCGCCGGAAGTTGGCGCCGGTGAAGGCATCCGACGAGGTGACGATGTTCCAGCCGGCGCGGCCGCCGGACAGATGGTCCAGGGTGGCGAATTGCCTTGCCACTTCGAATGGTTCGTTAAAGGTCGTGTTGATCGTGCCGGTCAGCCCGATTCGGTCGGTGACCGCCGCCAGAGCCGCCAACACGGTGAAGGTGTCCGGTCGTCCCACGACATCAAGGTCATAGATGCGGCCGCGGTGCTCACGCAGCCGCAGCCCTTCGGCCAGGAAGAAGAAGTCGAACAGTCCGCGCTCGGCGGTGCGGGCGAGGTGGACGAAGGACTCGAATTCGATCTGACTGCCCGAGCTGGGATCGGTCCACACCGTGGTGTTGTTGACGCCGGGGAAGTGGGCGGCCAAGTGAATCGGCTTGCGGTGCTTGCCGTTTCTGGTGTTCATTCCGTCAGTCCCCAGCGTTTGGCGATCAGCTCGTGAGACCGCAGCCGGTCCTCATGGCGGTGAGTCACCGAGGTGATGACGAGTTCGTCGGCTCCGGTGACCCGCTGCAGAGCCTGCAATCGCTCGGCGACCTCGTCCGGGTTGCCGACGAATTGCGTTGCGATCCGGTCGTTTACCACAGCCAGCTGCTCTTCGGTCAGTGGTGGGCAACTATCGGGAGCGGGATAGGGCATGGCGCCGACGCCGGTTCGGATCGAGTACACCCACTGGCCGTAGCCGGCGGCCAGGCGTCGAGCGGTATCGCTGTCGTCGGCAACCACAATGTCGGCGGACACCACCACATACGGCTTCGCCAAGGTCGCCGACGGCGAGAACGTGTCGCGGTAGGCCTCGATCGCCTCCAGCGCGGTGGCCGGCGTGATGTGATAGCTCGCCACGAACGGCAATCCCAAGGCGCCGGCAACCCGCGCGCTTTGGCCCCTGGTGCTGCCGAAGATCCACGGCCTCAGCCCGCTACCTTCGCCGGGCACCGCATGCACGTCGAACTTGCCGACGCGATACGTGCCATCCAGCAGCGCGAGAATATCTTCGACCTGCTCGGCGAAGTCCGGCGATACCGCCTCCGGCTGCTGCAGAATTCCCATGGTGGCACGCAACTGTTCGAGGTCGAGCAACCCGCGCAGGTCGAAGGGGGTCGGGATGACCACGCCGTCAATCTCGTGCCACACCCGCGGCGGCCGGGCTTCTCTCGGCTTTTTCGGCTTCCCCTCTTCGGAGCGGCGCTGCCCGGACCGGCCTACGCCGAGATCGATGCGTCCCGGATAGAACGCATCGAGCATGCCGAAACTCTCGACCACCGCGGCGGCGGTGGTGTGACCCAGCTGAACCGCCGCGGCGCCCACCCGAATCGTGTTGGTGGCGGCCGCGATCTGTCCGATCAACACGGCCGGTGCGGCACTGGCGACGGCCACGAAATGATGCTCGGCGATCCAGTACCGCCGATAGCCCCACCGCTCGGCGTGCTGGGCCAGGTCGATGGTATTGCGCAACGCCGTCGCCGGGTCACTGCCGGCGCTGACCGGCGCGAGATCCAGGATCGAAAGCGGCGTCATCGCTTCACCGCCGCGTATCGGTTGGGAGCGACCGGCAGTCCGAGCCGGGCGCGCAGCGTTTCGCCATCCCGATAGGACGTGCGGAATCGGCCGGCCCGCTGCAGCAGCGGGACCACCTCGTCGACGATCATCGGTAGATCGGTGGCGTTGACGGCCGGCCGCAACCGCGCGCCGTCGATGCCGAGGCGCTGCCACTTGAGCAGCAGGTCCACCAATTCCGGTGGTCCTCCGGTGAAGTTGAGCGCATCGGAGCGGGGATCGCCCGCACCGCCAAACGACACCAGCACGTCGGCATAGACTTTCAGCTGCGCTCCCCCGGCGGCGGATACCTCGTCCAGGATACTGCGCACCGAGGCGTCGTCTTTCGGCGTGATGAAAACGAGATCGGCACTGGCAGCGGCGAATTCATACACCGGCTCGAGGTGGGCCAGCACCGCCACCACCGGCTGGCCCTGCGGCGGGCGGGGTGTGATCGACGGCCCCTTGACCGAGAAGAACTTTCCGGTGAAGTCGATATAGTGCAGCTTGTCGATGTCGACGTAGTGGCCGGTCGTCACGTCACGGATGATCGCGTCGTCCTCCCAGCTGTCCCAGAGCCGGCGCACCACGTCGACGTAGTCGACGGCCTCCTCGAACAATCCGTCCAGCGATCCTTCGCGGCGGCCGAACAACGCCGCCTCGTGCGGTGTCGAGCTGACCCTCGGCTGCCAGCCCGCCCGGCCGTGCGAGACATAGTCAAGCGTGGCAATGGATTTGGAGATGTGGAACGGCTCGGTATGCGTCACCGTCGCCACCGGGATCAGACCGATGTGGCGCGTCACGGGCGCGATACGGGCCGCGACCAGCGCGGCGTCGCCCCGCCCGGCCAGCCGCCGCGGATCGATCCGTTCGCGGCGCCCCGGCTGCGGCATCAAACTGTCGTCGATGGTGAGGAAGTCGAGCAGGCCGCGCTCGGAGGTGGCCGCCAGGCCGGCCCAGTAGTTTCCGCTGAGCGCCGAAGGTGTGTTGGGGTCGGACGCCAGAGTGGCCCGCCACGCCTGGGGGTCCCAGCCGTATCCGTCCAGCGCGACGCCCAGATGCAGTTGCTCCCCACTCATGTCAGCCACTTCTCGAATGCGATCGGGAAGACGGGGCCTTCGGACGGCAGCGGCCCGGCCAACCGGCTGTATCCGGTGGCCTGATACAGCTCCTCAGCCTCGGGCTGGCGGTTGCCGGTCATCAGGTAGACCTTGCGGTAGCCCCGCGCCGCGATCTCGGCTTCCAACTCGGCCAGCAGCGCCATCGCGTATCCGCGGCGGCGATGCCCGCTGTCGGTCCAGATTCTCTTGAGTTCGGCCGTCTCGGCATCGAATCGCCGAAAGCCGCCGCCGGTAACCGGGCGGCCATCCAGCAGACCAATCAACATGCCCCCGTCCGGTGGCGCGAACTCGTCGGAGGGGTTGTCCTTGAGCCACGCCAGCACTGTCGGTGGTGTGCTGTCGTACCGCTGCGCGTACTCCAGGGCCAGCTCGGCGAGCAATGGCTGCGCCAACGCGTCGTCCAACGCGGCCGCCACGAACCGGAGCGCAGTCTTGGACATCACCTCACCTCTAACGCCTATCAGGCGAATGCATTCCGGCCGGGTCGTGCCCCGGGCCCGGCCGATCGGGTTGCGGTGACATATCGGGGCGTAATCGCGTTGTCATCGGGGGTGCCACGCCAGCGGGTGCCCATTCCAATCGCGGTGAACAAATCGCCGACGTTTCTTTCGACGGCCCGCCAGCCGTGATCCGCCAGATACCGCGGGACAGCACGGTATTCGCCCCGGTACGTCAATCCGGCCAAATCGACTTCGAGACCGAATTGCCGCCAGGTGTCGACGAACGTCTGCGCGGCCTCCAGCTGAAATGCGCTCCAGGTGGGTATGTGATCGCCGGCGAAGCGACTGCCCGGCGCACTGGCCGCCGAGACATCGTGCAGCAACCGGTTCTGCCCGTCGGGGGGCAAGAACCCGGTCAGCAGCGTCTCCGCAATCCACACCGTGGGCTCGGCGGCGTCGAAACCCACCCGCTGCAGAGCCGTTAACCAATCTCGCCGAAGATCGGCACCGACCGCACGACGGTTCGCGGTCAGCTCGGCGCCCAGCCGGCGCAACACGGCGGTCTTGAAGTCGATCACGTCCGGCTGATCGATCTCGTACACCGTCGTGCCGGACGGCCACCACAGCCGATACGGCCGGGTGTCCAGACCAGAACCAAGGATCACCACTTGGCGGATGCCCGTCCGTCCGGCGGCGGCGAGGAATTCGTCCAGGAACCGGGTGTGCACCCCCAGCAGGGTGATGAGCCCGCTCACGATGGGGTTGTCGCCGCCGTCGTCCGCATACCGCTGGTCGTCGACCATCCGGGTGAAGTACTGCACGCCCGCGGCACGCACCAGCTGTTCGGCGAGCGGGTCGTTGATCAGCCCCTTGCCGGTGGCCAGCGCCCTGGCGACCGCCCCGAATGTCGCGGTCATTCCGACGCCGCTGTCCGGGCCCCACGTGTCGTCGTCCGTCCGCGCCATCGGCGGGTCAGACGTCGGAGCGGTGCCGCAGGGTCAGCCCGACGACCGCGCGCCAACCGAGCAACAACAGCGCGGTGACCGATGCCGCGACCACGACGAAACTCGCGGCCACACCCGCGGAGGTGGCTTTGCGCAACACCATGCCGATCACCACGGTGCACAACCAGATCACCACCCCGGTGGGCGCCACGGCGGTGGGCCGCCGCCACCCACGGCTCACCAGCCAACCGAGCACGGTGCCGGTGAGAAACGGCCAGGCCGTCGTCGCGATGCCGGTGATGTTGAGGCCCTCGTCGTGACTGCGGCGTCCTGCGGCGCAGAACACCAGCACGCACAACACGTCGACACCCAGCCACCCCAGCCGCTGCATAAGGGGAGACTACCGGCTGGCCCATAGGCTGTTCTTCACGCCGGACGCGGTGGCAGGCTGGCTGCTATGAGCACTCAAAAGCCTCCCGCGTTCAACCGAGACGACCCCCTTGGCCTCGACGCCTCGTTGTCCAGCGACGAGATCGCGGTGCGCGACACGGTCAGAAAGTTCTGCGCCGAGCACGTCGTCCCGTACATCGCGGAGTGGTTCGAGATCGGCGACCTGCCGGTCCGCCAACTCGGCAAGCAGTTCGGTCAGCTCGGACTGCTCGGCATGCATCTGGACGGCTACGGATGCGGCGGGGCCTCGTCGGTGCACTACGGCCTGGCCTGTACCGAGCTCGAGGCCGCCGACTCCGGGATTCGGTCGATGGTCTCGGTGCAGGGATCGCTGGCGATGTTCGCGATCTGGAACTTCGGCTCCGAGGAACAGAAGCAGCAGTGGCTTCCCGGCATGGCCACCGGCGAATTTCTGGGCTGCTTCGGGCTCACCGAACCCGACGCCGGGTCCGACCCTGCGGCCATGAAAACCCATGCCCGGCAAGATGGTTCGGACTGGGTGCTCAATGGGCGCAAGATGTGGATCACCAACGGTTCGGTCGCCGACGTCGCGGTCGTGTGGGCCAACACCGACGACGGGATCCGCGGATTCATCGTCCCCACCCGCACCGCGGGCTTCACCGCCAACACGATTCACCACAAACTCTCGCTGCGCGCCTCGATCACCAGCGAGCTGGTGCTCGACGACGTGCGGCTGCCCGCCGACGCGATGCTGCCCGACGCCAAGGGTCTGCGCGGGCCGCTGTCGTGCCTGTCCGAGGCGCGCTACGGCATCATCTGGGGATCGATGGGAGCGGCACGCACGGCGTGGCAGGCCGCGCTCGACTACGCGACGCAGCGCACTCAGTTCGGCCGGCCGATCGCGGGATTCCAATTGACCCAGGCGAAACTCGTCGACATGGCGGTCGAATTGCACAAGGGACAGCTGCTGTCGCTGCACCTCGGCCGCCTCAAGGACAGCGTCGGGCTGCGTCCCGAGCAGGTCAGCTTCGGCAAGCTCAACAACACCCGCGAGGCGATCAAGATCTGCCGGACCGCTCGAACCATTTTGGGCGGCAACGGAATATCGCTGGAATACCCGGTTATCCGGCACATGGTCAACCTGGAGTCGGTGCTGACCTACGAAGGCACCCCCGAGATGCACCAGTTGGTGCTCGGCCAGGCTTTCACCGGTAGCGACGCCTTCCGCTGACAGGAGTGCTCGATGGGATGCCTGCACCGCATTGCGTGTCTGGTTGTCGCCTGCCTGATCGTGGTCGGCTGCGGGCCCAAGTCTCCACCGGCAGCCTCGCAGGCGAACCCGGCGGACAGGTCCAAGGCCGACGCCGTGATGCGCGTGGTGCACAACTTCATGACGCAGGCACACCTGAAGGCCGCGATCGTCCGCGTCACGGTGGACGGCAAGGAAGTCATCACCCAGGCCGTCGGCGACTCGATGACCGGGGTGCCGGCCACCACCGACATGCACTTCCGCAACGGCGCGGTCGCGATCTCCTACGTGTCGACGCTGCTGCTGAAGCTGGTCGACGAAAAGAAGCTGAGCCTCGACGACCGGTTGTCGAAATGGCTGCCCGACTTTCCCAATGCGGGGCGCGTCACGCTGGGGCAGCTGGCGCAGATGACGGCCGGTTACCCCGACTACGTCATCGGCAACGATCAGTTCGAAGATCAGATATACGCAAACCCGTTCCAGCAGATGACAACTCAGGACATCCTCGCTCAGATTTCCGGGCGCCCGCTGCTCTACGACCCGGGAACGAACTGGAACTACGCGCACACCGATTACGTGCTGCTGGGGTTGGCGCTGGAGAAAGCCACCGGTCAAGACATGCCGACGCTGCTGGGCAACGAGGTGCTGGGGCCGCTGGGTTTGAAGTCCACCACGAACTCCGATACACCCGAAATCCCCTGGCCCGTCCTGCACACGTTCAGCTCCGAGCGGCGTAAGGCTCTCAAAATCCCCGCCGGAACACCGTTCTACGAAGAGTCCACGTACTGGAACCCGTCCTGGACCATCGCCCATGGCGCCATTCAGACCACCAACATCTACGACATGGAAGCCACCGCTGTCGGGGTCGGCTCGGGCAAGCTGCTCTCGGCGGACTCGTACAAGAAGATGGTGTCGACCGCGCTGCGCGGCAAGACGCACGCCCAACCGGGCTGCCCGACCTGCTTCGACCAAAACGAGGGCTACACCTACGGGCTGGGAATCATCACCTCGGGCGACTGGCTGATGCAGAACCCGTTGTTCTCCGGGTGCGCGGGTGTCGAGGCCTACCTGCCGGCCCAGAAGATCGCGATCGCCGTCGCGGTCACCTACGCGCCGGAGGCGTTCGACGACCAGGGCAACTACAGTAATCAGGCCGACATACTGTTCCGCAAGATCGGTGCGGTGGTGGCTCCTAACGCGGCCCCACCGATGCCGCCGGGGAGATAAGCGAAGGAGTTCTGAGTATGCGGATTCGAACTATCGCTGCCTGCACGCTGGCGCTGGGCGCGTTGGCCGTGCCTACTGCCGTCGCCGACTCCACCGGCACGCTGCCACCGATGACGGCCACCAACGGCGGGCCCATCATCGGCGGCGGGGGTGCCGCGTCGCAGATGTCGCAGCAACTCAAGGGCCTCAACGATCCAAATGTCCAAGAAGTCGACGGCCCGGATGCGGCTCAATTCATCGCTGCCGCAGCCGGTATCAGCGATCGCGACCTCGCCTCGCCGTTCATGGCGTTGCAGCGTGCGCTGGTGTGCCAGAAGGACAACGCCGGATTCGGGGCGCGCGCCTATCGCCGCAATGACGGGAAATGGGGAGGCGCCATGCTGGTGATCGCGAAGAGCGCTTTCCCGGACACCGACGCGATGAAAGCGTGCGAGATGTCCAATTGGCGCAGGCCTTCGATGGGCAGCCCAACATCACCGTGCAACAGCGGATGGGCTTATCCGCCACAGACATTCAACAACAAGGGGGGCGACTACATCGTGTTGCTCGCCGGGACCAACTCCGACTTCTGCACCGCACTGAACGGGAACTACAAGAGCAACGCGTCCCCGTGGCCGTGAGCCGTTAGCAGCTAGTCGTCGATGTGCGTCGGTGGGTCGTTGAAGGCAATGCCCAACGGGTGCTGGTCGGGACCCAACGTCTGGCAGTTCGTGTTGGTGACGGAAATGGGGGAACCGTCACGCCCGGCAGTCGGGGGAAAAACTACGCAACGTTGCCAGGTGCCGTCGGGCTGAACGGGTCCATCGCACTTGCTGATGGCGATTCCGCCGAACTGGCAGGCGGCACTGGCCGCGGGCGCCGAGGCGATCAGCGCGCCGGCAGCCAGCCCGGTAGCCAGTCCTCCGA
Organism: Mycobacterium sp. IDUB_19; assembly: GCF_055419445.1. Lineage (NCBI taxonomy): Bacteria > Bacillati > Actinomycetota > Actinomycetes > Mycobacteriales > Mycobacteriaceae > Mycobacterium > Mycobacterium sp. IDUB_19. Next base: position 19 of record NZ_JBVAXR010000034.1, on the reverse strand, counting down.
GGATGAATTGCTTCATGCT
>NZ_JBVAXR010000033.1:0-54813 GCF_055419445.1 Mycobacterium sp. IDUB_19 | reverse complement strand
ACGGTCACGTGGGCGCGGGTCGATCCGGCTCGTCGCGCGGCAATCATCGAAGCCGCCGAGGCCGAGTTCGGGGCGCACGGGTTTTCTAGCGGCAGCCTCAACGTCATCGCGCGCCGGGCCGGAGTCGCCAAGGGCAGCCTGTTCCAGTACTTCGCCGACAAGCGCGACCTGTATGCGTTCATCGCCGACATCGGCAGCCAGCGGGTGCGGGCGTACATGGAGGACCGCATCGCCGAGCTCGACCCGAGCCGGCCGTTCTTCGAATTTCTGACCGAATGGCTCGATACCTGGGTCGCCTACTTCGCCGACCACCCGCACGAGCGCGCGCTGCACGCCGCGGCGACCCTGGAGGTCGACACCGATGCGCGCATCAGCGTGCGGTCTGTCATCCACCGCCACTACCTGGAAGTGCTGCGGCCGCTGGTGCGCGACGCACAAGTGCGTGGCGACTTTCGAAACGATGCCGACATTGACGTGCTGCTCTCGTTGCTGCTGCTGATCTTTCCACACCTGGCGCTGGCCCCTTACATGCGCGGCCTAGACCCCATCCTCGGGCTCGACGAGCCCAGCCCCGAACAGCCGGCGCTGGCCGTGCGCCGGCTCGTCGCGGCGCTGGCCGCCGCGTTCGCGGTGGTGCCCGCTGCACCCAATTCCTCCGTTAGCCCAGCCCTAATGCGATCTGAGGAGGTCACATGAACCGAACCCGAATTGCCTCAATGGCGCAAGGCGGCCTGAACTGGGATAGCTTGCCGCTCAAGCTGTTTGCAGGTGGCAATGCGAAGTTCTGGAATCCCGCCGACATCGACTTCTCCCGCGACCGACAAGACTGGGAACGCCTCACCGACGACGAACGCCACTACGCGACCCGGCTGTGCGCCGAGTTCATCGCCGGCGAGGAATCGGTGACCCAGGACATCCAGCCGTTCATGGCCGCGATGCGCGCCGAGGGCCGGCTCGGCGATGAGATGTATCTGACGCAGTTCGCCTTCGAGGAAGCCAAGCATGTCCAGGTGTTCCGCATGTGGCTCGACGCCGTCGGCGTCACCGACGACCTGCACCCGTTCATCGACGACGTCCCGACCTACCGCACAATCTTCTACGAGGAGCTGCCCGCCTGTCTGAGCGTGCTGTCGGACGATCCGTCTCCGGCCGCCCAGGTGAGGGCGTCGGTGACCTACAACCACATGGTCGAGGGCATGCTGGCGCTGACCGGCTACTACATCTGGCACAAGATCTGCGTGGAACGCGGCATCCTTCCCGGCATGCAGGAGCTGGTGCGGCGCATCGGCGACGACGAGCGGCGCCACATGGCCTGGGGCACGTTCACCTGCCGGCGCCACGTCGCCGCCGACGACGCCAACTGGGGTGTCTTCGAAGCGCGGATGAACGAGCTGATGCCGCTCGGGCTGCGCCTGATTGAAGAGGGCTTCGTCCTGTACGACCCGATGCCGTTCGGCCTGTCGACGGACGAGTCCATGGCCTACGCCGCGGACAAGGGCATGCGCCGGTTCGGCACCATCGCCAGCGCCCGCGGGCGCCCGCTCGGCGAGATCGACCTCGACTACTCGCCGTTGCAGCTCGAAGACACCTTCGCCGAGGAGGACGAGCGGGCGCTGGCGAGCGTCTAGCCCACCCAGACGGTCTTGGCGTTGCAGAACGCGCGGATGCCCAGACCCGCGAGTTCGCGGCCGTAGCCGGAGCGCTTGACGCCGCCGAAGCCCAGCTCCGGGTAGGACACCGTCATCCCGTTGATGAAGACCTGGCCGGCCTCGATGTCGTCGATGAAGCGCTGTTGCTCGGCCTCGTCGTTGGTCCAGGCGTTGGATCCCAGGCCGAAGGTGGTGGCGTTGGCGATCTCGATGGCCTCGTCGATGCCCGAGGCGCGGTACATCGAGGCGACAGGCCCGAAGACCTCTTCGGTGTAGAGCGCCATGTCCTTGGTGATGTCGGTGACCACCGTCGGCGGGTAGAACCAGCCAGGCTGGTCGGGGGTCTTACCGCCGAGGCGGACCTTGGCACCCGCGGCGACGGCGTCGTCGACCTGCTTGGCGATCTCGTCGCGGCCGGACTCGGTGGCCAGCGGTCCCACGTCGGTGTCCGGGTCGGTCGGGTCGCCAACCTTGAGCGCCTCCATCCGCTCGACGAACTTGTCGACGAACGCGTCGTAGATGTCGGTGTGCACGATGAATCGTTTGGCGGCGATGCAGGATTGGCCGTTGTTCTGCGTCCGGGCGGTGACCGCGGTCTTGACGGCTTCGTCGAGGTCGACCGACGGCATCACGATGAACGGGTCGCTGCCGCCGAGCTCCATCACCGTGGGCTTGATCTCGTCGCCGCAGATCGCCGCGACCGATTGGCCGGCCGGTTCGCTGCCGGTCAGGGTGGCCGCCTTGACCCGGGGATCGCGCAGGATGCCCTCGACAGCCTTCGACGACACCAGCAGCGTCTGGAAACAGTCCGCCGGGAAGCCGCCGCGGGCGATGACGTCAGACAGATACAGCGCGGACTGCGGCACGTTCGAGGCGTGCTTGAGTAGGCCGACGTTGCCGGCCATCAACGCCGGTGCGGCGAACCGCACGGCCTGCCAGAGCGGGAAGTTCCACGGCATCACGGCCAGGACCACGCCGAGCGGCTGCCACCGGGTGTAGGCCCTTTTCGCGCCGACCTTCGATGCCTCCGCGGGCTCATCGGCCAGCAGCTTCTCGGCGTTCTCGGCGTAGTAGCGAAAACCCTTGGCGCACTTGAGCGCTTCGCCCTTGGCCGACTTCAACGTCTTGCCCATTTCCAGGGTCATCATCGCCGCGACCTCGTCGGCCTCTTTTTCCAGAAGGTCGGCGGTTGCGTTGGCCCATTCGGCGCGCTGGGCGAAAGTCGTGTTGTGCCGGTAGTCGAGGAACCGCGCGTGCGCGCGCGCGATCGCGGCATCGACTTCATCGTCTGTCGCGGGGGTGAAGGTTTTGACTGTCTCGCCGGTGGCCGGGTTTATGGTCGCGATCGACACGCTGACATCCTCCGCTTGCTGTCTTTTCTCAAGGTGGATAAAAGGTCCAACACCTAGCCTGCCACTATCGTTCCCAGGAGGGAGGTGGCGGATGAGTACAGCCGCTCGGCTGATGGTCCAATGCTTGGAAAATGAGGGCGTTGCCGTGGTGTTCGGGCTGCCCGGCGAGGAGAACATCAGGTTCGTGCAGGCGCTGGCGTCCTCGCGGATCCGTTACGTGCTGACCCGGCACGAGCAGGCCGCGGCATTCATGGCCGAGATGTACGGACGCGTCACCGGCCGGGCGGCCGTCGTTTCGGCGACGTTGGGGCCGGGCGCGATCAACATGCAGCTCGGGGTCGCCGACGCCACCACAAACAGCACGCCGATGGTCGCGATCTCCGCTCAGGTCGGCCAGGATCGCGAGTACAAGGAGTCGCACCAGTACGTCGACCTGGTGTCGATGTTCGCGCCGATCACCCGCTGGGCCGACGGCGTGCCCACCGCGCGCGCCATCCCGGAGATGTTCCGTAAAGCCTTCAAGGTTGCCGAGGCCGAACGCCCGGCCGCGGTATACCTGGCCGTGCCCGAGCACATCGACGCCGACCAGACCGACTACGACCTGAGCCCGTTGCCGCGCAACGTGGTCCACGCGGAGGCGCCGGCGGCCGGTCAGGTGGCCCGTGCGGTCGACATCCTGCGCAACGCCAAGCGGCCGGTGGTGCTGGCCGGGCACGGCGCCGCCCGCGCCGACGCCACCGAGGCACTGATCCGATTCTCCGAGGAATTCGGTATCCAGGTCGCCAACACCTTTCACGGCAAGGGCGTCATGCCCGACGACCACCCCAACAGCATCGGGACGATCGGGTTCATGCGGCACGACTACGTCAACTTCGGGTTCGACAACGCCGACGTCGTCATCGCGGTCGGCTACGAACTCCAGGAATTCGACCCCGTCCGGATCAACCCGCAAGCCGATAAGGCGATCATCCATATTCACCGTTTCCCGGCCGAGGTCGACATGCATTACCCGGTCGGCGTCGGGATCATCGGCGACATCAGCTCCTCGCTCGACGCGGTGACCGATGCACTGGCCGGTCACCGCATCAACCACGCCGACGAAGTGCCCGGGGCGGGTCTGCTCACCGAGGAATTCGCTCGGGGACAACAGGACTCGCGGTATCCCCTGGCGCCGCAGCGGATCGTCGCCGACATAAGGGCCGCACTCGGTCGCAGCGACGTCGTGCTGGTCGACACCGGTGCTACCAAGATGTGGATGGCGCGGCTCTACCCGACCTACGAACGCAACACCTGCCTGGTCTCCAATGGCTTGTCCACCATGAGTTTCGCGCTGCCGGGAGCTCTCGGCGTCAAGCTGGCGCGGCCCGACTCGAAGGTGCTCGCCTTGGTCGGCGACGGTGCCTTCCTGATGAACTCGCAAGAAATTGAGACCGCTGTCCGAGAGAAGATCCCCCTGGTCGTGTTGATCTGGGAGGACGGCGGTTACGGGCTGATCGAATGGAAGATGGACCTCGAACTCGGCGAGCACTACTACGTGAAGTTCGGCAACCCGGACATCGTGAAGTACGCCGAAAGCTTTGGCGCCAAAGGGTATCAGATCAACAGTGCCGACGAGCTGCTGCCGACGCTGCAGGCCGCGCTCGACGACGACGGGGTTTCGCTGATCTGCTGCCCGGTGGATTACTCCGAGAACCTGCGGCTGACCGACCGGCTCGGTGAGCTGGACGAAACGCTCTAGCTTCAACGGCCCCGGCTCAGCCGGTGGGGGGTACCGTCGTCTGCTGCAGCGTCATCGGCGAAACATACTGGCCCACCAGCGCGCGATGCCACCACGCCCGGTCGCGGCGCAGTTCCGCCGGTGTGGTGAAGCGGTACTGGTAGAGCTGCGCACGCACATAGCGCGGGGGCGAGTCCGGAAAAGGATTGCGCCGCAACAACCTCAGGGTGGCTCGGTCGCCGGCCAGCAGACGTCGCAAGAACGGCTTCAGCCATGGCTGGGCATAGCCCGGCGAGATCGCGGCGAACCACATCAGCCAGTCCAGCCGCAGATGATAGGGGGCCCATTGGCGTGGCAACCGGCGCAGCGTGCCGGGCTTGCCCTTGAATTCGTACTCCTTCCAGACCGTCTGCGCGGTGAGCCGGGGTTCGTCGGTGCCCTCGATCACCACCTCCCGGCGGGTACGCCCGATGGTGCCGAATGCGCCGTAGGTATTGACCAAATGAAATGGGTTGAACGACATGTTCATTCGCTGACGTGGGGAAAGCATGTTGCGCACCGGCCAGTACGTCAGGAACAGCACCCCGCCGGCGAACGCAACCACCAGGCCGACGAACCACAGCGGCGACGCCGACAGGGGTGGGTGCCCGGGAATCGGCAGCAGCCGCCCCGCCGCGGAGTCGTCGATGGCAGTGAACGCCAGGACGATCGTCACCCAATTGAGCCAGGCGAAGTTCCCCGACATGACCAGCCACAGCTGCGTCACCACGATGATCGCCGCGGCCACGCTGGCCACCGGCTGGGGCGCGAACAACCCGAATGGCACCACTAGCTGCGCGAAATGGTTGCCCGCCACCTCAATTCGATGCAGCGGTTTGGGGAGGTGGTGGAAGAACCAGCTCAGCGGGCCCGGCATCGGCTGGGTCTCGTGGTGGTAGTACAGGCAGGTCAGGTCGCGCCAACACGGGTCGCCGCGCATCTTGATCAGGCCGGCGCCGAACTCGACCCGGAACAGCAGCAGTCGCGCCATCCACAACGTCAGCAGCGGGGGCGCCACGCGATCGTTGCCGAGGAAGATCATCAAGAATCCGCTTTCCAGCAGCAGGGATTCCCAGCCGAACGAATACCACGCCTGCCCCACATTGACGATCGAAAGGTAGAGCACCCACAGCGTCAGCCATATCGACAGTGCGGCCCACAGCGGTACCCGATCGGCTGCGCCGACGACGACGGCCGCCGACAGCACCACACCGAACCACGACACACCCGCGAACAGCCGATCGGAGTAGCGCAGGTGGAAAATGCTCGGCGTTCGCCAAAACGACTGCCGCGCTAAATACCTTGGCACCGGCAGTATTCCGTGCTCGCCGATGAGTGCGCGGAATTGCAGCGCGGCGGCGACGAACGCGATCAGGTAGATCGCCGCGACGCCGCGCTCGAGGACGAATCTGCCCAACCAGTAGTCGGGCGCAGTAAACCATGCCATGGCCGTAACTCCTCGGGCGGTGGCGGTCACACCATTCCGCGCATCCAGTCAACCAGCCGATAGCCGGCTAGCCAACGCCGGAAACGCTATGCGTCGTGCGTAGCGGGCTTGCGATTCGGCATGGCAATCACCGATACGGCCACCGCGGCAAGCGAAATCAAGGCCAGCAGTTGCACATTCGCGGAATGGCCGGCGTAACCGTCGACCGACCGCCAGGGGTGGCGCGACAATTCGGCCCCGGCCAGGATCAGTCCGCCCGCACCGGTCGCGATGGTGGCGCGATCGCGCACCTGCTCGCGATGACGCAGCGCGTAGCGCAGACCGAGGGCGCCGCCGATCACGACGACCCCGGCCACCCCGGCGATCACCGCCCCGGCGGCCAGCACCGGGACCGCCGCCCAGGGCCCGGGTGACCATGGTGGTGCGGGCGGGTCGTCGGAACGCCCGCACCGGCGCCACAACGCGAGCATGGCCAACAGCGGCAGCAGCGCCAGGCCCACCGCCAGACCAACCCGGTACAGCGAATTGGACGCGAAGGTCAGCGTGATGGTGCCGGGATCTCCCGCGGGGACCACCCACCCCTGCTGCCACCCGTTGACGGCCACCGGCGTCAGCCGGGCCCCGGTGCTGGTGCGTGCCACCCAACCGGGGTTGATGCTTTCGGGGATGACCAGCACGCGGGGGGCGGCCGACGGCGGGGTCCGCACCTCGCGACGGTCGGGACCCCATGCGCCGATCGCCGCGGGAACCGGCGAAACGCCGGTGGCGCTGGGCAATTCGAGGGCGTTCGCGGTCGCCAGCTGTGCTCCGTCCACGACGAACTGGGCGCCGGGGCTGATCAACAATTCCTGTTGTCCCGCCGGCAGCGCGATCGGGGTGCGATCGCACGTGCTGACCGCAACCGGCTCGCCGTCCAGCAGCGCACCCGCCGTGGTCCGGATCGAGGTGTGCACGAACCGGCCCGCGACCGCGATGACCGGGCCGTGGTCACAGTCGACGACGATCTCGCGTGCGCGGTTGCGGGTCGCGTCGGCGGGGGAGATCGGGTTGCCGTCGGTGCCCAGCGCCGCGACTTCGGCCAGTCCCGGCGGCTTGAGCTGGTCGAAGCCCAACGCGTTGCGGTCGATGATGTCTTGCCAGTCCAGCAGGCTGACGGTGACGGTGTCGGTCACGTGGGGTCGCAGCGACAGGGTTTGTGGCTGGGCGGTCCCGCCGTCGCTTGGCTTGACGTTTCGTACCTGCGGGCCGTCGCCGAGGTTCACGGCCACCACCGTCGGCTGGGCGGGCAACGTCGAGCGGCTGGGCAACAGGCGCAGCCCGGCGACTTCGGTGGGCCGCGGCAGCACCAGCGTCAGCGTCGGCGCGGTCTTGTGTTGCACCACCCGCTGCGGCGCCGTCCAGGCGGTGGCCGGGTCGCCGTCGGTAGCCGCGTAGGCCGAGCCGAGGATGTCCACGGTGTCGGAATCACCTTGGGCCCGAGTGGTATTCGGCTCGGCGACCAGATCGGCCAGCTTCGGACCCTGCCGTGGCCGCACCCACACCCGCGGGGTCACTGACACCGGAGCCGGCACGGTCAGGGTGCGGCTGAAATTCACCGGCTCCTCGGGGGCCAGCGCCATCGCCGGCGCGCAGCGGACACTGTCGGCGGCCGCCGCGCACCCGGGCCTGCCGAGCAGCTCCGAGCCCAGGTCCCAGCCCGCGATCGCCGAACCCTGCGGCGGCCCGGGCACCCGCACGGTGTGGCGCAGATCGACCGGGTGCGCGAAGCCGGAGGCGTCGTACTGGGTGATCGACAGATCGGTGATGCCGAACTGCACGCCGCTGGATCCGTCGTCGGTGCCGGCGGCGGTGATCCGCACCCACGGCGTTTCGCCATAGGGCAGTGCCGCGGTGAGCGGCTTGCCGGGCTGGTCGAACCGCAGCGTGGTGCTGCCGGTGGCGGTATCGATCGCGATGCGACGGACCTGGGAACCGACGGCGGTCGCGCTGGGTGTCAGGGTGATCGCCGCGTTGGTCACCGGGTGATCGAAATTGACCTGCAGCCATTGCCCGACGGCGGCTTGCAGGGCGTTGGTCACCCACGCCGTTGCCGGGTCGCCGTCGATCGCGGCGGCGGGCGAGGTCGCCGGAGCGACGTCGGGCATCGCGGTGGAGTCCGACGACGAACTCGACACGCTGATCCGCCCACCGTTCCAGCCGCCGTACACCGGGTTGGCGCCGGGCACCGGATAGTCGGGGACCCGGTTGAAGGTGTGTCTGGTGTCGCCGTCGGCCCGGATCGCCGACGAATGCTCGTCGACCCGGCCGTAGTCGGTCTCCCGCGCCACCGGGGTGTCGGTCACGGTCACGACGGGCGCCGGCAGGCCGGCAGCTCGGGCGTCGGCGGTCATCAGCACCGGACCCAGCGGCGGCTGGCCCTGCAGCCGGCGCCGCTCGTCGAGGCGCAGCAGCACTTCGGGCCCGCCGTCGACGCGGGCCAACCGATCGACGTCGCTGAAGTAGGGCGCGCCGGGATTGCCGGCCCCATCACCGGGAAAGCCCACCCGGTAGATCTCGACAGCCGCGTAGCGCGGGCGCAGGCCGCTGTCGGCGACGAACCCCGGCAACGTGCCGGGCCCCACGGGCTCGCCGAACTGCGCCGCCTTCTCCAGTCGCGGTGACCCTTCGATCGCGCGGTGTACCAGGATCGGGCGCGCCGAACGCGACGACTCGGGATCCAAGTCGTTGCGCACCACCACGTACGAAATACCTTGGCGGGCAAGGGTATCGGCCAGGCCAGCTGAGGGAATGCCGGCGGCGAACAGGCGTTGCACGGAATCCAGCGCCCGGATGGTCTGCGGCGGGGTCAACGGGATGGAGTCGCGGACGCCCCACGGGCTGCTGCCCAACACTTGCAGCGGCTCGTCGTGGGTGGTGCCCCACACCTGCGTGGCGAAGGGAGCTCCCGGGACCACCAGCACCCGTCCGGGGAGGGGGCTCCCGGTTCTAGAAGAATTGTGGGCGCTGAGCCAGTCGGCGGCGTCGTGCCAGTACCGGGGGATCGCGCTGAAGGTGCCTGGTGGGGTGAGCCGCGCGGTCCACGCCAGCGAGGTGCTCACGGTCAGCGCGGTCAGCAGCACCACGGTCGCGGCGACCCGTTTGTCGCGCTCGGGGTGGGCGAACGCGCGCACCCACTGCGCTGTCGGCGCGCTGCCCGGCAGTGGGACCCGGCCCAGCAGCTGTGCGATGCCCAGCACGATCGGGATCCGGATGACCGACTCCAGCTTGTGCACGTTGCGCAGCGGTGCGCCCGCGGCGTCCATGAACACTTGCACCTGATGGGCCAGCGGCGAGCCCAGCTCACCGCTGTAGCCGACGGCCAGCAGCACCACGCCGACCAGCAGCATCGTCACCAGCCGTCCGCGGGCCGGCATCCCGGGGCTGGCCAGTCCGGCCAGTCCGGCCGCGGCGACCAGACAGGTCGCCAGGATGGCCGCCGATCCGGTCACCAGCGGCGCACCCGCGGTCGCGGTCGGTGCCACGAACGGAGTCCAGCTGTCGGTGCCGCGCAGCATCTCGACGAGTGACGCCCACTGCGTTGTCACGCCCGAGGATTCGATGAAGTCCAGGAACGGCGGACTGACGTTACGCAGCAGAACCAGCGCCACGACCCACCACAGCATCGCCAGCACGAGGCTCAGCAGCCACCACGCGGTGTAGCGCCGCCACAACCGATTGGGCCGATGACATGCCCACCAGATGACGGCCGGTAGACAACCCGCCAGCGTGGCGATGGCGTTGACCGCGCCCATCAGCGCGACCGCCAGCCCGGCCTGGCCGGCCAGTGCGCGCACCGATCTGTCGGCCGTGCCCCGCCCCGATTTCAGGGCCAGGATCGTCGGCAGCAACACCCACGGCGCCAGCATGATCGGCAAGGTTTCCGACGAGATCGATCCGAGCGTGGTCAGCACCCGCGGGGACAGCGCGAACGCGGTCGCGGCGATCAGTCGTGATGACGGGCTGCCGATCCCGAGCGTCTCGGCGACCCGTAGCAGTCCCCAGAAGCCGACCGTGAGCAGCAACGCCCACCACAGCCGCTGCGTCATCCAGCCGGGCACGCCGAGCAGGTGGCTGATCAAGAAGAAGGTGCCGTGCGGAAACAGGTAGCCGTAGGCCTGGTTCTGCGTTTGGCCGAACGGGAGCTCGCTGTTCCACAGGTTGGTCGCGCGGGCCAGGAAACGCAGCGGGTTGGCGGTGAGGTCGAGCTTCGTATCGGGGGAAACCTGCCCCGGGGATTGCGCGAACGCCAAAGCCAGTGCAATCGCACCGACTCCGAACAGCCAGCGCCGAGACAGTGGAGCAGCCGGGGAACCCGGGGCCGATTCCGCAGGCGTCGCCGACGGAGTCGTCGCCGCCGAGCTAGCTACGGTTGCCGTATTCGACCCGGTTGAGCACTGACGACTGAGGATCGCCCCCGGGTAGTGGCGGCTTCGTGTCCTGTTGCACCATCAGGGTGATTCCGAAGATCGCGGCCGCGCCCAACAACAAACCAACCACCACGCTCGCGCCGGCGGGCGCAACGATCCGGTTCATCGGTGACTCCTTGGGTTTTCGCGGTCGTCACGGAGGACAACCCAGAGCCAACGTAGCAGAACGGCCCCCACCGGCCGGTGACCCGTGAGTCATGGCCACGGTACGCAGTGGCCGTGCCAACACCGGTCGCCGTACTGCACCGGGTACGGCACGGAAAGGCTCCGCGCGGCCGGCTGCGTCTGCACCGGCACGCGGCCGTGGTCTTCGACGGTGAGCGTGACGCCGACGGTCGCCGCGGCACCGATCATCAGCCCCGCCGCGATGCCGGCGACAGCGGCCAGCGTTAACCCCGTCATTGCTGGCTCCTCCCTTGCCAGTCAAATTCGGTCTGCGGCTAACTTAACCGGGTCGGCGCCCGCTGCGCGTGACGAATCGCCGTTGGGCGGACCCGCGGCCCGTGGGTCGTGTCAGGGCTGCAGGTCCGGCGGCACGTCCGGCACTGGCGGCAACTGGTTCAAGCAGTCGTCGGGGTTGTCGCACGGCAGGCAATACCCGCCGATGCACCGGTCGCCGTACTGCACCAGGTAGTGCGAGGACGGGCTGGACGGTGCTCGGGCCGGCACCACGGTGTGGTCTTCGGCGGCGAGCGTGACACCGACGGTCGCGACGGCACCGATTGCCAGGCCCGCCGCGATCCCCGCCGCGGCGGCCAGCGTGAAGGCAGTCATCGCTGGCTCCTCCCTTGCCCGTGGTAATGGGCTTGCGGCTAAGTTAACCGCCTTCGCGATGGCTACGTGTGATGAATCGGCATTTGCCGCACTCCTGATTTGCTGGGCGGATCGCTCGGTGGGGCCACGCCGGTGCGACTACCCCTCGTGACACCATGTCCCGATGGCTTTTCCGCGCACCCTGGCCGTGCTGGCCGCCGCCTCGGCGCTCGTGGTGGCCTGTGGTCACGACGCCGCCCGGCCCCCGGCGTCAACGACCAGCAAGACGGTTGCCGCACCTCCCGCGCCGCCGGTCTGCGCCGACCCGACGACCCTGCCGGCCAAGTTGTCGACCCGTGACAAGCTGGCGCAGCTGCTGATGGTGGGTGTGAAAAACGCCGACGATGCGCGCGCCGTGGTCAACGGCTACCACGTCGGCGGGATCTTCATCGGCAGCTGGACGGACCTGGGGATCTTCAAGGGGCCGCTGGCCGACATCGCGGGCAGCGCGGGGCCGCTGCCGCTCGCGGTCAGCGTCGACGAAGAGGGCGGCCGGGTGTCCCGGTTGAAGTCGCTGATCGGCACCACGCCCTCGCCCCGGGAGCTGGCCAAGAGCCAAACCGCCGAGCAGGTGCGCGACCTGGCGGCGCAACGCGGCAAGAAGATGCGCGACTTGGGTATCACCATCGACTTTGCGCCGGTCGTCGACGTCTCCGACGAGCCGGACGACAGCGTGATCGGGGACCGTTCGTTCAGCAACGACCCTGCCGTCGTCACCGCCTACGCCGGGGCGTATGCGCAGGGTCTTCGAGACGCCGGCGTGCTGCCGGTGCTCAAGCATTTCCCCGGCCATGGGCACGGTTCTGGTGATTCGCACAAGGGCGGGGTCCTCACGCCACCGCTGAGCGACCTGCAGAACGTCGACCTGGTGCCATACCGGACGCTGATCACCGCAACACCGGTCGCCGTCATGGTGGGTCACCTGCAGGTTCCCGGCCTGACCGGCGACGACCCGGCCAGCCTGAGCCGGCCGGCCGTGCAGTTGCTGCGCGATGGCATCGGTTACGGGGCCCCGCCCTTCAACGGCCCGGTGTTCAGCGACGATCTGTCCAGCATGGCCGCGATCTCCGATCGGTTCGGCGTGGCCGAGGCGGTGCTGCGGACTCTGCAGGCGGGCAGCGACGTCGCGCTGTGGGTCACCACCGACGAGGTCCCCGCGGTCCTGGACCGGCTCGAAAAGGCTTTGGCTGCAGGAGAATTGGCGCTGCCAGCGGTGGACCAGTCGTTGGTGCGGGTGGCGACCATGAAGGGCCCCAGCAAGGCTTGCGGACACTAATCGGCCGCCCGATCGTTACCCTGGAGTCAGATAGGCAGTGCCCGAAGGGCTTGAAAGGGCAGAGCGATGGCAGGTGGTACCAAGCGGCTACCGCGCGCTGTCCGGGAACAGCAGATGCTCGACGCCGCCGTGCAGATGTTCTCGGTCAACGGCTACCACGAGACCTCGATGGACACCATCGCCGCCGCCGCGGAGATCTCCAAGCCGATGCTGTACCTGTACTACGGCTCCAAAGAGGACTTGTTCGGCGCCTGCCTGAACCGCGAGCTGAGCCGGTTCATCGACGCGGTGCGTGCCGACATCGACTTCACCCAAAGCCCAAGGGACCTGCTGCGGAACACCATCGGGTCGTTCCTGCGCTACATCGACGCCAACCGGGCGTCCTGGATCGTGATGTACACCCAGGCGATCAGCTCGCAGGCCTTCGCCCACACCGTGCGGGAAGGCCGCGAGCAGATCATCGAATTGGTGGCCGGCCTGGTGCGAGAGAACAGTCGCCGGCCGCGCACGGACGCCGAGTACCAGATGATGGCGGTGGCGTTGGTGGGCGCGGGTGAGGCAATGGCCACCCAGCTGTCCACCGGAGACATCGACGTCGACGAGGCGGCCGAGCTGATGATCGACCTGTTCTGGCACGGCCTGCGCGGTGTGCCCGTCGACCAGGACGCCGGCCCCGCCCGGCGGCCCGCGTCCTAGCGGCGACGGCGACGGGGCCGGGCTAGATTCGTGCAGTGCCCCGCTTGCGCGCTTGGACCTCGGGCCGCAATGTCGACTTCTTCTGTGCGGTCATCATCGTGGGGGTGCTGGCCGGCATCGCCGGGCTGTCGACGACCTTCGTGCTCCGCTTCGTCCAGCACCTGACCTACAACTACAGTTTTGGCACCCTGCTGGCCGGGGTCACGGGCAGCAGTCCGGTGCGCCGGGTGTTGGGGCCGATGGTCGGCGCCGCGCTGGCGGCACTGGGCTGGTGGATCCTGCGGCGCAAGGCCGAGGTGCCACCGCTGGCCGGCACCATCGCCCGCCACGAGCCGATACCGCGGCTGTCCTGGAGCATCGACGCCATGCTGCAGGTGCTGTTGGTCGGCTCGGGGGCATCGCTTGGCCGGGAGGGGGCTCCGCGCCAACTCGCCGCTGCGCTCGGCGATTCGGCGACCGGATGGCTGAAGCGGCTGTCGAGCCGTGACCGCGAGATACTGCTCGCCTGCGCGGCCGGGGCCGGGCTGGGCGCGGTGTACGCCGTGCCGCTGGCCGGTGCGTTGTTCTCCGTGCGGATCATGCTCAACACCTGGCATCCGAGGGCGCTGGGCGCGGCGTTTCTGACCTCCAGCCTGGCCGTGGCGGTCGGCTCGGCCATCACGCGCGATCAGCCCAATCTGGACTGGCCGATCGGGGAGTCCACGTATCTGCTGACCGCGCATGGGCTGCTGATGGCCCCGGTGGCCCTCGCGGTGGGCCTCGCGTTCAACCGACTGATAGCGGCGGCGCGCCCCGCGCGCCAGATCCGGAGCTGGGTGCTGATCCCGGCGCTGGCCGGCGCCGGGCTGGTGATGGGCATCTGCTCGCATTGGTGGCCCGAGCTGCCGGGCAACGGTCGCAGCGTCCTGACCGTCAGCTTGGCCAGCGGGCTGACGCTGTCCGCGGCGGCCGCGATCCTGTTGTTGAAGCCGCTGCTGACCGCGTTGTTCCTGCGCGCCGGCGGTGCCGGCGGGATGCTCACACCGTCGCTGGCCACCGGTGCGGCAGCGGGCGCGCTACTGGTGCTGACGATCAATTGGATTGCCGGGATACACCTGCACGTGCCGGCGGTCTCGCTGACCGGTGCCGCCGGGGTGCTCGCCGTCACCCAGGGCTCGCCGATCTGGGCCGCGATCTTCGTCTGGGAACTCGCCCGCCCGCCGCTGTGGCTGTTCGGAGTTTTTCTGCTGACCGCGACCGGCGCCCACGGACTGAAAAGGCTGCTGAGCGTTCGGGCGCAGAAGCACGACGAACGCGCCGGCTGAGCCGGCCGCTACAGCGGCCGGACGCTGCCGGTCAAGTGTGGATATCCCTTGGCGATATTGCGCAACGAGAGATCCCAGCTGCCCTGGTCGTTTTCGTCGATGTAGAGGCCCGTGGTCGCGGGCAGGATCACCGGCTTGCCGAACCGGACCGAGTACCGCGCCGCGTCGGGAATTCTGGCCTCGATATTAGCCAATACCGCTGCAGCGCTGAACATTCCGTGTGCAATGACGGTCGGGAATCCGAACAGCTTGGCGGCGATCGGGTTGGTGTGGATCGGGTTGTGATCGCCGCCGACGACGGCGTAGCGCCGGATCTGGCCGGGCGTGATGCGCAGCACCGCGCTGGGCGGCGGGAGCTTGGGCTGCTTTTGCGGTGGCGGTTTGGGTTCGTCGGACAGGCTGGTGCGCTGCTGATGCAAGAAGGTCGTCACCTGGTGCCACGCGGTCTCGGTGCCGACGCTGACGTCGGTCACCAGGTCGACCAGCAGACCCTTGCGATGCTCGCGGAGATTCTCGGCGTGCACCCGCACCCCGACGGTGTCGGTGACCGCGATCGGGCGGTACTGCGTGATGTGGTTCTCGGTGTGCACCGAACCCATTGCGGCGAAAGGGAAGTCAAACCCTGTGACCAAGGACATCAGCGCCGGAAACGTCAACGCGAACGGGTAGGTGATCGGCACGTTGTTGCCGTAGCGCAGACCGGTGATCGCGGCGTACTCGGCCACGTTCGTCTGGTCGATCGGCAGTTCCTCGACGGTCACGGTGCGGCTGGGCAGCTGGTCTGTCCGGGACACCAGGGGCAGCGCCCCGGCGGCCGCTCGCAGCATGTTCCGCAGGCCGCTTGGTTGATTCATCGCGATCTCCCTGAACCTAGGCGCCCAGCATTGCCTGGCCGCAGACGCGAATGACGTTGCCGGTCACCGCGTTTGACGCCGGACTGGCGAAGTAGGCGATGGCCTCCGCGACATCAACCGGCTGCCCGCCCTGCAACAGCGAGTTCATCCGGCGGCCCACCTCGCGGGTGGCCAGCGGAATCGCCGCCGTCATCTGGGTTTCGATGAAACCCGGCGCCACGGCATTGATCGTGATGCCCTTCTCGTGCAGCTCCGGTGCCAGCGCCTGGGTGAGGCCGATCATCCCGGCCTTCGTGGTGGCGTAGTTCGTCTGCCCGCGGTTGCCCGCGATGCCGGCCATCGACGACAGACCGATCACCCGTCCCCCTTGGCCGATGCTGCCGCTTGCAATCAGTCCCTCGGTAAGCCGTTGTGGGGCAAGAAGATTGACGGCCAAGACGGCGTCCCAGCGGGCATCGTCCATGTTGGCCAGCAGCTTGTCGCGGGTGATGCCGGCGTTGTTGACCAGGATATCGGCGTGCCCGGCGTAGTGGTCGCGCAGGTGCTCGGTGATCTTGTCGACGGCATCGTCGGCGGTGACGTCGAGCCACAGCGCCGTGCCCCCCACCCGGCTCGCGGTCTCGGCCAGCGTCTCCGCGGCCGACTCCACATCGATCGCGACGACGCGGGCCCCGTCACGGGCGAACACTTCGGCGATCGTCGCGCCGATGCCCCGGGCGGCGCCGGTCACGATGGCGACCTTGCCGTCCAGCGGCCGGTCCCAATCCGCGGGTGGGGTCGAGTCGTCGGCGCCGACGTAGAAGACCTGGCCGTCGACGTACGCCGATTTGGCCGAAAGGATAAATCGCAGAGTCGATTCCAGGCCCGTCGCGGCCGGTTTGGCGTCCGGTGACAGGTAGACCAGCGACACGGTCGCGCCGTTGCGCAGCTCCTTGCCAAGTGAGCGGGTGAAGCCCTCCAGCGCACGCTGCGCGATCCGCTCGTCGGTGCTGGCGGCGGCGTCCGGTGTGGTGCCGACCACAACAACCCGTGCGCAGTGGCCCAGGTTTCGCAGCAGCGGCGTGAAGAAGTCGTGCAGTGCCTTCAGTCCCGCCGGCGCGGTGATGCCGGTGGCGTCGAAAACCAGACCGCCGAATCGGTCGGCCCAGCGACCACCCAGGTTGTTGCCAACCAGGTCGTAGTCGCTGTCCAGCGCCGCCCGCAACGGCTCGACGATCCTGCCTTCGCCCCCGATCAGCAAGGATCCGGACAGCGGCGAATCACCGGCGGAGTAGCGGCGCAGGTTCTCGGGTTGCGGAACACCAAGTTGGCGTGCCACAAAGGATCCGGGGCCGGAATTGACAACTTGCGAGAACAGATCGGACGAACGATTGGGAGCCACTGAGCTGCCTTCCCTTTCTTGAGTGCCGTACAAGCCAACCGTATCGGGGACGAACTTACTGCAGAGTAAGAACAGTGGGTAGTATGGGTCCCAACGGCCAATCCCCCAAACTGATAACCGGAGATGAACGTGGCTCCTGCAAGTTCTGAGGCAAGTAATCGTCGACGCGTCGCCGTGCTGGGCGGCAATCGCATTCCCTTCGCACGGTCGGACGGCGCCTACGCCGAGGCGTCCAATCAGGACATGTTCACCGCCGCCCTGGGCGGGCTGGTGGATCGGTTCGGGCTGGGCGGCGAGCGACTGGGCGTGGTCGTCGGCGGTGCCGTGCTCAAGCACAGCCGCGACTTCAACCTCATGCGCGAGTGCGTGCTCGGCTCTGAATTGTCTTCGTATACCCCGGCATTCGATATTCAACAGGCCTGCGGCACCGGTCTGCAGGCGGCCATCGCCGCGGCCGACGGCATCGCGTCGGGCCGCTACGACGTCGCCGCCGCCGGCGGGGTGGACACCACGTCCGACCCGCCGATCGGCCTCGGCGACAACCTGCGCCGCACCCTGCTGAAATTGCGCCGGTCCAAGTCGAACCTGCAACGGCTGAAGCTGGTGGGCACGTTGCCCGCCAGCCTGGGTGTCGAGATCCCGGCCAACAGCGAGCCGCGCACCGGGCTGTCGATGGGGGAACACGCCGCCATCACGGCCAAGCAGCTGGGAATCAAGCGGGTGGACCAGGACGAATTGGCCGTCGCCAGCCACCACAACATGGCCGCGGCCTACGACCGGGGCTTTTTCGACGACCTCGTCACACCTTTCCTGGGCCTGTACCGCGACGACAATCTGCGGGCCAACTCCAGCGTGGAGAAGCTCGCCACCTTGCGCCCGGTGTTCGGGGTGAAGGCCGGTGACGCGACGATGACGGCGGGCAATTCGACGCCGTTGACCGACGGCGCCTCGGTCGCCCTGTTGGCATCCGAACAGTGGGCGGCCGATCATTCGTTGCCCGCGCTGGCCTACCTGGTGGACGCGGAGACCGCCGCGGTCGACTACGTCAACGGGCGTGACGGGCTACTGATGGCGCCGACCTATGCGGTACCCCGGCTGCTGGCCCGCAACGGGTTGAGCCTGCAGGATTTCGACTTCTACGAGATCCACGAGGCGTTTGCTTCGGTGGTGCTGGCGCATCTGCAGGCGTGGGAGTCCGAGGAGTACTGCAAGGAGCGGCTGGGTCTAGACGCCGCCCTCGGGTCGATTGACCGGTCCAAACTCAACGTCAACGGCTCGTCATTGGCCGCCGGGCACCCGTTCGCGGCCACCGGCGGGCGGATTCTCGCCCAGGCCGCCAAGCAGCTCGCCGAGCAGAAGGCGAAGCGTAAAGGCGGGGATCCGGTCCGCGCGCTGATTTCCATCTGCGCGGCCGGCGGGCAGGGCGTGGCAGCCATTTTGGAGGCTTGACCTGCGCATCTGCCGCACGGCGCGCCCTCCCGCGCGGCGACGAATGAAGTTCGTCACAGCTGATTAGTAACACCAGGGGATGGGTAACCGATGTCCGGATTGCCCCGTGTTGTGGTCTGACCCCCCGACCCCGACGGCAACACGGGGCGTCCCTGGATCCACGCCTGGATGAAAAGACAGGCGTACGAAAAAGGGCCGCCGCTGGAGTGAGGGGATCCAGCGGCGGCCTTTTTCGTATCGCACCCACAGACACAAAATCCCCCGCTTCAGCGTGGAAGCGGGGGATTTTGCTGGTAGTCCAGCCGCTTAGAAGGCGGCCTCGTCGAGCTCCATGATGTCGTTGTCCAGCGTCTCGATCACCTCGCGGGTGCTGGCCAACAGCGGCAGGAAGTTCTTCGCGAAGAACGACGCCACCGCGACCTTGCCCTCGTAGAAGGACCGCTCGGTGCCGCTGGCACCGGCGTCGAGTGCGGCCACGGCCACCGCGGCCTGGCGCTGCAGCAACCAGCCGATGACCAGGTCGCCGACGCTCATCAGGAAGCGCACCGAACCCAGGCCCACCTTGTACAGGCTGGTGACGTCCTGCTGTGCCTCCATCAGGTAGCCGGTCAGCGTGGCCGCCATCGACTGGACGTCGGCCAGGGCCTTGGCCAGCAGCTCGCGCTCGCTCTTCAGCCGGCCGTTACCGGCCTCGCTGTCGACGAACGTCTGAATCTGCTCCGATACGTGCGCCAGGGCCTGACCCTTGTCGCGCACGATCTTGCGGAAGAAGAAGTCCTGCGCCTGGATGGCCGTGGTGCCCTCGTAGAGCGAGTCGATCTTCGCGTCCCGGATGTACTGCTCGATCGGGTAGTCCTGCAAGAAGCCGGACCCGCCGAACGTCTGCAGGCTCTCGGTCAGCTTCGCGTAGGCCTGCTCGGAGCCCACACCCTTGACCAGCGGCAGCATCAGGTCGTTGACCTTGACCGCCAGGTCGGCGTCCACACCGTGCAGTGTCTCGGCGACAGCCGCGTCCTGGTAGGTCGCGGTGAACAGGTACAGCGCGCGCAGACCTTCGGCGTACGCCTTCTGGGTCATCAGCGAGCGGCGCACGTCCGGGTGATGCGTGATGGTCACACGCGGCGCGGCCTTGTCGGTCATCTGGGTCATATCGGCGCCCTGCACCCGCTCCTTGGCGTAGGCCAGGGCGTTCAGGTAACCGGTCGACAGGGTGGCGATCGCCTTGGTGCCGACCATCATGCGCGCCTGCTCGATGACCTCGAACATCTGCGCGATGCCGTTGTGCACCTCGCCGACCAGCCAGCCCTTGGCGGGGACGCCGTGCTGACCGAAGGTCAATTCGCAGGTCGCGGAGACCTTGAGGCCCATCTTGTGCTCGACGTTGGTGACGAAGGCGCCGTTGCGCTCGCCGATTTCACCGGTCTCGAAGTCGAACAGGAACTTGGGCACGAAGAACAGCGACAGCCCCTTGGTACCGGGACCGGCACCCTCCGGGCGGGCCAGTACCAGGTGGAAGATGTTCTCGAACAGGTCGCCGGAGTCGGCCGAGGTGATGAACCTCTTGACCCCGTCGATGTGCCAGGAACCGTCTTCCTGTTGCACCGCTTTGGTGCGACCGGCACCGACGTCCGAACCGGCGTCCGGCTCGGTGAGCACCATCGTCGAGCCCCAGCCGCGCTCAGCGCACAGCACGGCCCACTTCTTCTGCTCTTCGGTGCCGAGGTGGTACAGGATGTTGGCGAAGCCGGCGCCGCCGGCGTACATCCAGACCGCCGGGTTGGCGCCGAGGAGGTGCTCGTGCAGGGCCCACAGCAGCGACTTGGGCGCGGGCACGCCGCCGAGGGCCTCGTCGAGGCCGACCTTGTCCCAGCCGCCCTCTTGGACCACGTGAACTGACTTCTTGAATGCCTCCGGAAGGCTCACCGAGTGTGTCTCGGGGTCGAACACCGGCGGGTTGCGGTCACCCTCGACGAACGAGTCCGCGACCGGCCCCTCGGCCAGTCGGCTGATCTCGTTCAGCATCTCCCGGGCTGTGTCGGCGTCCAGGTCGGTGTACTCACCTTGGCCTAGCGCCTTGTCGACGCCCAGCACCTCAAAGAGGTTGAATACCTGGTCGCGGACGTTGCTCTTGTAGTGGCTCACTACTCTCCTCCTCGTTGAGAATGCCACGCTGTGGTTGGGTACTTGGGCTAAGTTACCCACCAGTAACTCTGCTAAAAATATATCGGCCTGTGACATAAGCGCAAGTGACTGTGAGCTAGATTTCATTGCCTAATTAACCAACCGGTTGGGAAGGGCCCGTCCGCGCCTTCGACAGGCGCTCTACCTGCGGCGATAATGGAAGCATGTCAGGTGTGAAGAGCGTCACCGCTCTGCCCGTGGTGGATCTGGCGGCCCGTACCGGCGTGTTGCGCGAGGGCCTCCGCGAGGCCGCTCACGAGGTGGGATTTTTCTATCTGACCGGCCACGGCGTATCGCAGACGCTGATCGCCCGGCTGCTCGAGGTGGCCCGCAAGCTGTTTGCGCTGCCGCAGGCCGACAAGGACGCCGTGGCGATGGTGCGCAGCCCGCATTTCCGCGGTTACACCCGGCTGGGCGGCGAATTGACCCTGGGCGAGGTGGATTGGCGCGAGCAGATTGATATTGGGCCCGAACGTCCGCCCATCGGCGGGCCGGGCGAGCCCGATTACCTCAGGCTGCAGGGCCCCAACCAGTGGCCGGCGGCGCTGCCCGAGCTGCCGGCGATCATCGCCGAGTGGGACGCCGCGCTGTCGCGGGTGGCCCGCACCCTGCTGCGGCACTGGGCGGCATCGCTGGGCAGTCGCCCTGACGTGTTCGACGACGCCTTCGCCGAGACACCGGCCACCCTGATCAAGGTCATCCGCTATCCCGCCCGGGCGGCCAGCCCGCAGGGCGTGGGTGCGCACCGGGACTCCGGGGTGCTCACGCTGCTGCTTGCCGAGCCGGGCAGCCGGGGTCTGCAGGTGCGGCGGAGCCGGGGCGGCGGCGAACCCGACCCGGACGACTCGCAGGGCTGGGTCGACGTGGCGCCGCTGGACGGGGCGTTCATCGTCAACATCGGCGAGCTACTCGAGGTCGCGACGGGCGGTTATCTGCGTGCCACCGAGCACCGGGTGAATCTGCACGGCCAGGTGGCCGAACGGATCTCGGTGCCGTTCTTCTTCAATCCCCGGCTCGACGCGCAGATCCCGGTGTTGTCGCTACCGCGCGAACTCGCGGCGCGCACCGATTCGTCCTGGACACCGGCCGAGAACCCGTCGGACCCGATCTTCTCGGTCTACGGGCGTAACGCCTGGAAGAGCAGACTGCGGGCGCACCCGGATGTGGCCGACGCGCACGGATACTCGACCGGTAGTGTCAGACAGGCGAATCCGTCGTCGGCTCAAGGGGCGAATGAAGTCCAGTGAATGCATCGAACAAGCTGACTCCCTCCACACTGCGTGACGCCTTCGGCCACTTCCCGTCCGGCGTGGTGGCGATCGCCGCGGAGGTTTCGGGAGTCCGGGTGGGATTGGCTGCCAGTACTTTTGTCCCCGTCTCGTTGGACCCGCCGTTGGTGTCGTTCTGCGTGCAGAACACGTCGACCACCTGGCCCAAGCTCAAGGAGCTGCCGATGCTGGGCATCAGTGTGCTCGGCGAGGCGCACGACGAGGCCGCGCGCACCCTGGCCGCCAAGACCGGCGACAGGTTCGCCGGTATGGAGACGGTGTCCTACAACTCCGGCGCGGTCTTCATCAAGGGCACCGGCCTGTGGCTGGAGAGCGCGATCGAGCAACTGATCCCGGCGGGAGACCACACCATCGTGGTGCTGCGGGTCAGCGAGGTGACGGTGGATGCCGAGGTGGCACCGATTGTCTTCCACCGCAGCGCATTTCGCCGCCTCGGCGTCTGAGCCACCCGGCGCGCCCGAAACGGCGCCGAGCACCTAGCGTCGGAATAGCTTGTTGCCCAGCCAGACGATCGGGTCGTATTTGCGGTCGGCAACCCGCTCTTTCATCGGGATCAGCGCGTTGTCGGTGATCTTGATGTGTTCCGGGCAGACCTCGGTGCAGCACTTGGTGATGTTGCAGAAGCCCAGGCCATGCTCTTCCTGCGCGTCGTCGCGGCGGTCCCGGGTGTCCAACGGGTGCATTTCGAGTTCGGCGATGCGCATCAGGAAGCGTGGCCCGGCGAACGACTTCTTGTTTTCCTCGTGATCGCGGACCACGTGGCAGACGTCCTGGCACAGGAAGCACTCGATGCACTTGCGGAACTCCTGCGAGCGCTGAACGTCGGCCTGTGCCATCCGGTATTCCCCGGGCTGCAGGTCTTTGGGCGGCGCGAAAGACGGTATCTCACGGGCCTTTTCATAGTTGAACGAGACGTCGGTGACCAGATCGCGAATCACCGGGAAGGTCCGCAGCGGCGTCACCGTCACGACCTCGTCCTCGTCAAACGTCGACATCCTGGTCATACACATCAACTTGGGTTTGCCGTTGATCTCGGCCGAGCAGGATCCGCACTTGCCCGCCTTGCAGTTCCACCGCACGGCGAGGTCGGGCGTCTGGGTCTGCTGCAGGCGATGGATGATGTCGAGCACCACCTCACCCTCGTTGACCTCGACCGTGAAGTCCTCCAGCGCGCCGCCGGCTTCGTCGCCGCGCCAGACCCGCATCGTCGCGTCGTAGCTCATTAGCCTCTCCGTCCTGGGTGGTCGGCCAGCTCTTCGTCGGTGAAGTACTTCTCCAGTTCGGAGACCTCAAAGAGCTCCATCAGATCGGACCGCATCGGGACCTGGTCCTCGCGGGTGACGGTGACGTCGGGAATCACGTCGTCGCCGCCGCCGGCGCGGCACACCAGCAACACCTTGCGCCAGTTCGAGTCCATTCCCGGGTGGTCGTCGCGGGTGTGTCCGCCACGGCTCTCGGTGCGTTCCAGGGCGGCCTTGGCCACGCATTCACTGATCAGCAGCATGTTGCGCAGGTCGATGGCCAGGTTCCAGCCGGGGTTGAACTTGCGATCCCCCTCGACGTGGATGTGCTTGAACCTCTCGCGCAGCTTGGTCAGCCGTTGCAGGGCCTCGGAGATCTCCTCCGACTTACGGATGATGCCGACCAGGTCGTTCATCGACTGCTGCAGTTCCAGTTGCAACGTGTACGGGTTCTCGGCGGCGGTGCCGTTCGTCGGACCCGCGAAGGGGGCCAGCGCACGCTTCGCCGCCTCCTCGATGGCGTCCTCGTGCACGGTCGGGCGGCTGGCCAGGGCGCGGGCGTAGTCGGCGGCGCCCAGCCCGGCGCGCCGGCCGAAGACCAGCAGGTCCGACAGCGAGTTGCCGCCCAACCGGTTGGAGCCGTGCATGCCGCCGGAGCACTCGCCCGCGGCGAACAGGCCCGCGACGGTGGCCGCGCCGGTGTCGGGGTCGACCTCGACACCGCCCATCACGTAGTGACAGGTGGGCCCGACTTCCATTGGCTCCTTGGTGATGTCGACGCCGGCCAGCTCCATGAACTGGTGGTACATCGACGGCAGCCGGCGCTTGATCTCCTCGGGCGTCAACCGCGAGGCGATGTCCAGGTACACGCCACCGTGCGGGGTGCCGCGACCGGACTTGACCTCCGAGTTGATCGCGCGGGCGACCTCATCGCGGGGCAGCAGGTCTGGAGTACGGCGAGCCGAGTCGTTGTCCTTGAGCCACTGGTCGGCCTCTTGCTCGGATTCCGCGTACTGGCCCTTGAACACCGGGGGGATGTAGTCGAACATGAAGCGTTTGCTGTCGGAGTTCTTCAACACTCCGCCGTCGCCGCGCACACCCTCGGTGACCAGGATCCCCTTCACACTCGGCGGCCACACCATCCCCGTCGGGTGGAACTGGATGAACTCCATGTTGATCAGCGTCGCGCCGGCCCGCAGCGCCAGTGCGTGGCCGTCGCCGGTGTACTCCCACGAGTTCGACGTGACCTTGAAGGACTTGCCGATTCCGCCGGTGGCCAGCACCACCGCGGGCGCCTCGAAGACGACGAACTTGCCGCTCTCACGCCAGTAGCCGAACGCCCCGGCGATCCGCCCGCCGTCTTCCGAGCCGTCCTTGAGCAATTCGGTGATGGTGCACTCCGCGAATACCTTGATCCGCGCCTCGTAGTCACCGAGCTCGGCGAAATCCTCCTGCTGCAGCGAGACGATCTTCTGCTGCAACGTGCGGATCAGCTCCAGGCCGGTGCGGTCACCGACGTGCGCCAGCCGCGGGTAGGTGTGCCCGCCGAAGTTGCGCTGGCTGATCTTGCCGTCTTTGGTGCGGTCGAACAGCGCGCCGTAGGTCTCCAGCTCCCAGACCCGGTCCGGTGCCTCCTTGGCGTGCAGTTCGGCCATCCGCCAGTTATTGAGGAACTTGCCACCGCGCATCGTGTCGCCGAAGTGGGTCGACCAGTTGTCCTTCGGGTTGGCGTTACCCATGGCGGCCGCGGCACCGCCCTCGGCCATCACCGTGTGGGCTTTGCCGAACAACGACTTCGACACCACCGCGACCTTGAGGCCGCGTTCCCGCGCTTCGATGACCGCGCGCAAACCCGCGCCGCCGGCACCGATCACGACTACGTCGTAGGAGTGCCGCTCGACCTCAGCCATAAATCCCTCGCTAGCTAAATTCTGATTTATTCCAAATGGCGATTCAGCCAACAAATCTCAGGTCAGAAATTGCGCCGCTGGCCACCAGCGCGACGTAAAAGTCGGTAAGCATCAGCGTGCCCAGCGTGATCCAGGCAAACATCTTGTGCCGGGTGTTGATAACGCTCACCTGGGTCCAGATCCAATAACGCACAGGATGCTTGGAGAAGTGCTTAAGCCGCCCGCCGGTCACGTGCCGGCAGGAGTGGCAAGACAGCGTGTAGATCCACAGCATGATGACGTTGCCGAGCAGGATCACGTTGCCCAGACCGAAGCCGAATCCGCCCGGTCCCTCGTCGGAATGAAACGCGACGATCGCGTCGTAGCTGTTGATCACCGAGATGATGCCGGCGATGTAGAAGAAGTAGCGGTGGGTGTTCTGGATGATCAGCGGGAGCTTGGTCTCGCCGGTGTAGTGGACGCGGGGCTCGGCCACGCCGCAGGCGCTCGGGGACTGCCACACCGTGCGGTAGTAGGCGCCGCGGTAGTAGTAGCAGGTCAGCCGGAACAGCAGCAGGAACGGCAGCGACAGCGCCGCGTACGGCAGCCACCAAACGTCCGGGAAGATCTTCGGCCAGAAGTCGCTCGCCTCACCGCAAGCCTTGCTGACGCACGGCGAGTAGAACGGCGTCAGGTAGTGGTACTTCGGGACGAAGAAGTAATTTTGCTGGAAGGCGCGCGCCGTCGCGTAGATGAGGAATGCGGCGAATCCCAGGTCGATCCGCAACGGCGACATCCACCACCGGTCGGTGCGCAGGGTCCGTTGCTGGATCTGGGCGCGGGTGGGTGAAAAGACACCGGACGCAGGACGGTTCGCGGTGGGAGCGCTCATCAAGTGTTCCTCTTCGAACGGGCTGTTGAACGAAGCTGTTGGTCGAAGGGTACACAGATGAGGCCCCCCGAATTTTCGGGGGGCTTGGCTGTCAGGACCTGCTGTGACCTCCGACACCCTCGTCGTCGACATCGCGCCAGAAATCGCTGTCGTATTGGGTGTCGGGAATGGTGATCTTTTCGCCGGAGTCCTGCACGGTTGCGCGCGCCAAGTCCAATTCCGAAGCATCGGTGTCGAGTAATTCGACGTCGCTGATGATCCGGTCGGCGTCAATGACGATGCGGCGCATCGCCGGGCTGTCGCCGTAGCGCGACCTCAAGGAACTCACGCACCGCCGCAGGCCGCCGATGAGGTCGTGCAGTTCGGCGAGTTCAGTGGTGGACAAGAGATCTCCTAGGGCCGAGGGTGTCACGGATCACAATATGAGTTTCGATACTATCCACCGCACCCGAGGGACGTCGGAGAAGACGACTCGGCCAGATTGCGGAGCAAACACCCATGACAGGTCAGAACGCGGCCGCGCAGCGCGCGTCGGCACTGCTGAAATTGCATCAGCCGGGCAACCCGGTGGTCCTGCCGACCGTATGGGATGCCTGGTCGGCGCGGCTTGCCACGGATGCCGGATTCGCCGCCCTGACGGTGGGCAGCCATCCGCTGGCCGACTCGATCGGCAAACCTGACAACGAGGGTATGTCGTTCGACGATGTACTCACCCGGGTCGCCCAGATCACCGCCGCGGTCGACGTCCCGGTGTCGGTGGACATCGAGTCCGGCTACGCGCAGCCGGCCCAGCGCCTGATCGAAGGCCTGCTCAGCGTGGGCGCCGTCGGGCTGAACATCGAAGACACCGTGCACTCCGAGAACAAGCGACTGCGGTCCGCCGGTGAGCATGCCGAATTAGTAGGCGCGTTGCGCTCGGCCGCCGATGCGGCCGGGGTCCACGTCGTGATCAACGCTCGCACCGATCTTTTCCTGCGCAAGGACGGGGACGACTCGGACCGCGTCGAGCGGGCGGTGGCGCGACTGACCGAGGCGGCAGACGCCGGTGCCGATGTGCTCTACCCGGTGGGCCGCCACGACCCGGAGACGTTGCGGCGCTTGGCAACTGAGCTGCCGCTGCCGATCAACGCGATCGCGCTGCCCGACCAGGACGACCCCGCGTCATTCGGCCCGCTGGGTGTCGCCCGGATCAGTTTCGGCCCGTTCCTACAGGCCGCCCTGTCGGCCCGGGCCAAGGAGCTGCTGGCCCGCTGGGGCTGACCGGCTAGATCGGTTCCAGCATCCGGTGCGGCCGCCGAAGTGCCTCACTCACCGGATCGTCGCGGCGCGGATCGCGCGGGCGCCGCGGCGGGTGCGCGATCAGGTCGGCGACGTCGGGGATCTGATCGCATCGTTCGCAGCGGCGATCCTGCCCGATCACTCCGCCGCACTCCGCATGCAAATACGTTCGCCTGTTTGGCTTTTCAAGGTAGTTCTCATTCCCCCAGCTGATCATCGACCAGATCATCGGCCATAACCGACGTCCCTTGACGGTCAATTCGTATGTACTGTCCGCCTTGGCCAGCACCTCCTCATTCACGAGGAACGCCAGCCGGTCGGCCAGCACGGCTTTCGGGATGCCGAGGTGGTTGCGAAAGTCACTGAAGCGCCGAACTCCGAAGAAGGCGTCGCGCATGATCAGCAAGGTCCAGCGCTCGCCGACGATCTCCAACGACCGGGCGATGGGGCAGCTCTCGCTGGGGTATTCGCGGGGAAGCGCCACGGTGTCGATGGTACCCCTTGCTGGTTCATTCACCGAACCGTATACTCGGGATTGTCAAGTTCATTCACCGAACCACTTGGGTGGGTACGCCATGAAGGCAGAATTCAGGGTGGCCTCGCACACCATGAACCGCATCGACATCGCCACCGGTGTCGAATTCGACGATTTCATCGAGGCTTTCGAGAAGGCCGCGCCGCCGGTCGATCGCGCGGTGGTGCAGCAGATCGCCGAGCGCGGTGGCGGCTGGGATGACGTTGTTGCGGCCGCTGCCACCAACGCGCCCAACGGACTGATGGTCTACGCGAAGATCGACGGACGGCTGTTCTTCGCTCTCGCCGGCCATACGACGAAGGCGGTAGAGTATCTGCTCGGCAACCATACGATCGCCGAAACGATGGTTCGCCATGACCCGAAAGCCTTGCTGTACGCCCCATTACGGCTTCTGATCCATGCCGACGCCGACGGCAACGCGATCTTCTCGATGGATCAGCCCAGCGCCGCGTTCGGCAGCCTAGGGATCGCCGAGGTGACCAAGGTGGGCGAGAGTCTGGATCGCAAAGTGGCAAACCTGTTGCAAGTGATCGGAATTGACGCCGATCAGGCCTTCGCCTAAAGCGGCAACGTCGAGTTGTCGGGCGAATTCGCTAGATTCTGACCCAACAACTCGACGTGCGCCCGATCTGGTTGGAAATTACTTCGTGATGGTGATGCGCTGCGCCTGGGTTCCGGCGTAAGCGCCGGTGACCCGCACGGTTAACACACCGGCGTCGTAGGAAGCCTTGATCGCCTCGCTGGTCACGTGCGTGGGCAGCTGGAACGCGCGACGGAACGATCCATAGCGGATCTCCCGCAGGGTACGGCCGTCGGTCTCGTCGGCGTGCTCGTCGCGGTGTTCGCCGTGGACTACCAGGCGGCCCTTGTCGACCTCGACGTTGACGTCCTTCTCGACGTCAACACCAGGAAGTTCCAGGCGTACAACCGCGTCGTCGCCGTCCTTGACGATCTCGGCCGCAGGGCTGAAACCACTGGTCACTGGCTTGTACCAGTCTGCCGTCGCGGCGGGGCCGAAAAAGTCGCGCAACCACCTGTCGGTGTTCCAGGCCGGACGCGATCGCAGTGCGGGATTACTCATGTCGTCTCCTCGTTGCTTCCTTGGGCTTCATTGGGAATTTGCTGTGACCGGCGCCTTGCCGGCCGGCTGCAGATAAAAACTTGAGTTGACCGCGCTGAAGTTCCATCAGGCCGTTCGCCCGGAGTGAACACACATCACACAGGAAGTTGTGAGGTGTGAGACCCACGTCATACGAGCGATACATTGAGCGTTTTTTCCTTAATTTCTGGCCCCTAATCTCGTGGCATGACCCCAACCCCCGACACGCGCGCGCACTGTGCTGCCCGTCACTTGGTCGTGGTCGGGCATGGCATGGTGGGCCACCGTTTGGTCGAGGCGCTGCGCGCCCGCGACGCCGACGGGTCTTGGCAGATCACCGTTTTGGCCGAAGAGTCGGATGCCGCCTACGACCGCGTGGGCTTGACCTCGTACACCGAAAGCTGGGACCGCGCCCTGCTGGCACTGCCCGGTAACGACTACGCGGGCGACGAGCGGGTGCGGCTGCTGCTCAACGCCCGCGTCGCCGAAATCGACCGCGCGACAAAGGCAGTGGTGACCGCCGACGGCGAACGGCACGACTACGACGCCCTGGTCCTGGCCACCGGCTCCTACGCGTTTGTTCCGCCAGTGCCCGGGCATGACCTCCCCGCGTGCCACGTGTACCGCACCCTGGACGACCTCGACGCCATTCGCGCCGCCGCCGAGAGTGCCCGTGATGGCGGTCACAATGCGGCCGGCGTTGTGATCGGTGGCGGTCTGCTCGGGCTCGAAGCCGCCAATGCGTTGCGGCAGTTCGGATTGGAAACACACGTCGTTGAGATGATGCCGCGGCTGATGGCTCAGCAGATCGACGAGGCTGGCGGCGCGCTGCTGGCCAGGATGATCGGCGAGCTCGGGATTTCGGTGCACGTCGGCACGGGCACCGAATTGATTGAATCCGCCCCGCGTGCGGACGGTTCGATGTCGACGCGGGTACGGCTGACCGACGGCAACGAGATCGACGCCGGCCCGGTAATTTTCGCGGCCGGCATCCGGCCGCGCGACGAGCTGGCCGCGGCGGCCGGTCTGGCGCTCGCGGAGCGCGGCGGCGTGCTCACCAATTTGTCTTGCCGGACAAGCGATCCCGACATATACGCTATCGGCGAGGT
Source organism: Mycobacterium sp. IDUB_19 (assembly GCF_055419445.1). NCBI lineage: Bacteria > Bacillati > Actinomycetota > Actinomycetes > Mycobacteriales > Mycobacteriaceae > Mycobacterium > Mycobacterium sp. IDUB_19. The sequence goes on along the minus strand of NZ_JBVAXR010000033.1, from coordinate 24,857 downwards.
TGCCGCGATCGACGGACGGTGCTACGGCCTGGTCGCGCCGGGCTACACCTCCGCAGAGGTCGTGGTGGACCAGCTGCTGGGTGGCGCCGCGGAGTTCCCCGAAGCGGACCTGTCCACCAAGCTCAAGTTGCTCGGCGTCGATGTCGCCAGTTTCGGCGACGCGATGGGCACGACGGAGAACTGTCTCGAGGTCGCCATCAACGACGCGGTGAACCGGACCTACGCCAAGCTGGTGCTGTCCGACGACGCCAAGACGCTGCTCGGTGGGGTGCTCGTCGGTGACGCTTCCACCTATGGGGTGCTGCGCCCCATGGTCGGCAGTGAGCTGCCGGGCGACCCGCTCGCGCTGATCGCACCGGAGGGATCCGGCGGCGGCGCTTCGGCTTTGGGCGTCGGCGCGCTACCGGATTCCGCACAGATCTGCTCCTGCAACAACGTCACCAAGGGCGATCTGAAGTGCGCGATCGCCGATGGTTGCGGTGACGTCGGATCGCTGAAATCGTGCACGGCGGCCGGCACGTCGTGTGGGTCGTGCTTGCCGCTGCTCAAGCAGCTGCTCGAAGCCGAGGGCGTGGAGCAGTCCAAGGCGTTGTGCGAGCACTTCAGCCAGTCGCGCGCGGAGCTTTTCGAGATCATCTCCGCCACCGAGATCCGTACCTTCTCCGGCCTGCTGGAGCGGTTCGGTCGCGGAAGGGGTTGCGACATCTGCAAACCCGTGGTCGCGTCCATCCTTGCCTCGACCGGCTCCGAACACATCCTCGACGGTGAGCAGGCCTCGCTGCAGGATTCCAACGACCACTTCCTGGCCAACATCCAGAAGAACGGCAGCTACTCCGTGGTGCCGCGGGTGCCCGGCGGCGACATCAAGCCCGAGCACCTGATTCTGATCGGCCAGATCGCCCAGGACTTCGGGCTTTACACGAAGATCACCGGCGGCCAGCGGATCGACCTGTTCGGCGCGCGGGTGGACCAGCTACCCCAGATCTGGCAGCGGCTGGTGGACGGCGGGATGGAATCCGGCCACGCCTACGGCAAGTCATTGCGCACCGTGAAGAGCTGCGTGGGCACCGACTGGTGCCGCTACGGCCAGCAGGATTCGGTCCAGCTGGCCATCGACTTGGAGCTGCGCTACCGGGGCCTGCGGGCACCGCACAAGATCAAGATGGGGGTCTCGGGCTGCGCGCGGGAGTGTGCCGAGGCGCGTGGCAAGGACGTGGGCGTCATCGCCACGGAAAACGGCTGGAACCTCTATGTCGGCGGCAACGGCGGCATGACGCCCAAGCATGCCCAGCTGCTGGCGAGTGACCTCGACACCGAGACGCTGGTCCGCTACGTCGACCGGTTCCTCATGTACTACATCCGCACCGCCGACCGGCTGCAGCGCACCGCGCCGTGGGTCGACTCCCTGGACGGCGGTCTCGATCACTTGCGTGAGGTCGTGTGCGAGGACTCCCTCGGACTGGCCGAGGAATTCGAGGCCGCGATGGAGCGGCACGTGGACAACTACAAGTGCGAGTGGAAGGGCGTGCTCGAAGATCCGGACAAGCTCTCGCGGTTTGTCTCCTTCGTCAATGCGCCAGAAGAAGTCGATTCGACTGTGACATTCACCGAGCGCGCCGGGCGCAAAATCCCTGTGTCCATTGGCATGCCACGGGTCCGTTCATGAGTTCAGGAGGAAGCGTGACAATTCTCAACGACGTTGAGGTGTGGACCACCGCGTGCACCTACGACCACCTCATCCCGGGTCGTGGCGTCGGCGTGCTGCTCGACGACGGCTCCCAGGCGGCGCTGTTCCGTCTGGACGACGGGTCGGTGCACGCGCTCGGCAACGTCGACCCGTTCTCCGGTGCGGCCGTCATATCCCGCGGGATCGTCGGCGACCGCGGCGGTCGCGCAGCCGTCCAATCGCCCATCCTCAAGCAGGCTTTCGCGCTCGACGACGGTAGCTGTCTGGACGACCCGCGGGTGTCGGTGCCGGTGTACCAGGTGCGCGTGACCGACGACGGAGAAATCCAGATCGCGCGACTGGCCGCTTAGCCGATATCGCCGACCAGGTACCGCTGCATTGTCGGGCCGATCGCGTCGACGAGCGCGTCCACCGACATGGAGTGCAGCGGCTCCGAGCGCACGCCATAGCGCATGATGCCGAGGCCGACCAGCTGTGAGGCGCACAACGACGCTCGCACGGCGACCTTGTCGGCGCCCAGCATTTTCAGCAGCGGGCCGAAAACCGGTCCGATGAACATGCTTTGCACGACCTCGGCCGTCTTGGCCATCCCCGTGGAAGCGACCGCGCTGGCCGCGAACGGGCCGCCGCCGGCGGCGTCCCACGTGGTGATTAGCATGTAGAGGGTTTGGCGGCCTACCTGGTTCACCCCACCGGTGATGATCCGGTCGATGAATTCCGGTGTGCCGAATGGCAACCGCAGCATCTTCGCGACTGGATCGAGAAGCCCACGCGATGGCTCTTCGCGACGGGGCATGGTGCCAGGATCACCCGTGCGTGATCAAAGATCAAGCATTGCCGGCGTCGGCGCGCCCGCCCGGTAACGGCGCACCGGGTGCCGAGTCGCGACCGGTACCGCCCTGCGGAATCGGCGCGCGATCAACCGGGCCAGCTGTGGGTGAGTCCCCAGCGGCCGGCTGACCAGATCGGCGCCGCAGCCCCGCAGCTTCTCCTGGAACAGGCCGTCGGCCAGCAGATAGGAGGCGATCGCGACGCGACGCGCACCGTCGGCCCTGGCCATATCGACGGCCTCTTCGATATGCGGATCGCCAATGGCCGCAAATCCCAAGCCAACTCGGGACCCGGTCAGCGCGGACAACAGCGTCGCGGTGGTGTGCAGGTCCGCGCGGGCGATGGGATCCGATGTTCCGGCGGCCCCGAGGATCGCCGAATCGCCTGGACGCCAACCGGATTTCATCAACTGGTCAGCGACGATCCGGGCGATCTCCCCATCCGGGCCCAAGGCCGGCGTGACGATGACGTTGGGATGTCCGCTGGCCGCCACATGGGCGGGGACGTCGCTGCGGACGTGGTAGCCGCGGGACAAGAACGCCGGCACCACGACGGCCCGGTGGCCGCCGACCGCGGAAAGCACCTCGCTCGGTGTGGGTCCCAGGACGTCGACGAAGGCAACCCGCACCGTCCGGCCGAGTTGCCTGCTCACCTGCGCCGCCAGGTCGCCGATCATCGCGACACCGCCCGGCCGGCGGGTGCCGTGCGCGGCAAGAATCAGGCTCACAGCGATACCGCCGGTTCGTCGATCGCGAGCCGGTAACCACGCTTGACCACCGTCGCGACAATGCTCTTGTCGCCCAAGGCCGTTCGCAGTCGCAGCACGGCGGTGTCGACGGCGTGTGGGTCGTTGCTGTTGCCGGGCAGTACCCGCAGCAGATCACCGCGGGCGACGACGTCGCCGGGACGGTGTGCCAGAGCGCGCAGCACCGCCATCCCCGATCCGGACAGCGATTGGACCGAACCGTCGACCAGCACGCAGTTTCCGCGGATCTCGATCGCGTGACCCGCGGCCGTCACGTTGCTCGATCCGAGCAGCGGAAGCTTTTCGGCGATGTGACGTGCCAAGGCGCCCAACCGCATTCGTTCGGGTGTCGACGTCGGAATGCCCTTTCGGTGCAACGGCTGCGCCGTCACCGGGCCGACACACATCGCGTGCACATCGGTGCGTAGCGCCTCGATCACCTGGTGTTCGATATTCAAGTCGCGGCTGCGTTCCAGGACTGCCGCCGCGGCGGGTGCGGAGGTGAAGCTGACCGCATCGAATTGGCGTCGCGCGATTCCGGTGACCAGTTGGTCGAAGTTGCCACCCATCGCGGTGGACTTCCATCGGTAGACCCGGATCGGCACGACGTCGGCACCCGCGGCGCGCAAACCCCCGATGAATTCCGGGAACGGGTCCCAGGCGTCGGCGGCGCCGTGCAACTGGACGGCGATACGCGCGCCGGACACTCCCGACTCGAGCAGGTACTTGAGGAGCTCTTGGGAGGATTCGGATTTCGGCGACCACTCCTCGTGCAGGCCGGCCGCGCGCAGCGCGCCGGTCGCTTTCGGTCCGCGGGCCAGGACCCGCGCCTTGGACAGCGACGCGATGAGTTGATTGGACAGGCCCCACCCCTCGGCCGCGGCCAGCCAGCCGCGAAAGCCGATGCCGGTGTGGGCGACCAGGATGTCGGGCGGATCGGCGATCACGGCTTCGGTATTGCTTTGCAGCTCTTCGTCTTCTGGTAGGGCGATCATGTTGATCGCGGCAGCGCTGGAAACCTCGGCACCCTGACGGCTCAGCAACGCGCACAACTCCTCGGAACGGCGCGACGACGTGACCGCTATCCGGTAACCGGTAAGCGGTGGTGAGCCGGGCTGCTCCATACGATCTGTGTATTCCTGTGACGTTTCGGAGGCGTTACCTGACGATTGCTGACGCATTGCCCGGGTTGCGGTGGTGGTCACACTCGGGCGGGTTCTGCTGTGAGAAGCGAATTCGGCGCTTCCGGGCTCTGCGCAGGTCGGCGCACGTACATCAGCCACGTCAAGATCGCCGCGATGACGTAGGAGGCCAGGAACAGCCAATACGCACTCGTCTCGGTGCCGCTGCGCAGGTACGACTCGCGCAGCGCCAAGTTGATTGCGACGCCGCCGAGCGCCCCCACCGCCGAGCAGATGCCGATCAGCGATCCCGATTTCGCGCGCGACCACTGCCGGCACTCCGCCTCGCCGGCATCCAGCGAGCGACTGCGCGCCTCGAAGACCGACGGGATCAATTTGAACACCGAGCCGTTGCCCATTCCCGACAGCACGAACAGCACCATGAACCCGATGACGTAGCCGACCATCGCGGTCGACGTCGTAGTACCGCCGCGGTCGTCGAAGGTGCTGATGGCCACCAGCAGCCCGGCGCCCACAATCATGCCCACGAGGACGCCCAGGGTGACGCGGCTGCCGCTGCGGCGGTCTGCCAGCCTACCGCCGTAGATCCGCGCCAGCGAGCCCAATAGCGGCCCGACAAAGGCGATTTGGGCCGCGTGCAGTGAAGCGTGCGCAGGGCTTTCACCATTGGCCCCGAAGTTGACCTGCAGCACCTGTCCGAAGGCGAAGGAAAAGCCGATCCAGGAGCCGAAAGTGCAGATGTAGAGCAGCGAGATCACCCAGGTGTCGCGGTCGAACAGGATCGAGCGCATGTGGTTGAGCTCGATGCCGTGGTCGAGATTGTCCATGAACAGCGCCGCGGCGATCCCGACCGCCGTGAGCAGCACCAGGTAGACCGCGCACACCCAGTACGGCGCCTGGTGGCCCGCGGTAGCCAGCACCAGCAGGCCAATCAATTGGATCACCGCGACACCGAGGTTGCCGACACCGGCGTTGATCGCCAGCGCGGTGCCCTTGAGCCGCTGCGGATAGAACGCGTTGACGTTGGCCAGCGAGGCCGCATAGTTGCCGCCACCCAGTCCGGTCAGCCCCGCGCACACCACGTACGGCCATAACGGCAGCCCGGGATTGGCCAGCAACACGATGGTCCCGACGGTCGGGATCAGCAGCACGAACGCCGAAAACGTGGTCCAGTTGCGACCGCCGAACTTTGCGATGCCCAGGGTGTAGGGGATGCGCGCGCAGCCGCCGGTCAGCGTGGCAACGGCGCCCAGCAGTAGCTTGTCGCTGGCGTTGAAGCCGTAGACCGACATCGGCATGAACAGCGCCATCACCGACCAGAGGGTCCAGATCGAAAAGGCGACATGGTCGCCGGCCACGGTGCACAGCAGATTGCGGCGGGCGATCTTGTCGTTGCCGGCCGCCCAGGCCGCGGTGTCTTCCGGATTCCAGTCTGTTATGCGGTGGTTGCGGCCCATACGATCTGCACCTTTCGACGAAATCCTCTGGGCGCGTTGAGAAGCCGCCCGCCTGAACCGCGCACCGGCGGCTTCGAGCCAGGCGCCAATCGGCCCGACCCGCAAGAGGGACGAGCTGTTGTGAGTCTGGACTTCAATGCCCTTGTGGGCGCCTCGAATTAAGAGGCATGCCCTGCCGTAGTTCCGATGCTCACATTCAGAACCGAACTGCGTCAACTCAATCCGACCAATATCGCCTGTAAGTTGAATCCGAGTTATCTGGCAAACCCCTGAGGGGTCGTCCGGACCGCAATAATGGCAGCTCAGCCGGGATGATGCCGGGTGATAATCACGCCCGAAGATGGTACGTACTCGACCGTGCCGGGGCGCCTGGGGAATTCGGTGTGAGGTGGCATACATTTCGTGCTATACGGGCTCTCTACCGAATCGGTATGGCAGGTATACCCGCGGCTATACGTGAGCCAATCGGACGGACGATGAAGCCTCTGCCGCGGCCTGGGCGGTGACCTCGAGCGGACGGCGTACGTACATCACCCAGGTCAGTACCGCGGCCGCCACATAGCACAATGTGAAGGCCCAGAACGCCGACGTCGCCGTGCCGCTGTGCAGATACGACTGGCGCAGCGCCAGATTGACGCCGACGCCGCCGAGGGCGCCGATCGCACCGGCAAGTCCGATCAGTGCTCCGGACATGGAACGTGACCACTGCCGGCGCTCCATCTCGCCGATCTGCAGCGAGTGACTGCGCGCCTCGAAGATCGACGGAATCATCTTGTACACCGATCCGTTGCCGATGCCGGATAAGAAGAACAGGGCAACGAACCCGATCACGTAACCGACCATCGTCGCGGCCGGAGTGTGACCGGCGCGATGGCCACCGAAAGTGCTTGCGCTGATCAATATTCCGGCGGCCAGGATCATCGAGCAGAAGACGGCGAGGGTGACCCGCCCGCCACCGATCCGGTCGGCGAGCTTACCGCCGTACACCCGCGATATCGAGCCCAATAATGGGCCCAGGAAAGCGATCTGGGCGGCGTGCAGTGATGCCCGTGCGGTGTTCTCGCCGCTGGCGATGAAGTTCATCTGCAGTACCTGGCCAAACGCGAACGAGAAACCGATGAACGAGCCGAAGGTACCGATGTACAGCAGCGCGATCACCCAGCTATGCGGTTCGCGCAGCACCGCCCGCATGGTGTCCATCTCGATGCGGTACTGCGGCAAATTGTCCATGTACAGCGCGGCCCCGATACCCGCAATCGCCAGCAGCACAAGGTAAATCGCACACACCCAGTACGGCTGCCGGTTACCTGCGGCCGCGATCACCAGCAGTCCGACCAGCTGGATCACCGGCACGCCGAGGTTGCCGCCGCCGGCGTTGACCGCCAACGCCCAGCCCTTCAGGCGTTGTGGGTAGAACGCGTTGATGTTCGTCATCGACGACGCGAAGTTGCCGCCGCCGAGGCCGGCCAGCGCCGCGCACACCAGGTACGGCCACAGCGGTAGCCCGGGGTGGGCCAGTAGCAGCATGGTGCCGACGGTCGGGATCAGCAGCACCAGTGCGGAGAACACGGTCCAGTTGCGTCCGCCGAACTTCGCGGTGGCGAACGTGTAGGGAAATCGCAGGCACGCCCCGACCAGTGTGGCGGTGGCGCCGAGCAAGAACTTGTCCCCGGCGGAGAAGCCGTACACCGACGCCGGCATGAACAGCACCATCACCGACCAGATCGACCAGACCGAGAAGCCGATGTGCTCGGCGGCCACCGACCAGATCAGGTTGCGACGGGCGATCTTGTTGTTGCCCGCCTCCCAGGCCTCCGTGTCTTCGGGGTCCCAGTCCGAAAGGACATGCGAACGGCCCAGCAGGGTTTTCATGGGACTCCAATCGTCATCGCTCTTGGCGATAACGGTAGGAATCCATTGTTGCCCGGGCGCTGTCCGCAATGACCCGGGCGTGAATTTCCGCTCACCCTCTCCAGGCCGGCAGTGTGAGGGCGGTCAATCGGTGTGGCGTACACCACAATAACGGCGGACGACGCAACGGCAACTCACATCGTAGCCGACCGCGCTGTGATGAATCACGCTGAGATGGAGGAGATTTCGAGCACACCTACCACACGTCGCCCGCGCGCCAATCGCACATCAGCTCCGCGGACGTGTCCACGTCGATCAGCACCGGGAAGACGAATATCGTTCCATTGTCGTCGGGGGTGGGTGTTGGACCGGTCGGGGCCAGCACGGACGTCGGGCCAAGCCAGGGCAACCAGCCACGCGACGCATAGAGGCTGCGGGCCTGGATCGTGGAACTCAGCGCGCCCATCTGATAGGCGCCGCGCATCACCTGCTCGATTCCGTCTAGCAGCGCGTGCACCAGCCCCTGGCCGCGGTGGTCCTCCCGTACCGCGACCGCTTCGACATAACCACAGCGCAGCGCGTTGCCCTGGTAGAACAACCGCCGCTGAACCACCGCGGCGTGCGCGATGATCGCGCCGTGCTGCCAGATCAGGGCGTGCATACCGCCCAGCGCGTGCTCCCAGTCGTCCTCGGTGAAATCACCCGCGAAGGCGTCGTTAACCATCTCGCGGACGGCATGCCGAGTATCGCTGTCGAGATCGGCAGTGTGAACGAGGCGTGCGGTGTGTACCTGGGGACGCACACTCCTTGTCTACCAGCCTGGTTGCCAGGCCCGCATCAGGAGAAGGGAGAGTTCACCGAGCCCGGGTGCGACTGGGCGCCCACCGGAGACCGTGGCCGCGCCCAGTGCAGGCGTACCTGCTGACCCGAACGCACCTGGGCGACCTTGTCGATGTCCTCATCGATCACCACGCCGACGACCGGATAACCGCCGGTGATCGGGTGGTCGGGACCCAGGATGACCGGTAATCCGTTGGGCGGCACCTGAATCGCGCCCCGGGTGGCACCTTCGCTGGGCAGCTGCCGGTCGGGGAAGCGGTACTGCAGCGGGCGGCCGACCAACCGCATCCCGACCCGGTCGCTGCGGTCGGATGCCACCCAGTCGGAGTGCACCAGGACATCGGCATCGACGAACCAGTCGTCGCGTGGTCCGGGCACCACCAACAGCTCGACCGGCTCGCCGCCGATGGCCGCCACCGGGGCCTGGTCGAGTTCGGGGTACTCGTCGGTGTGCGCGCCGACCGGCAGTTGGTCCCCGGGGGACAACGGAGACGGCCCGATCGCTGACATCACGTCGTAGCTTCGCGAGCCCAGCACCGGCTGCGCCGATATACCGCCCCGCACCGCCAGGTAGGTCCTCAAGCCCGCCCGCGGGGTGCCCAGCGAAATCACCTGGCCGTCGCGGACATGATGAATGCTGTTGGTGCCGAACTTGATTCCGTTGACCGACGGGTCGGTGTCGGCGCCGGTCACCGCGATGTCCACGTCGCCGCCGTGCACCCGGGCCGCGAAGCCACCGAAGGTCACCTCGACGGTGGCACGGTCGTCGGGGTTGGCGACCAGCCGGTTGGCGAGCTTGTGCGAGCGGCGGTCCGCGGCGCCGGACCGGCCGACGCCGAGGTGGGCCTGCCCGATCCGGCCGAGGTCCTGGACAACGGCGAGTGGTCCGGTGTGCAGAATTTCCAGGGTTGTCACTGCATGCTCCTTGGTTACGCGGCCCGGAATTGAACCCACATCCCCTGCGTCAGCAACGCCGGATCGGATCGCACCAGGTCCCACAGGACCGCGTCGGTGTGACCGATGAGTTGCCAGCCGCCGGGGGATCGGCGCGGGTATATCGCGCTGAATTCACCCGCGAGCGCTACCGAGCCGGCAGGTACCGCGGTCCGCGGCTCGGCGCGGCGCGGCACCCGCAGGCGCGGGTCGCCGTCGACCAGGTACGCGAAACCCGGTGCGAATCCGCTGAATCCGACTCGCCACAACGTCGACGTGTGGGCGTTGATGACCTGTGCGGTCGTCAGCCCGGTGTGGGCGGCGACCTCGGCAAGGTCCGGGCCGTCGTAAACGACGTCGATCGCCACGTCGGCGGTGTGCTCGCCCGGGGCGGCCGTATCGGCTGTGACCCGCAGTTTCCGTAGCCGCTGGCGGATGACGCCCTGATACCGAGGGCCGTCGAGCTTGACCAGCACCGTGCGGGCGGCGGGAACGATGTCGAGCACACCGGGCAACGCCGCCGCGCGCAACGCGTCCGCCCATGCCAATACCTCTGCGGTGCTCCCGCATTGCACCAACAGCGCCTGGTCGCCGTAATCCAGAACGACGTTGCCGACCAGCTCGCTCGACACGTCCGCAGGGAGATCCGTCACGCTCATTACTGAACGGTAACCTCGGAATCGGGGCAGGCGGGAGGGGGCGGCGCCAGATTTTCGAGCACTGCCAGAGCTGCCTTAGCGAATGCTCATAGAGACCGGGGTCTAACCGAGGATCTTGCCGATCTGCGGGGGCAGCTGATCGGCGACCATCGGGTAGCTCAGCACCGATCCGAAAGCGATCGCACCGGCCTGGTCCTTGGTGGTGAACACGTGGCGGTTCTGCCCGGTCGCCTGCGACCCGGCTATCTCGGGGTCGGCCAGCAGCGCCTTCTGCTCGTCGGGACTCTCGGTCGTCCAGATCACCACATCGGCCGAATCGAGCACCGCTTTGATCTGATCACGTGGGATGACGGCGCGGTGATCGGCGACGAAAGGCTTGATGCTGTCGGCGATGACCAGACCCATCTGGTTCAGGAAGTCGGTCTGCCAGCCCGCCGCGGTGGCGACCACGGTGCCGCGGAAGAGGCTGCCCTGCATCAGCAACGCCTTCTTCGTCTTCCATTGCGGATGATTCTGGGCGACGGCGACGAACTGCTTGTCGACGCCATCGATCAGCGTCTTCATCTGGTCGGCCGCAAACACCGCTTGTCCGATCGTGGTGGCCTGGTCCTTCCACGGCTCGAAGAAAGCGTCTCCGCCGGACTGCGCGACGGTCGGGGCGATCGCGGACAGCTTCTGGTAGGTGTCGGCGTCTACGCCGGCATTGATGGCCACGATCAAATCGGGCTTCAGGCCGGCTATCTGGTCGACGGGAATTCCGTTGTCCAGGTTCAACACCACGGGATGCGCGCCACCGAGCTTGGGTTGGGCCCATGGCCACACCGCGAACGGCTGGTCACCGAACCAGTTGGTCACCGCGATCGGCACGACGCCGACCGCGAGCAGGTCGTCTTGCTCGGTGTAGCCCGCGCTGACCACGCGTTTGGGCGGCTGCTTGATGACGGTCTGACCGAAAAGATGGGTGATCGTCACGCCCTCGCCGGCCGGTGTGCCCGGCGTCGGTTTGGGCGACGAGCACCCCGATGAGAGCCCGGTCACGCCCGCTGCGGCGGCGGCCGCAGCGGCACCGGCGAGCTGCAAGAACCCCCGCCGATTCCATCCGTGTCGCATCGCGTGAGAGTATCGCGTCGCCGACCCTGACCTGCATCGCCGCGCGGTTTTACCACTCAGCCCAGCGGCATCCCGGCGTCCACGAAGTCCAGGGCCCGATAGATCGTCTCGGTCGTCGGCGGCGCGCTGTCGAACGCGGCCATCATGGCGCCGGTCAGCGCACCGGCGAACACCCGAACCTCGAAATCGTCTGTGGGACGGCCGATTCGGCGCGCGATCAGCTCGGCCACGACGGTGACGGTGCGGTAGTACTCGTCGTACATGGCCGCCTTGAGCTCGGGTATCGAGAACATCAGCCGCTGCCGGGTGTTCTCGAAATCCAGCTGCTCCGGCGCAAGGCCCGCCATCACTTCGGTGTAGGCCCGGCGGATCGCCTCGGTGGGCGACAGCTCGGGCGGTTGTGCCTCGAAGGCCGCGAAGATCAGCGGGTCCAGATCGTCGGCGAGCAGCAGCGACTCCTTGGACGGGAAGTAGCGGAAGAAGGTGCTGGGCGACACGTCGGCGGCCTCGGCGATCTGCTCGACGGTGGTGGCGGCATAACCGTTCGCGTCGATCAGCCGGAACGCTTCGCGCCTGATGGCCTGGCGGGTCTTGAGCTTCTTGCGCTCCCGCAAACCCAGGGGCTGATCAGTCACCGGCATGGGGCGATTCTCCCGCACCCGCGGCGCCGGGCCGGGAAGCAGGCGGTGTGTATCCCTGCTCGGCCTTGTTCCAAGGGCTGTAATCGGCGATCAGCTCCTCCTGCGGCGGGCGCTGGTCGACCGCCACGTGCTGCAGGTTGATCCGGATCCGGTACCAGATCGAACTCGGCCCGCGCATGCCGTCGACCAGCACGTCGACCGGCTGCAACCGCTCGGCCACGGCGGGGTAGCGGTCGCGCCAGGTGTCCAGCGCGGCCATCGCCTCGTCCTTGGTCTTGGTCCGGGCGATCTCGATGAGCGGCATCGACGACTGGCGCCGGCCGTCGGCACGCTTCCCGGAACCGCGCGGCGCTCGCTCCGGTGGCCCCAGTTCCTCGGCCAGCATCAGCAGCCGGTCCAGCCCGCCGACCGCGTCGTCCATCCCCGCCCACGGGTCGCCGATGTCGGCGAACCGGTCGGGCACGGTGGCGATCGTGAACGCCTCGGGCCGGCAGCCGGCGACCTCGTCCCAATGCAGCGGCGTCGACACCCGGGCATCGGCAGTGGCCCGCACCGAGTAGGCCGACGCAACCGTGCGGTCCTTGGCGTTCTGGTTGAAGTCGACGAACACGCCCTCGCGCTCTTCCTTCCACCAGCGGCTGGTCGCCGACTCGGGCACCCGCCGCTCGACCTCGCGCGCGACGGTCTGGGCGGCCAGCCGGACCTGACGGAACTCCCAGTGCGGGGCGATCCGGGCGTAGATGTGAAAGCCCCGCGACCCGGATGTCTTGGGCCACGCCGTCAGGCCGTAGTCCTCGAGCACCTCGCGGGCCACCAATGCCACGTCGACGATCCGTCGCCACTCGACCCCGGGCATCGGGTCCAGATCGACGCGCAGCTCGTCGGGATGATCGAGGTCGTCGGCCAGCACCGGATGCGGGTTGAGGTCCACGCACCCCAGGTTGATCGCCCACGCCAGCCCGGCGGCGTCGTGGATGACGGCCTCCGCGGCTGACGTGCCGCGCGCGTAGTGGAGTTCGGCGACGTCGACCCAGTCCGGCCGCTTCGTGGGCGCGCGCTTCTGGAACACCGCCTCGGCGGAGATTCCCTTGACGAAGCGCTTCAAGATCATGGGCCGGCCGGCTACCCCCCGCAACGCCCCGTCGGCGACCGAAAGGTAATACCGGACCAGGTCGAGCTTGGTGTAAGGCCCTGTGTCACCGCGGGCTTCGAACACGACTTTGTCGGGATGGGTGATGGTGACCTCGTGCCCGGCAACCTCCAATGGCACCGGACCGGTCATGTGGTCAATCGTAATTCCGCGAAAATTTTCTGGCCGCGTTGCGACCTGCGTCACATATGGTGAGGTTATGCCTAACCTTCCTGGCCTGCCCGGGCAAGCCGTTTCCAAGCTCCAGCAGTACGTCGAACGCGGCGCGGCCGAACTGCATTACGTCCGGAAGATCTACGAGGCGGGTGTGCTCAAGCTAGAGCCGCCGCAGAACTACGCCGCGCTGGCAAGTGACATCGTGAAATGGGGCGAGTTCGGCATGCTGCCCTCGCTCAACGCCCGGCGTACCCCCGACCGCGCGGCGCTCATCGACGAAGACGGCGCTTTCAGCTATCGCGAGCTCGACGAAGCGGCTCACGCGGTGGCCAACGGCCTGATCGACAAGGGCGTCAAGGGCGGCGACGGCGTCGCGATCCTGGCTCGCAACCACCGCTGGTTCGTCATCGCCAATTACGGCGCGGCGCGGGTCGGCGCCCGAATCATCCTGCTCAACAGCGAATTCTCCGGCCCGCAGATCAAAGAGGTCTCCGAGCGCGAGGGCGCCAAGGTCATCATCTATGACGACGAGTACACCGATGCGGTCGGCAAAGCCGAGCCGCCGCTGGGCAAGCTGCGGGCGCTCGGCGTCAACCCGGACAGCGACGAGCCGTCGGGCAGCACCGACGAGACGCTCGCCGATCTGATCAAGCGCAGCAGCTCCCAGCCCGCTCCCAAGGCCAGCAAGCACGCCTCGATCATCATCCTGACCAGCGGGACCACCGGGACGCCCAAGGGGGCTAACCGCAGCACCCCGCCAACCCTGGCCCCCGTCGGCGGCATCCTGTCGCACGTTCCGTTCAAGGCGAACGAGATCACGTCGCTGCCGGCGCCGATGTTCCATGCGCTCGGTTATCTGCACGCCACCATCGCAATGTTCCTGGGCTCCACGCTGGTGCTGCGGCGCAAGTTCAAGCCGCCGCTGGTGCTCGAAGACATCGAGAAGCACAAGGTGACGGCGATGGTCGTGGTGCCGGTGATGTTGTCCCGCATCCTGGACACCCTGGAAAAGATGGACAAGAAGCCCGACCTGTCCAGCCTGAAGATCATCTTCGTGTCCGGATCGCAGTTGGGCGCCGAGCTGGCCAACCGTGCGCTCAAGGACATCGGCCCGGTGGTCTACAACATGTACGGCTCGACGGAGATCGCGTTCGCCACCATCGCCCGGCCCGAGGACCTGGAACGCAACGCATCGACGGTCGGACCTGTTGTCAAGGGCGTCAAGGTCAAGATCCTCGACGACAACGGCAACGAATTGCCCCAGGGCGACGTGGGACGCATCTTCGTCGGCAATGCCTTCCCGTTCGAGGGTTACACCGGCGGTGGGCACAAGCAGATCATCGACGGTCTGATGTCCTCCGGTGACGTCGGCTACTTCGACGAACACGGTCTGCTGTATGTCAGCGGCCGCGACGACGAGATGATCGTCTCGGGCGGCGAGAACGTGTTCCCGGCCGAGGTCGAGGATCTGATCAGCGGGCACGAATCCGTGGTGGAGGCCACCGCGATCGGTGTCGAAGACAAGGAGTGGGGCCACCGGCTGCGCGCGTTCGTGGTCAAGAAGGAAGGCTCCGACGTAGACGCGGACGCCATCAAGCACTACGTGCGCGACCACCTGGCCCGCTACAAGGTTCCGCGCGAAGTGATCTTCCTCGAGGAGCTGCCGCGCAACCCGACCGGCAAGATCCTCAAGCGCGAGCTGCGCGAAATGGAGATCGACTAGCGGGCAGGGCCTAGCGCCGGTCCTGGATGGCCCGGGTGATCTGGTCCGCGAGTTTGGGATCGGCCAAGAGTTGATCGATGAGCGCGGTGAGCACCTCTTGCCCGGTCACCCGGGCGACACCCAGGCGGTCGGCGGCTTCTCGCTGCCAGATGTCGAGGGACCGGTGGGTGGCGGCCGAAAGGTCGACGGTGCGACGGGTCCGCTGGATGCGCGGGGCTTCGGGCCGTGATCGGGATTCCGCGGGCTCGCTGACCATTCGTTGGGGGCGCGGCTGTCGGAAGCCGGTGAGACGTTCGGTAGGCACGGCGTCTTCAGGGGGTGTCGCGGCCGACATCTGCGCACCGAACGCACTGGCGCCGGGCCCGACGTTCCCGGGGTTGAGACTCACTGGTGCGACCGTCCCTCCCGTGGGGTGCAATCAGTAGATCAGTACTTCAGTGCACATTGTCCACTGATTGTCTCACTGACGCCAGCGTAAATCGCGTCGCACAACGTCGGGTGTCACCGGCCGGACGCAACGCAGCGCAGGCATGCGGGGCCGCGACGAGGCGCTCTACCATCAGAAATTCTATGAAGTAGCTGCTGGGAATACGGTTTTTTTGGAAACTGAAGCTGAATGGGCTTTGTTATCCGCGCATACATCTGTCATAATCGAAGGGCGCCGCATCGCGAATGAATGTATGTCGTGTCGGATTTATGGGGATTTACTGAAACTCAAAGATACGTAGTTCAGTACGTCAGTAGATGCCACTTGAAGTGCACAGAGACTGGCCTCAGTGGCTACTGACCTCAGTATCGGCAGAGATCATGAATGGCGCATATAAGTATTTCCAGAAATACGTTCATGCGATACGCAAATGTGAAAGCACATATTCGCTGACGGACTATGAAATGTCGTTCAATTCACAGCACGAATTGCGCCATTTCTATTGTTTGCCCAAGAATTTATGCGTAGCGTTTTGAGGTGTCGGGGAACTGAGGTCTCGAAAGGAGCTCACGACCATGAATACAGTGCGATCGATCCGCGGCGCGGCCGCCGGCGCTGTCGGCGCCGGTGCAGTGGCCGGCGCGATGCTGTTCGGCGGCACCCCCGCGGCACACGCCGCGCCGGCGCCCGCCCCCGTCACAAGTTTCGAAACTGCGGGGCCGCACGGCGGCGCACCGCTTGGCCCTGGCATTCTTCCCGAGCGGCCTGGCGGCGGAGGCGGTCACGGCGGAGGCGGCCACGGTGGTGGCGGCCACGGCGGCTGGGGTCCCGGCGGCGGCCACGGCGCCGACTGGGGTCGCGGCGGGTGGGGTCACGGCGGCGGCTGGGGCCGCGGTGGCGACTGGGATGACGGCGGCTGGGGTCGCGGCGGCTGGGGCGGCCACCCCGGTTGGGGCAACGGCGGCTGGGGGCCCCCTGGGCACGGCTTCTGGGGTTGGGGCAACTGGTGGCGCCCCTGGTGGTGAGCCGCCAAAGTCGCGTGGTCGGTCAGCCTCGTCCTGCCAGAGTTACAGGCTGGCCGACCCGCATTGGGGGGGAACCCACGCCGGTCTGACAATCTCAGGCCGGCGTGGCCCCACCTCAAAAAACGTCCATGCCGACCCGAGACCGGCCTCGGGTCGGCATGGATTTTCTTTACGGGTCGCGGGGCAGGCCCAGCAGTCGCTCAGCGATGATGTTGAGCTGCACCTCCGACGTGCCGCCATAGATGGTGGTGGCACGGCTGGCCAGCAGGTATTCACCCCACTTGCCGGCTAACTCATCGGGGTCGCCGATCACGGCGTCGGTCCCGAATGAGGACACCGCGAATTCCGCGTAGCCCTGGCCGGTACGCATCGACAGCAGCTTGGAGATCGCCGCGGACGGCATGGCGTCGCCGCCGGCCAACGTCAACAGCGTGGAGCGCAGGTTCAGCACCTTGGCGGCGTGCCCTTCGGCGATCAACTGCCCGGCCCGGTGTTGCGCGACCTGATCGAAGTGGCCGTCGCGGACGAACTCGACGAACTGGGGAAGGGTGGCCAGGAAATTCGCGTCGCTGCTTCCGATCGACACCCGCTCCGCTGTCAACGTGTTGCGGCTGACCTCCCAACCCCGGTTGACCTCGCCCAGTACGCACTCGTCGGGCACGAACACGTCGTCGATGTAGACGGTGTTGAACATCGCGTTGCCGGTGAGCTCACGAAGGGGCTTGACCGTCACGCCTTCGCTCTTCATGTCCAGCAGGAAGTAGGTGATGCCGTTGTGCTTGGGCGCCGACGGGTCCGTTCTGGCCAGCAGCGCGCCCCACTGTGAGTACTGCGCGGCGGTGGTCCAGATCTTCTGGCCGGTGATGCGCCAGCCGCCGTCGGTTCGGGTTGCCTTCGTGGACAGCCCGGCCAGGTCCGAACCGGCGCCCGGTTCGGAGAAGAGCTGGCACCAGATCATCTCGCCGCGGAAGGTCGGCGGCAGGAACCGTTGCTTTTGCTCCTCGGTTCCGAACGCGACGATCGACGGGATGATCCACGCGGCGATGCCGACCTGCGGCCGCTTGACCCGCCCGGTGGCGAACTCCTGGGCGATGATGATCTGTTCGACCGGGCCCGACGCCCGGCCCCACGGCGTTGGCAGATACGGCAACACCCAGCCGCCCTCGGCGAGCGCCACGGTGCGCGGCTCGCGATCCATTGCCTTGAGCGCGGTGACCTCGGCGCGGATCTCGTCGCGCAGCTTTTCGGTCTCGGGATCCAGGTCGATATCCACCGCGCGCATCCCGGTGGTGGTCGCGGTGGTGACCACCTTCTGCGGGTAGTACGCGTTGCGGCCGAAGCAGGCGGCCAGCATTAGCGCCCGCCGGTAGTACACGTTTGTGTCGTGCTCCCAGGTGTAGCCGATCCCGCCGTGCACCTGAATGCAGTCCTGCGTGCACCGTTGGGCGGCCGCCGGTGCCAGCGTCGCGGCCACGGCGGCGGCGAACTCCACGTCCGGCGAGGCTTCGTCAATCGCGCGCGCCGCGTCCCATACGGCCGCGGTGGCCCGCTCGGTGTCGGCGATCATCTCCGCGCACTTGTGCTTGATGGCCTGGAATTGGCCGATCGGCCTACCGAACTGCTCCCGGATCTTGGCGTATTCCGCCGCCGTATCGGTCGCCCAGCGGGCCACACCGATCGCCTCCGCGGACAGCAGTGTGGACATCAGTGCGTAGGCGGTGGTCTTGGTCAGGCTGCTCAGCAGGGCGTCGTCGCCGACCTCGACGGCGTCGGCCCGCACGTGCGCGATGGGTCGCAGCGGGTCCAGGCTTTTCACCGGCTCGATCTCGAGCTGGTCGGCGTGCAGCACCACCCACTCGTCGCCGCTGTCGATGGCCACCGGGAGCACCAGCACCGATGCCTGCCCCGCGGCGGGAACCGCGCGGACCTCGCCCCGGATGACCAGCACGTCGCCCTTTCGGGTGGCGGTCAACCCGGAGTCCAGGGCATAGGCGGCAATCGCCGCGCCCGATGCCAGATCGGCGAGCACTTCGGCCTTCGGGTCATCCGAGGCGATCAGCGCACTGGCGATCGCCGACGGCACGAATGGCCCGGGTACGGCGCCGTAGCCGAACTCGGCCAGCACGATGGCCAGCTCGAGGAGGCCGAAGCCCTGCCCGCCGACCGATTCGGACAGGTGAACGCCCTGCAGACCTTGTTCGGCTGCCGCCTGCCAGTACGGCGGCGGGTTCTCGATCGGGGTCTCCATGGCCGCGTGCAGCACCTCTGACGGCGCGACACGCGCCACCAGGGACCGCACCGAGTCCGCCAGGTCTTGATGCTCAGGATTTATTGCGATCGGCATTGGTCGCCTTCCCTTGCGTTCGGGTTCGTTCCGGCCAAGCACTCATCAATCTAATAACCGGTCGGTTGGTTGACCACATTGGCCAGGGGCTCGCCGTCGCGCAGGCGGCGGCAGTTGGCCACGGCCTCGACCAGATAGCGCCGCATCGTGTCGGCGGTGTACCAGCTGACGTGCGGCGTCAGCACCACGTTGTCCAGGTCGAACAGCGGATTGTCCGGCGCCGCCGGCTCGTCCTCGAAAACGTCGAGGCCCGCAGCGGCCAGCCGGCCGTCGCGCAGCGCGCCGACCAGTGCGCCTTCGTCGACGATGGCACCGCGCGACGTGTTGACCAGCACCGCGCTGGGCTTCATCAAGGCGATCGCATCCCGGTTGAGCAGGTGACGGGTGTCAGCCGTCAACGGTAGGTGCAGCGAGACGATGTCGCTAACAGCCAGCAGTTCGGGCAGTGGCCGCCAGCCGGGCCGCCCGTCGTCGCGGGTGCTGGTGTGCACGACGGTGGCCTCCATCGCGCCGACGAAGGCGGCGACCCGCTTGGCGATGTTGCCGTAGCCCACCAGGCCGACGGTGCAGCCGCCGATGTCGCGGACCGTCTCGCCCAGTCCCGGATCGAGCGGCCAGCCGCGCCCGCCCCGGGTGACGCGATCCAGAGCCGGCAACCGGCGCAGCGCGGCGAGCATCAACAGCACCGTTCCTTCCGCCACCGACGGTGCATTGGCTCCCGGCATGTTGGCGACCGCAATGCCGCGCTCGGTCGCGGTCTCGACGTCGATGGTGTTCACGCCGGCGCCGAGTTTGTGCACCAGCCGCAGCCGTGGCCCGCGGCGCAGGTCCGCGCCTGACAACGGTCGTAGTACATGCCAAATCACGTCGGCTTCGGGCAGCTCGCGATAGAAGCCGGTGTCGTCATCCGCGGCGCACCACCGGATATCGAGCCAATCTGCTTCGGCAGCAAGGAAATCGAGGACTTTGTCACCGGGAACGAAGTGGGCGAGAACTTTCAGCGCCACCGCTTGCTGATCCACCTGGCGATGGTATCCGCCTGTTCGCTACGCGCGCCCGGGGTGGTGAAGTAGTGGTCGCTATCGATCGAGACCTGTGACTTGTCGGTGCCGGCGAGCGCGTCGTAGATGCGTTGGGCGTCAGACGGAAACACTCCGGTATCGGCCTCGGCGTTGACCACCAGGGCCGGGCAGCTGATCCGGCCCAGGTGCGGCTCGGCCCGGGTTTGCGCCACCCGCAAACTCCACATGCCCAGCCAGTTCCGCAGGGTGCAGGACGCGGCGATGCCCTGCGCGGACCGGTTGGCCTTGGCCGGTTCACCCGCGTAGCACTGGTTGGGCGCGCGCCTGGTGGGCTCGATGCTGGGATCGACCATGCGGGGATCCGCCCAGGTCCGCATCACCGAGAACGGCCGATCGGAAAACCCTGCGGCGCGAACACGTTTGAGCTCTGTCTCGGCCCAGTCGGTAATGGCGTGATTGCGTGCGGTCTGCGCCGCGCGGTAGCGCGCGATGAACTCCGGCGAATACGGCGGGCCGTTGGCCTCGTTGAACAGGTCGAGGTCGGGATCGGTGGCGACGGGATCGTTTTCATCGACGACGGCCCCGTCCATCCACGCGGTGAGCACCTCGGGGCGTCCGGGGTGGGCCGCGGTCGCCACATAGCCGTCGGCGGGGACCAACTCCGTCAGCCCGGCCGCCGGACGCATCCCCTGCAATGGGGTCACATTCGGGTCGGCGGCCTGCGACTGATAGGCGGCCATCAACGATCCGCCCCCTGAGTTTCCCAGCAGTACAACGGTATCGACGCCCTGTACTTCACGCAGCCAACGCACCCCGACGCCGATGTCGACCAGCGCGTGGTCGAGCAGAAAGTTGGATTCGAAGCCGCGGAACCTGGTGTTCCAGCCGAGAAATCCGATGCCCCGGATCGCCATGTAGTCGGCGAGATAGTGCTCGGAGAAGTCGATTTGATAGTGCGTGGCGATCATCGCCACCTTCGGCTTGCGCCCAACGCCGCGGTGGTAGAGCCCTTGGCACGGATGCCCGCCGGCGCCGGCCCGCCCGGCAGTGCGCGACGGCAGGCCGACGAACTCGCGGACAACGCCTGTACTGCCGCTACTCGGCGTCAATTCAGCGACCTTCCTTCGCGTAGATCGCCCGGTAGTAGATGTTGGCGAGGGTTTGGATGCAGGCTTGGTCGTCGAGCTCGTCGGCCCCGGCCCGGCTGAGCTGGACGTAGCAGAACTGGTTGAACATCGCCACGATCGCCTCGGCGATCAGCTGCGGGTCGTCGCCGGAGCAATAGCCCTTGGTTTGGGCGCGCCGGACCGTCTCGGCGATGAAAGAGATTGGGATATCGCAGATTTCGGACCAGTACTGCGCGAAGTCGTCGTTGACCGTCGCCAGCTGAGACACGCTGATCACCTCGGCGAGCCGGTTGCGATAGGTGTGCCAGTGCGCGGCGGCCGCCTCGTGGGTGCGTTGCCGGTTGGACAGACCGTGGCCGGTGACCGAGCGTGCGCGCTCGTTGGCCTCGTCGCGGAAGCGCAGGGCCCACTGGCGGACCATCGCCTCTTTGGAGTCGTAGTAGTTGTAAAAGGACGCCGGCGAGCGGCCCGCTTCGGCGGCGATGTCGGCGATGGTGGTCGCCAGAATTCCCTTGCGCGCGATGACCGTTCGCGCGGCAGCGTCGATCGCTGCTTGGGTGCGCCTGCCGCGGTGGGTCGGGAACTCGGCCGGCCGGCTGTTGGATTCCGCCGCGATCGACACTTGAGTGTTCCTCCTCTGGAGCAGAACTGAATCTGATGTTAGATTCAGTTTCACATCTTGGCCAGGCCCAACGGTCGATCGGAGCCGCAACGTGATCAAGCCGAACAACACCAACACCGAGTTCGAACTGGGCGGGATCAACCATGTTGCGCTGGTGTGTTCCGACATGGCCCGCACCGTGGACTTCTACAGCAACATCCTCGGCATGCCGTTGATCAAATCGCTTGATCTGCCCGGCGGCGCGGGGCAGCACTTCTTCTTCGATGCCGGCAACGGCGACTGTGTCGCGTTCTTCTGGTTCGCCGACGCGCCCGACCGGGTGCCCGGCATCTCGTCGCCGGCAGCGATACCGGGGATCGGGGACATCACCAGCGCGGTCAGCACGATGAACCATCTCGCCTTTCACGTGCCGGCCGAGAAGTTCGACGCCTACCGCCAGCGACTCAAGGAGAAGGGTGTGCGCGTCGGCCCGATCCTCAACCACGACGAGAGCGAGATGCAGGTCTCAGCCACGGTGCACCCCGGTGTGTACGTGCGTTCGTTCTATTTTCTCGACCCCGACGGCGTCACCCTCGAGTTCGCCTGTTGGGTAAAGGAATTCGGCGCGAGCGACGCCCAGGCTGTTCCCAGGACGGCGGCCGATCGGCGACCGAAGGAGCACGCCGTAACCTAATCGGCGAAACCGTGGCCGACCCGGGGAGTCCGTGATGACCGACGGCATTTTGACCGATGAGCAGATCTCGGCGTTGACGCCCGCGCAGCGCCGAGACCTGATCACGCGCCTAGAGGCACCGCTGCACGAGGTGATCGATCCGGTGCTGCTGTCCCGGATGCGGCGCATCCGATTGGGCCTGATGATCGGTGGCTCGATTGCGATGATCCCTTGGCTGGTCTATCTCTCCCTGACGCTGCCGGACAGTTACATCGCGCGCAATTGGGGTTTGACCTGGGTGGGTTTCGACATTCTGCTGGTCGGATTCATGGCGGCGACAGCGGTTTTCGGTTACTTGCGGCGCCAAATACTGCTGTTTGCGGCATTCACGTCCGGTGTGCTGCTGATCTGCGACGCGTGGTTCGATCTGATGACCGCCGGACCCAACGACATCTGGTTTTCGTTGGTCACGGCGCTGGGGATCGAGGTGCCACTCGCGATTTTCATGATCCGTGGCGCTCAGCGCATCATGCGGCTCACGATGTTGCGTCTGTGGCTCCTGGATCCCGGGATGCGGCTGTGGCAGCTGCCGTTGTTTCCGTGACGCCGTACAGCCTCGGACGAGCGAGTTCGCCGAGCAGCAAGGCGAGCTGATCGACGAGTTGGTCGGGCTCTAGCCGTACGTCGCCGGCCAGCCAGGCGCTGATCATCTGCCCGACGCCGCCCACCGCGAAGTGTGCGCCCGCTTTCATGCTGTCGTTCGCCGGCATCCGCAGCATGTCGCCGGCATGCTGGCCCGCCAGCATGGCGAACAACGCGGTGGATTCGGCGCGCTTGCGCACGATTACGGCATCGGCGAGCTGAGTGCTGAACAGCAGCCGTCCGACCCGGGGGTCACCGGCGATGGTCCGCACGATGTTGGCCATGCCGGCGCGGGCCTGTTCGGGTATCGGCACCGCCGCGACGGCGGCCTGGGTGGTGGCGGCCAGTTCGGCTATCACCCAGTCGAAGACTGCGCCGACGAATCCGTCTCTCTCGCTGAAGCTTTCGTAGAAATAGCGAGGGGTCAGGCCGGCCCGCCCGCAGACCGCGCGAACCGTCAACGCCGAGGCATCCTGCTGGCCCGCGCCCAGCAGGTCCAGGCCGGCGGTCAGCAGCCGCGCGCGTCGTTCGGCCAGTCGCCGGGCCGCCTGGACGCCGCGGTAGGGGCGCTCGCTCGGGGTCTCAGCCATGAGCACCATCTTGACACCGACGCGCCGCCCGGACAATATCAGGAAACACGCGTTATCAGATTCGGGTGCGGAGAGGGTTTCGGATGGCGATTCACGAGGCGGCGGTTCACCGGCCCATTCCACATGTCGAGCGTCCGATGGCCGACCCGCCACGCCCACGGTCGAGCCGGCGGGGACGTCGGGTTGCCAGCGACTATGGCCTGATGGGCGTGGCGCTATTGGCCGGTCCGGCCAACGTGATCATGGAGTTGTCGCGTCCCGGCGTCGGCCACGGCGTAGCGGAGAGCCATGTCGAGAGCGGCCGAATCGACCGCCATCCGATCAAGCGGGCACGCACCACCTTCACCTACATTGCGGTCGCCAACGCCGGGACCGACGCTCAGAAAGACGCGTATCGCCGTGCGGTCAATCGTTCGCACGCGCAGGTCTACACCACGCCGGACAGCCCGGTGCAATACAACGCGTTCGATCCGGACTTGCAGCTGTGGGTGGCGGCTTGCATCTACAAAGGCGGCATCGACGTCTACCGCACCTTTGTCGGCGAGATGGACGAGGACGACGCCGATCGCCTCTACCGCGAGGGCATGACGCTGGGCACCACGTTGCAGGTGCCGCCGGAGATGTGGCCACCGGACCGGGCTGCCTTCGACAAGTACTGGCAGGAGTCGCTGGCCAAGGTGCACATCGATGACACCGTCCGCGAGTTCCTGTATCCGATCGCCGCGTCCCGGGTGCGCGGGGTGCGCCTGCCCCGCCGCCTGCAGGAACCATTGGAGAATTTCAACCTGCTGATCACCACCGGCTTTCTGCCGCAACGGTTTCGCGACGAGATGCGGCTGCCCTGGGATGCCGCCAAGCAACGGCGGTTCGACCGGCTGATGGCGGTACTGGGGGCGGTGAACCGGATGCTGCCACGGATCATCCGGCAGTTCCCGTTCAACCTGATGCTCTGGGACCTGGACCGCCGGATCAGGACGGGGCGCCCGTTGGTCTAGCGGGTCCCATCGGGGGCCTCGGCTCCCGTATTGATAACGATAATCGTTTTCAGTAAGCTCTCGGCAACCCTTTAGCCTTCCCAGCCCAGGAGTTGCCGGTGATGACGTTGCCTGCCGCGACCACCCAGCCGTTCACATATGTCAGCGGGGACGTCCCACGATGACCGCGCCGATTTGGATGGCCTCACCACCGGAGCTGCACTCGGCGTTGCTGAGCAGTGGCCCCGGGCCCGCATCGCTGTTCGCCGCAGCCGCCACGTGGAGCTCAATGAGCGCCGAATATGCTTCGGCGGCAGAGGAACTCAGCGGCATCCTGGCGTCGACGCAGGCCGGGGCATGGCAGGGGCCGAGCGCCGAGTCCTACGTGGCGGCGCATACCCCGTATCTGGCGTGGTTGACGCAGGCCAGCGCGCACAGCGCCGCGGCGGCCGCACAGCATGAGACGGCGGGCACTGCCTACACGGCGGCGGTGGCGGCGATGCCGAC
>NZ_JBVAXR010000032.1:35003-58825 GCF_055419445.1 Mycobacterium sp. IDUB_19 | reverse complement strand
TCGAGCATGGAACGCGCCTTATCGGCAAGTGCCGCAGCACCTTTCCGCTCATACAGGCTGGCCGCGCGTTCGGCAGCGGCTCGCGCCCCGGCGGCGTCACCGGCCGCGCCCAACACCCTTGCTAACGAGAGACACGCGTCGCCGTGATCGACCAACCCGTCGGTGCGCTCGGCCAAGCTGATGGCAGCCTGCGCAACACGCCGAGCCTCATCGTGATCGCCGCTGCGCGAGAGCAACTGCGCCCGAAGTGTGCGCCAGGCGATCGAAGCCTTCAGTGCGTGGCCCGCGAGTCGCTCACTCTCCGTGCATAATTCGTCGGCCTCGGTATCTCGATTGAGCGCCAGACATGCCCGACCGAGTAGCGCAGCGGTCTCGGCAGTATCGGCGTCCAGACCCATCCGACGAAAACCGTTGCAGGCCTGACGCAGATGCGGCTCTGCCGCGGCCGGGTCGCCCAAAACGAGCTCAACGATGCCGGCGAACTGCTCGACCTCCAGAAGGGCATGGCGCAGACCGAGTTCGGTCACCGTCCGTCGGGCCGAGTCGATCATCCGGCGGGCTGCCACGTCGCGGCCGCGGAAGGCCTCCAACACGGCCTGGCACCGCGTCGACGTCGCCTCGACCGCCGGCGAGTCGGTAGTGATCCGCAGCAGTCGCACCACGTCAAGGCACCGCCCGCCCGCTCGCGGAACCGGATTCGGGCCCCACAGCGCCGCAAGCGGCGCCCCGGCCAACACCGCGTTGACCCGCCGGTGATCACGCGCACGCCGAGCCGCCGTCAGAGCGTCGTCCAAGGCGATTTCGCAGTCGCCGACTCGCCCGAGCCGGGCGAGGCATGTCGCACGGACGGTATGCGCCTTGGCTTCCCCTGCGGCGTCGTCTATTTCGGCCAGTTTGTGTGCGGCAGCGCCTAACGCGGCCTCCACGTCGTCCAATCGCTCGGGATGGACCAATACCGAGAGCTGGCCGTCGAAGCATGTCGCCCATGCCGACAATCGGGCGGAATCGACTGTCGCCTGTTGCAATTGGGAGACCGCACCGGCTGCCGAAGTCACGTCGCCCGCGGCGAGCAGAGCCTCGCAACGCGCGAGGAGTAGGTCGGCGATCTGGTCGTCACGGTCAGGCAGCTCGTCGTCGATCTCGTCCAGCGCGTGGAGGGCATGGTCGTAAAGATCGGCGGCGCCTTCGTAGGCGAGTCGGGTCATCGCCTGGTCTGCCGCACGTCGGCAATACTCGACGGCCTTGGCCGCGTTTCCCGCCCACGCACATTCGAAATAATGGTGGGCAAGCTCAGCGAGCAGCTCGTCGTCGGCGCCGGGCTCGTCCTCCAGCGTGGTGGCGATGAGCTGGTGCAACCGCATGCGCCGCATCGACGGCAGTTCGGCAAGCAATGACTGTCGGACGATCGCATGGTTGAACCGATATCGACCACCGGGCTCTTCGATGACGATGCCGGCCTTGGACGCCTCGTCAAACGCGTCGACCAGGTCGTCCCCGACAACGCGCTCAACCAGGTCCAGCGCAAACCTACTGCCGACGACCGCCGCGGCGGCGAGGGCTTTGTTGGTCTCGACCGGAAGTCGAGAAAGTCTGCGGCTCACGGCTTCTCGGACACCCTGGGGGAGCGTGCTCGGGTCCCAGACGCCGCCGCTCTCGTCGACATGGCGCAGAGCCTCGATCAGAAAGAACGGGTTGCCGCCCGTGACGGAGGCCAATGCGTGGCCGAGCTCTTCGTCGTCGTAGCCGGCCTTGGCGACGTACGCGCTGACGTCGTCCTCATCGAGGCCGCTGAGACTGATGCGATTGGCGGTGCCGTCGCGGTGCAGGTCGGCCAGCATCGCAGCCAGGGGATGGGAGCGGTCGAGATCAGTGCTGCGGTAGGTGCCGACGATCTGCACGCGCGCACGGTCACCGAAGCGCAGCAGATGTCGCAACAGGAGCAGCGTGGGCTTGGCCGCCCAGTGCAGGTCGTCGAGTACCAGGACAACCGGCGCTTCCGTGGAGGCCATTTCCAAGAGCGCGACGACGGCGTCGAAAAGCGCGTAGCGCTCGGTGTCCGGGTCGGCGCGCGTCGGCGCGGCCAGATCGGGCACCTCGTCGACGAGCCCTGGGACAAGCGGAAGCAAGGCTTCGACGCCGCGCAGTCCGCGCAACCGACGGGTGCCGACGCATGGCACCAGCGAACGCAGGGCTTCCGCGAAGGGCTGATACGGCGCACCAAGGTCCTCGTCGCAACGGCCGTACAGCACGACCGCGCCTTGGTCATAGGCCTGCCGGGACCACTCGCCGGCCAGGCGCGTCTTGCCGACACCCGGTTCGCCGGCGATCAGGGCGGCGCACGCACCACCGCCAAGCGAGGTCTGCCAGGCAGACAGAAGCCGCTCGAGCTCGCTCCCACGACCGACGAACGGCCCGGTACCGACCAGAACCGCGGGCAGGCCCGGACGCTCCATCGGCGGCGCATCGCTTCTCGGCGGTTGGGCACTCTCCGTAGCGGTTTCCATTCGAAGCTCGAAGACATGCTCCGGGCGGGCGAGGTTGCGCAGTTCGCGCAAACCCAGGTCGGCGAGGACAACGTCGTCTGGCAGTGAATCGATGACGAGCTCGGCCGTCGCGCCAGAGCACAAAATTTGACCACCCACAGCCAGCGATCTCAGACGGGCAGCCCGGTTGACCGCCCGACCGAAGTAGTCGCCATCGCGGAGCTCGACTTCACCGGTGTGCAGTGCGATCCGGATACGCATCGGGTCCCGAAGGCCCCACGGCTCGTGGGTGATTGCGTCTTGTAGCTCCATAGCGGCCGCGGCGGCTGCCGACGGTCGCTCGAAGACCGAGAACGTGGCATCGCCCTCGCCGCGTGTCTTGATCAGACGTCCTCCCCGCGACGTGACCACCTGTTCCGCGAGTTCGTCGTGTCGGGCCAGCGCCACCGCCATGGCGTCGGCGTCTGCCTCCCATGCGGCCGTCGAGCCCTCAATGTCGGTGAGTAGGAAGGTCACTGCGCGCATCACCGACGGAAGTTGTTGTTCCACAACAACTTCTAATGAACCATCTTGTGCGACGATGGCGGTCTCAAGCCGCCGAAGCTCCGGCCCGGGGTCGATTCCCAACTCGTCGGCCAGCAGCGTTCGCGCCCGTTGATAAGCGCCAAGGGCGTCGCCCTGTCGGCCGACGCGATACAGGGCCAGCATCAGCTGGCCCCACCGCCGTTCGCGCAGCGGCGCCTCGGCCACTGCCGCCTCCAGCTCGCCGATGATCTCCGCGGCGCGGCCCGTCGCGAGCAGTGCGTCGGCTCGATCCTCCACGAGCGCGGCGTGGCCCTCGATCCACCGCGTCTTTTCCGATGTTCCGCGCCTACCGTCGGGCAGCTCGGGGGTACCGCGCCAAAGTGCTAACGCTTCGTGGAAGCGGGTCACCGCTTGGCCCATGTCGCCGGTCGCTGCGGCATCGCGTCCGAGGCGGGCTGCTGATTTGTAGCGCGAGGCATCAACCTCGCTCTCGGCGATGGCCCAACCCGTCCCCTGCGTCAGAACAAAGCCGTCGCCCAGGGCGCGGCGCAGCGCGGAGATGTGGGTTTGCAGGGCTTTGGCGGCGGTGCGTGGCGGATCCTCACCCCACAGCAATTCGACGAGCGTGTCGGCCGAGACGACCGAGCCGTGGTGCAGCCCGAGCATCGTGAGCACGGCGCGAGGTTTGGCACCCGGGATCGCGACGGGTGCGCCGCCTTGTCGGACCTGCAGAGGTCCCAAAACCCCCAGTTCCACGGCTTGAAGCGTAGTCACGTTATCGATCGTGCGGGTGGGTATTCAACACGGGGTCAAGATCGAGTAAAGGCCATCGGGCGGCAAACTCAAGAATGTCCTAGTCCGGACGTCTCTACTGCGGCGGCGCAGGGGTCATGGATGCGATGTAGTAGATCTCGGTGCCCTTGGGATATCCGCCGCCACCAGTGGCGATATGAACGTGGTCGTAATGGTTGGCGGTTTCTGACCCGAGGTCGGCTGTCCAGGCTCCCGAGTTTGGACCCGGGTAAATCTTCTGCCGCCAGATCACGTGGTTGATGCCCCAGCGCTTCGCATTCGCCAGCGCATATCCGGCGATCTGATTGCCGAGTTCGATGCCCTGTGGGCTGTCATGATTCGGGATCATGACGTCGATCGCCAACCCGTTCGGATGCCACGGCAACGGATCTTGGCGGTACCCGTAGATGGTCGTGATCTGAGGAAACAGCACGCCGATGACGCGGGCTGCCCAGATGGTCTTGACCTGCAACCGGTCCTCCGACGCGACGCCGTGTGGTAACGGGAATTGGAAGTTCTGCGCTCCGGTCGGTGCGCTCGACGCCAGCGCCGCCAACGCTTCGGCCTCCGCAGGACTGGCGACGTGCGGGCCGTTGGCCGGTGCGGATCCCGGATCTTTCGGAGGCGGTACGGCGGTCACCGTCGGGGTTGCGGTTGGGGGCTCGACGCAGCACGCGGACTTCGTGCCTTGGGCGTAAATCATGCCGGCAGAGACGACGAGCGAGGCCGCAATCGCCAACCACCGGCTCCGGCCGATGGCTAATACGTTCCTGCTCACCAACAGCACTTTAGTGTCGCGTGCGACGCGTGTGGCGATCTTTGTCGTTTCTTGTTGGTCCGCTACCAGCGGGCCGTGCCGATGTAATCCAAAGTATGGTGGCTGAGATCGCATTTCTGCCCTGGTGGGCCGGTTTCAGGATTGAGGTAACGGTGTCATCGGATGGCGCGGCGCGTACCGAAGGGGACAGCTGGGACCTTGCCTCCAGTGTGGGAGCGACGGCAACAATGGTTGCGGCATCCCGGGCGCTGGCGTCACGCGACCCTGATCCGCTGCTCGATGATCGATTCGCCGAGCCGTTGGTCCGGGCGGTGGGACACCCGTTCTTCACTCGCATGCTCGACGGTGATATTCCTCTGGACGACGAGGATGTGCCCCTGACGGAACGGCAGCGCTGCGAGCAGATGACCGTGCGCACAAGGTTTTTCGACAACTTCTTGGTCACCGCGACATCGAGCGGGATCCGTCAGGTCGTCATCCTGGCCGCCGGGCTCGACGCGCGGGCCTACCGCTTGGCATGGCCGGCGGGCACGGTCGTCTTCGAGGTCGACCAGCCCGAGGTGATCGTGTTCAAGGGAACCACGTTGGCCCAGATCGGCGCCGAACCGACCGCGGAACGTCGAGCAGTCGGCGTCGACCTGCGTGACGATTGGCCTACCGCCTTGCGCGACAACTTCTTTGACAGCACCGCTCCGACGGCGTGGATCGCTGAAGGCCTGCTACCGTACCTGCCGCCGGAAGCCCAGGACCGGCTGCTCGACAACATCACCGCGCTCAGCGCTCCCGGCAGCCGGCTGGCCACTGAAAACATCACTGACATGCGGGTGTTCACCGACGAACGCGCTCGGGCCTTCCGCAGCGGATGGCGCAAGCATGGACTGGATTTCGACGTCGCCGATCTGGTGTGGGTCGGCGAGCGGCGCCAGGCCAGCGAGCACCTGTCGGGTACTGGCTGGAGGGTCACGCAGTACCCCACCGAAGATCTGTACGCCGAAAACGGGTTCGTGCTGCCGGATCATGAATTGCTAGCTGAGTTTCGGCGCACCATCAGCTATCTGAGCGCAGAACTGGGCTGACGCGCTTTAGGCCAACCGCTTCGGGCTGCCAAGACCCTCGAGGAGATCGGCGGCCTTGGCAACGCTCGCGTCGGGCTTGCTCATCCGAGTGGCGAATTCGCGGGCTCGGATGCACGCGGTGCAACACAACTAGTGCTCGGTGCCGCGGGGAATGCGGTCGGCGCGCCAGCACCACGCGCGCATCGGGATATCGATCGTGTCGGCACCGGGAAATCGTGCCTCCAGCGCGGCGCGCGCTGCGGAGAACGTCTGGGCGCGGTCATCCGGCGAGGCGATGATGGCCCGGCTGTAGGTCCCCAGCATCGCGACGGCGTCATCGACCGTCATCGTCTTCACGAAGCGGAAGACTTCGCGATCGGTGTTGTGGAAGATCTGCGGTTCGGGAAGGTCGAAGTGCAGGCGCTGCCGGAATCGCTCGGCCGATTGGACCTCTTCGAGGTTCTGGCCGGGCAGCCGGCCGAGTTCGCGCACCCAGTCCACGTCGCGGTCTCGGCTCGTCCAGATCAGGCCGAAGCGACCACCGTCTCGCAGCACCCGGCCGATTTCGGGAACGGCCCGTTCGTGATCCATCCAGTGCCACGCCGACGAGACGAACACCCCGTCGGCGGCGGCGTCTGGAAGGGGGATCGATTCGCCGCGCCCCTCGAGCGCACGGACGCCCGGCGATCGCTCGGTCAGCACCTTGCGCATTCGTGCGTCGGGCTCCACCGCGATGACTTGTGCTGCTTTATCCATCAGGGTGCGGCTGAACAGTCCGGTTCCGGCCCCTACGTCGACGGCCACCTCGCAATCGGGCGGCACCAGCCAGCTCACCGCCTCCTGCGGAGCCTGTGGCCGAAGTCCGTCATAGTCTTCGGCAATCGATCCGAAGGACATCGCGCGCTCTTGACGATCCGTCACACCGCCACGCTAATCCGCTTACCTGTGCCGGAACTTTGTGATTTCGATGCGCTGCAGGGATAGCCGACGAATCTCGGAACGCGGAAGGTGCAGCTGGAGCACAATGATGTGCGCTGGCTATCTGCTGGCCATCTTCGGGGAGGAGAACCCACATGACCGAGACACTCACAACGCTGACCCGCTCACGGCTGCTACGGCGTTGCGCGGTAGGGGTGTTCGCTCTTGTGTTGACGGGATTGCCGACGGCCTCGCTCGCCGCGCCGGCGGTCAGTCGGGCCGACCCGTATTGCGCCCCGGGCTGGGCCTGGAGCGTCGACTTGAACCAATGCGTGTTCGTGCTTCCGGCGGCAAATGGTCCCGGTGGGCCGGGCGGTCCCGGGGGGCCGGGTGGACCCGGCGGGCCGGGGGGACCGGGCGGGCCCGGAGGCCCCGGTGGACCCGGCGGACCGGGCCCTCGCTAGACATGTCATATGACCGCGCCACGACGTCGGGGGCTCAATAGTGCCGTCACCCGAGTCTGGAGCTTCTTAGCTCCGGCCTACGACCAGCCGTTTCTGCAGCAGTGGATTTACCGCCCGCCGCACGACGAGGTGATAGCGCGGCTGCGTGAGCACCAATCGCGCCGGATCGCTGACATCGCCTGTGGTACAGGCATTCTCAGCGACCGCATCGAGCGGGAACTACACCCCGAGGCGATCTACGGGGTAGACATGTCGGATGGGATGCTGGCCCAGGCGCGCGCCAGATCCGACCGGGTGCAGTGGTTGCGCGGCCCCGCCGAGCAGCTGCCCTTTGACGACGGCGCCCTCGACGCGGTGGTGACGACCTCGGCGTTTCACTTCTTCGACCAGCCGGCAGCGCTGCGGGAGTTCCATCGCGTACTGGCGCCCGGCGGCCTGGCGGCCGTCTCGGCGCTGAGCAGCCGACAAACACTTCTGCAGGCGCCGTCGACGAACAGGTGGAAACCGCAGCACAACGCGTCGCCGGACGAGGTGCGGTCAATTTTCGAGGGCGCCGGGTTCACCGTTACCGATCAGCACCGGATCCCGCGTCCCTTCTGGATCGGGTTCATATCCGACGTGATAACCGTCGGCATCAAGAGCTGAGGGACTGGTCAGGAAATCAGCACGGCGGGGGATCGGCATCCCATTCGGTCAATGTCCATCCGTCGGAAGGATTTCCGGTGAGCACTACGTGGCCAACGTTCGGCAACGACTTGGTTTTCAGCAACGACAGGTCGGGATTGTGCACGTTCATCAGCACCCAGAACATGATCGCCGCGCTGTGTGAGAACGCGACCGGGTTCTGCTGGCCGCTGTCGTAAATGCGTTGTACGGCTTCAGCGAACCGCGCGTTGAACTCGTTGCCGTCCACGGAGCCGGGGATTCGTGCGTTGCGGTCACCCTGCAGCCACTTGGCCGGGGCGGCGAAGTAGGTCCGCGGGATGTCGGCCTCGGGTGCGCCTTCGTACTGGCCGGCCTCGATCTCCCGCAGCCCGGGCAGCACGGTGATGGGTTCGCCCAGCACCTGTGACGTCGGTGTTGCCGTCTCCTGGGTGCGGATCATGGTCGAGGCGTAGACGCCGTCGTAATGGTTCGGGGCCAGTTGCGGGGCCACGAGCGTCGCTTGGCACCACCCCCTCGATGAGAGGTCCGGACCCGGGGCCGAGGTGTCGATGACGCCGGACGCATTGGCCGCCGATTGCGCATGGCGCACCAGCGTCAACGTGATAGTGCGATGAGTGTCCGCCCGTGCCGGCGCGCAGCCCGCGGCCAGCATCGCGACGACAACCATGGCAACGAAACGTCGCAGGGTCACCGCGATTTCACCCGCGCGCTGGCGCCGACAGTCATCCGCAGTTTCACGCGAAAAGTGTAGAGCGCTCCCGACAACCGCACCGCATTAGGCCCGCCAGAGTTGACACGACGCCCGCCTCGCCGAGCGGCGAAACGGGCGTCGTGGTGGGTCGTGTCAGCTATTTACAGGGGGATCCAGACTCCGAAGAAGTCGAAGCCCCACTGGTTGAAACCGGGATTCCACACGGGTGTTTCCTCGTAGCCCCAGTAGTTGATTGGGCCGTTATTCCAGTAACCCCCTGGCGGTGGGAGCGGTCGGTCCCACGCTGGCCGAGGTGGCTCACCGTAGCCCCAAGGAGCGGGTCCTTCTCCCCACGGGGCTCGGTTGAAGTAGCCACGCTGAGCATCGCCGTGCCACGGACCGCCGGGTCCGCCTGGGCCACCCGGACCACCGGGACCACCGGGCCCGCCCGGACCGTTGTAGCCGGGTCCACCTGGGTGTCCAGGTCCGCCCGGGCCACCAGGTCCACCGGGGCCGTCGGGGCCGCCGGGACCACCCGGGCCGTGTTCGCCGGGACCACCGGGGCCACCGGGCCCGCCGGGTCCGCCCGGACCGGGGCCGCCTGGGCCGCCAGGTCCACCCGGATCATTTGGCCCGGTCGGAGCGTGGATACCTCCCGACGCTGGCGCGCCGTGCCCGCCGGCCGGAGCCGGGGGCGGTGATCCTGGAGCGGCATTTGCCAAACCTGCGCCCATGCCCAGCGCTGCCGCGCTAAAGGCGCCGGCCAGCGTGGCCGCCGCAATCATTTGCTTGAGATTCATATTTCCCCCCACTTGTTCATTAGTGGATTTATCGACTGCTGACCCCCAACTCGCTCGACGTTAAATAGCCTACCTATGATTCAGCTATGACATACCCCTGCGGATGCTTTGGGTGACCCCTTCGCGCGGTCCGACTCCGCATGATGTGCCTGGCCAACTGCCACGTTGGGAAGCGCAATAGTACTGTGCGCGTGGACTTTTGATACGAACGACAACCACGGATCGCGTGGCCGGGAAGTAGAACTGTAACATCTACTGTTGCTTACCTCAGAGGAGGAGATTCTATGAAAGCCCTGTTCGCGTGGAAAGTCATGTGGTGACCGAGCCCAATATCCTGCCCGACGGCGTCGATTTAGCGACACCGGGGCCGTACTTTACCCGCGACCAAAACCGTTATGTGCCAACGGCAGTCGCGCGCGGCGGGTGGGGCCCGACAATGAGCGGACACGTGGTCGGTGGCATCCTGGCCGCCGCACTCGAAGGCGCGGTCGAGGACCCCGAATTACAACCTGCGCGGCTGACGGTTGACCTGCCCGCACCTGCTGCGCTGGAGCCGTTCGAGGTGCACATCGAGGTACAACACCAACGCCGGCGATTGCGGCTGGTCGAGGCGCGTCTCATCCAGCATGGCGAAGCAGTCGCTCGGGCGAGCGCGCTGTTTTTGCGGCGCGGCTCGCAGCCGGACGGCAAAGTGTGGTCACAACCATTGCAAATGCCGCGGCTGCCCGTCGACGAAGATGGCGACAAGCCGACGCTGTTCCTGCGAACCTACGGCTGGGGGGGCGAGCTTCAGAATCCCGATCCCGATTGGGACATGCCCGGACCGAAATACACGTGGCTACACGAAACGCGTCCCTTGATCGACGACGAGCCTCTCACTCCGTTCACCCGCGCGGCGTTGTGTGCTGACGTCACCGCCGCGATCGCCAACTGGGGTACGAAGGCGTTGCAGTTCATCAACGTCGACTACACGCTGACCCTGAGTCGGCTGCCCGAAGGGCCGCATATCGGGCTGGCGGCACTTACCCACTACAGCGATGACGGGGTGGCCAACGGCTCAGCCGTCGTCGTCGACCATCTGGGTCCAGTCGGCAGCGCCGTGTCTGTGTCCATAGCGCACTCCGGATTTCGACCACCCTCGGACTTGCCGCCGGCCGGATGACGACCGGAAAGGACGTCACTTACTGGACGCTGGTCGCCGACGCCGCACAGCGCCAACCGGATCGGGTGCTGTTCGCCGACGACTACGGCCGCAGCCTGAGCGCACGTCAGCTGCACGATGCCGCATGCGCGACGGCTGCCGCGTTCGCTGAACGTGGGATTGGCGCGGGGACCGTCGTGTCCTGGCAGCTGCCGACCACGCTCGAGACCGTGGTGGTCATGGCGGCGCTGACCCGACTCGGCGCGGTGCAGAACCCGATCATCCCGATACTGCGCCAGCGAGAGGTCGGTTTCATCATCGGTCAGCTATCGACCGAATTTGTTGTGGTGCCTGAACTTTGGCGTGGATTCGATCACGGTGCGCTTGCTCGCGCGTTGGCCTCGGATCAGGGCTTCGAGGTCATCACCGTCGACCTGGCGACACCTCCGCGGTGCGATGAGCTTCGGCTGCCGCGCGGCGATGCTGACGTTCTCACGGCGCCGGCGACTCCCGCGGGTGATACCCAGTGGATCTACTACTCGTCGGGAACCACCTCGGCGCCCAAGGGGATTCGCCACAACGACACCACGGTGATCGCGGGTTCGCGCGGGATGGTGGACGCGATGGGCATCACTGCCGGCGACGTGGATCCGATTGCCTTTCCGATCTCCCATATCGGCGGTGCCGCGATGGTGGCTGCCGCGTTGATGACCGGCATGCGCCTGGCGCTGTTCGAGGTATTCGACCCGGCTGCGACGCCGCAGGCCATCGCAGCGCACAATCCGACGTTCCTGGGCACGGCTACCCCGTTTTTCGTGGCCTTCTTGGAAGCCCAACGGGCCCAGGGTGATCGGCCGCTTTTCGGTGCGCTGCGCGGTTGTATAGCCGGGGGTGCACCCATCACCGCCGAGCTGGGACGACAGGTTCGCCAAACCTTCGGAATGCCGGGTATCGCCAACGCATGGGGGATGACCGAATTTCCCGTGGCCACCTCACCAAAGCTTGACGCCGCGCCCGAGGTGCTCGACTACACCGTCGGCGCGCCGGTACCGGGCGTGAGCGTCCGCGTGGTCGACAGCCAAGAAGTCGAATTGCCAGTCGGCCAGGAAGCAGAGTTGCGGCTCAAGGGACCGCAATGCTTCCTGGGCTACGCGGACGCCACGCTCGACGCCGACGCGTTCGACGACGAAGGCTGGCTGCGCACTGGCGATCTCGGGCTGATCGACGCCGACGGCAATGTGCGGGTCACCGGCCGAATCAAGGATGCGATCATCCGCAACGCGGAGAACATCTCGGCCCTCGAGATCGAAAATGTGCTCGCCACCCATCCCGCCGTCGCTGATGTCGCGGTCATCGGAGTGCCGGACCGCAGCGCAGGGGAGCGGGTATGCGCCGTCGTGGTGCCCGTATCAGCCGAAGGTGTTTCGCTGGAATCCCTGGTGCAGCACTGTCATTCGCTGGGACTGGGTCGCTACAAACATCCTGAGCGCGTCGTCATCGTCGACACCTTGCCGCGCAACCAATTCGGCAAAGTCATCAAGAAGGATCTGCGCGAGGCATTCGGTCGACACCATCTGTGAAGTCGATTGAAATCTGTTGTCCTTTGCCGCGATCTACCGGATCCTCGATCACACCGGACACATCGGTACCAAATAGGGCGGGCTATAACTGTTTTAAAAAGCGATACCGCATGCGCTATCGCTTTTGCACACGATGTGGCTCCAAGCTTCGCGATACTGATGTGGCGCGTGTGACTGGCGGACGGATGTCGTCCAAAGTGCACCTACAACCCCTTGGGCGCGTCGCGCACTGCCGTCACTGCTGCGGCGTCGCCGTCGAACTCGACGTTGGCCTGTCGCCCGACGCAGAAGAGCAACAGCTCCTCGGGCGCGCCGGTCACGGTGACCGATACACCGCTGCCCTTGATTAGCACCGTCTTGCCCTCCGGGGTGCGCAACGCGACCCGGCCGGGGACCTTCCCGAGCGTCATCCGGGCCATCAACGGAAGCGTGCGGCGCAGGCTCTTGGCCAGCGCTGGCTCCAGGACACGCGGCGTCCAGTTCTGCTGCGCACGGCGCACGTCCTCGTGGTGGATGAACATCTCGCCGATATTGGCCACCGGGTCGAGCAGTTTCATCGGCGAGTAGGCCGGCGGGCCGGACGCGACTTTGTTCAGCAGCGCATCCCAATCGGTCTGCTCGGCCACGTCGTTTTGCACCTTGGCGGTGTGGCCGGCGAAGAACGGGATGAGGATGCCGGGTGCGGCGTCGGCGCGGTACTCGCGGATCACCAGGTGGGCGGCCAAATCTCGCGTAGTCCAGCCGTCGCACAGGGTGGGCGCATCCGGCCCGACGCTGCGCATGGTGTCGACGAGGGCGGCACGTTCGCGTTGAGCAACAGACACCTGAATTCCCTTCACCGGCGGCGCTGACCTCTTCAGCGTAGAGCCCGGCCCGAACCCTCGCGGCACCAAGGAGTCAGCACCTCGGTAGATTCGGATTCCATGAATGCGGGTGTTGAGCAGTTGGAGTTTCAGGCCGAGGCACGACAACTTCTGGATTTGATGGTCCACTCGGTCTACTCCAACAAGGATTCGTTTCTGCGGGAGCTGATCTCGAACGCCTCGGACGCGCTGGACAAGCTTCGGCTGGAAGCGTTCCGCAATAAGGACCTCAACGTCGACACGTCGGACCTGCACGTCGAGATCGAGGTGGACAAAGGCGCGCGCACACTAACGATCCGCGACAACGGTATCGGCATGACGCGCGACGAGGTCATCGGTCTGATCGGCACCCTGGCCAAGTCAGGCACCGCCGAGCTGCGCCAGCAGCTGCGGGAAGCCAAGAACGAGGCGGCTTCGGAGGAACTGATCGGTCAGTTCGGTATCGGCTTCTACTCGTCTTTCATGGTGGCCGACAAGGTCGAGCTGCTGACGCACAAGGCCGGCGAGAGCGA
This sequence comes from Mycobacterium sp. IDUB_19, assembly GCF_055419445.1. Lineage (NCBI taxonomy): Bacteria > Bacillati > Actinomycetota > Actinomycetes > Mycobacteriales > Mycobacteriaceae > Mycobacterium > Mycobacterium sp. IDUB_19. Next base: position 45,557 of record NZ_JBVAXR010000032.1, on the reverse strand, counting down.
AGCCACCCGGTGGGAATCCAGCGGCGAGGGCACTTACACCATCGAATCCGTCGACGATGCCCCGCAGGGAACCGCGGTCACCCTGCACCTCAAACCCGAAGACACCGAAGACGAGCTGCACGATTACACCTCGGAGTGGAAGATCAAGAGCCTCGTCAAGCAGTACTCCGACTTCATTGCGTGGCCCATCCGGATGGAGGTCGAGCGGCGCACCCCACCGGCAGACGAAGGTGGCGAAGAGGTCGTCACCATCGAGACCGAGACCCTGAACTCGATGAAGGCGCTGTGGGCCAGGCCCAAAGACGAAGTGTCCGACGAGGAGTACAAGGAGTTCTACAAGCACATCGCGCACGCGTGGGACGACCCGCTCGAGGTCATCGCGATGAAGGCCGAGGGCACCTTCGAGTACCAGGCGCTGCTCTTCATCCCGTCGCACGCTCCGTTCGACCTGTTCAATCGGGACGCCAAGATCGGGGTCCAGCTGTACGTCAAACGGGTGTTCATCATGGGCGATTGCGACCAGCTCATGCCGGAGTATCTGCGGTTCGTCAAGGGTGTGGTCGACGCACAAGACCTGTCGCTCAACGTTTCTCGCGAAATCCTGCAGCAGGATCGGCAGATCAACGCGATTCGTCGCCGTCTGACCAAGAAGGTTTTGTCCACGATCAAGGATCTGCAGTCCGAGCGTCCCGGGGACTACCGCACCTTCTGGAACCAGTTCGGCAGGGTTCTCAAAGAGGGCTTGCTTTCCGACGTCGACAACCAGGACGCGCTACTACAGGTCTCCTCGTTCGCGTCGACACAGAGCGAGGAGGACGCCACCACCCTCGCCGAATATGTCGCGCGCATGAAGGAGGGGCAGGAGCAGATCTTCTACGCCACCGGCGAGACGCGGCAGCAAATCCTGAAGTCGCCGCACCTCGAGGCCTTCAAGGCCAAGGGCTATGAGGTCCTGATCCTCACCGACCCCGTCGACGAGGTCTGGGTGGGCACCGTGGCCGAGTTCGACGGCAAACCGCTGCAGTCGGTGGCCAAGGGTGAGGTGGACCTCGGCTCCGGCGAGGACGAGAGCGACGCCGAACGCGAGGAGCGGGAGAAAGAATTCGCCGACCTGCTGACCTGGTTACAGGAGACCTTGACCGACCACGTCAAGGAAGTCCGGCTGTCCACTCGCTTGACAGAATCGCCGGCCTGCCTGATCACCGACGCGTTCGGGATAAGTCCGGCCCTCGCCCGCATGTACCAGGCATCCGGGCAAAGCATCCCCATCGGGAAGCGGATTCTGGAACTCAATCCGGACCATCCGCTCATCACCGGGCTGCGCAAAGCCCAGCAAGAGCGCGCCGACGATCCCACGGTCGCCGAGACCGCGGAATTGTTGTACGGAACTGCGCTGCTGGCTGAAGGCGGCGCTCTCGAGGACCCGGCCAGATTCGCTGAATTGCTAGCGAACCAATTGGCTCGCACGTTGTAAGCAGGCCAAACGCGCCCCGTCGGTCGAAATTGCGTGCGATTGAAAGTTGACCGAAGGGGATAATCACATCGCATGGCCACGTTTCGAGCTATCGACCCACATGGCGAGATAGTCGCAGCGAAGAATTTCGACAGCGCAGAGGCTGCACACGCATGGTTTCTGGACACCATCGCCGATAGCTCTGAGCTGGGCTGGCGCATGGAAGTCGACGACGGCGGCTCATGGGCGCATTTCGACGACACCGGCGGTTTTACCGCCCCGGCGAGCCGTCGTCCGTGCGAACGTCCCGACTTTCGGATGCGCGCGCCCAGGTGCAGCTAGTCGGCGGTGGATAGCCGTTTCGCGGCATCGTCGCCGTGCGTCAGGTGGACGGGGAACTCGTCGCCGGGTTCGGGCCAGGGCTGACGCGCCAGCATGTCCTCGACGGTGACATAGCCTTCCTCGATCACGCCCCTCTTGGCATCCGCGATGCGATACCACTGCCGTTGGGTCTGAATGGGTTGGCCTTCCAGGACGACCACCCGGACATCGCCCTCTTCGAAGTGACAGCGCCGCTGCAAGGCCTCCAAGAGTTGCTCGTTGTGCAGGTGGCCCTCGCCGAAGTTCCAGCCGACCAGGGGGCCGGCGACGATTTCGCCCTCGCGCATCCGGTAGTCGGCTTCGTTGTCGACGGCGCGGGGCAGCAGGCCGTTGAGCGCACGGCCATGAGTGTGCATCGACCGAAACGCGCCGGCCTTGTCGATCGTGATCTCGGCAGTCGCCGCATCGTAGAGCTTCGTCAGCTGCTTGGCGGTGAGCGCAGAGCTTTTCACGACGTTGGCTTCGATCTTCTCTTCGGCGCCCGCACGGAAGCACCAGACGCTGGTCGCCCAGTTACCGGCGTAGTAGCGCATCGCGGGTAGAAACGAAAACTGCTGAGGGAAAAGATTTCCCAGGATCGGCACGACGGCCAGCGCGACGATGAGGATGGCCAGCAAGAGCGGGGACTGAAGGTCCGTCGCATGAATCGCGCTGTAGTGCCCGAACAAATAGAACAGCGAGAAGATCAAGAACACGTTCCACTCCAACGGAACTCCCATCGGGAGGTTGGAGATGATGTTGAGGTGGAAGATCACCATGAAGGCGATCAGGAACCACGCCCAGCGGTGACCGTCCGCGAAAAAGACCAGGACCAAGGGCACCAGGAATTCGGCCGTGGTGCCACCGACATGTGCCATGACTTTCGGCACCCAGGAGGGACGTAGGTCATTGACCGGGTCACGGTAGAGCCGGTGTTTCACCCAGTTGAACATGTTGCTCCGCAAAAGCGGGTGATTGCTCGTCATCACCGCCACGACGTACGGAAAATGATGGTTCAGCTTGGAGGTCGCCGCCCCCCACCACAGCGCGAGCATGATGATTTTGAAGCCGGCGATCTCATCGGTAAAAGCGAAGAAGAACACGAACAGGGTTAGCCAGTAGTGTTCGCCGCGCGCCGCAAGGAACACCGTCTTGTCGCGCAGACCCAACAGCGCCAGCGCGATGATCGCGGGCACCAGCAACATCGGATCGAGCAGACCGACATCGCCCGCCGGGGTGACCGGGCCGCCGCGGCCGGCCGACAGCAACGCCCAGATGCCGGAGGCCAGCACGATCACGTAGAGGGCCACGTCGACGATCGTGCGAGTATCCCCGCGCGTGAAGGGAACCACACGCGGCCACGGTGGCAAGCGAATCGTGTTGGGCCGCAACCAAAACAGGAATCCCCCGATGGGCGGCCAGAACCTTGCGGTGAGTGGACCGGATCCGCAGCCCAGGCCGAGGACCTCGAACAGCAGGGTGAAGACGACGACCTTCTGGTACACGATCGGTTGTGTCCACCATGCCTCAATGCGATCCAGCCCCCCCAGACCGGGGGTTAACGCGATGACCGCCGCGGCCCCACCGGCATATGCGGCCATCTTGAGCACGTACAGCAGATAGATCGCAGACGGGGTGCCGAAGCCGTGCTCCACCCAATGCCGAGTCACCACTTGCATCCTCGTGGACCGGGGCAGCGTGGGCCAGGTGTCGTGATCGACGTCTGGAAGGTCCGGCGTGATGAATCCCATGATGGCCTCGTTCCGCGTTGAACCCAGTAGGCGAATATCCAATCTAGCGTCACGACGCGATTTAGCCAGCAGGCGCAGAGCCGACTGCTGGCGATCCTCATTCGGGAAAATTCTCGGCCCGCCAGTCGCCGAACGCGGAGTAGCTTCGTCGGTGGTATCGGTGTTCTGCGGAGAGGCGGGTACGCAAGACGGTGAATCGACGGCTCTAATTGCCGGGCCCGACCACGAAACAGCGACCGCTGTTCGTGGCGAGCAGGACCTCCTGAACCGAGGACTTGTCGATCGTCGGGAATTCGAAGCGGTGTGTTTGTTGACCCGCCTCGATCGCGGCGTCTTGGGACTCGTTGGTGCCGTCCTTCTTACGCACTATCGCCGTAACCTTGTCGGGCTTCGATAGGTTTTGCGGCTCGTGGAAATACCAGATTTCGATCCCTGCGCCGGCCGAATTGGCTTGCCAGCCATCGGAGTAGAAGCACGCCGGGTTGCCCTCAGCGTCGGGCGGGGGCGGCGGACAGATCGACAGTCCGACGCAGCCGGGCGTGCTGCTTGTCGCGGCGGGAGCAGCGGTGGTGCTGGAGGACGGAGTGGAAGAAACGGTCGTGCTGCTGGTCGATGGTTTCGCCGAGCCTGAACTGGATGCGTTTGGCCGCGAAGCCTGTTGCGACCCGCATGCCGCAACTGCGAGGCAGCCCACCGCGATGGTGGCGATCAATCGGAACATGAAAAGCCCTCTCAGTGGCACACTTCGCAGGCAATGCCATCGTTGTCACGGTCAAGAGGGGCGAAGCATCGGGGTAAGCCTTCCCGTTGGCGAAGCAGCCTTCGTTGCTAACGAATACAGAGCTAACACTTACGCCCGCTCGGATGGCAAGAGGCAGGCGAGCGTCAGGGCTGTCAGGCGTTTTCGGCGATCCAGGTGGTGGTGAAGCGCTGCACCGCGGGAATGCTTTCGGCCAAGCCGGCTCCGAGGGTCTTCTCGAGTCTGCCGCCCACCAACGGGATTTTGACCTCCACTTTGACGGTGAATCTCAGCTGCGTGCCGTTAGCGGTGGGTTCCAGCCACGCTTCGGAACGGCCCGATCCCACGCCGGGGGAAGTCGTGACGTTGACCTGGCCGCGCACCCGACCGTCTGCGGCCGGTTTCCACGTCTCGTTATGCACGAGTTTCAGATTGCCGGGAGCGAATTTGGCGACTGGGCCGGGTAGTAGTTGGCGACCCAGGTGCTGAGTCACGCGCACTGTCACCGCGCCGTCGGCGTCAACGACCAGCGAATCCAGAGTGGTAGCGGCGGCGTCGCCCAGGGCGATTCGGGCCAGCCAGTAGTCCTCGCGGCTGAACGCCGCGTGGATTTGTTCAACGCTGGCGGGCGATTCGGTCAGGACGTCGAATGAGCGCGGCATAGCACACCATTCTTACCAAACTCACGCAGTCGCGTTCGGGCTTACCCCGAATCGCCTGGACGCCAGCGGAAGTGACGCCGCGCAACTGGGGTCAGCGGCCGATCTGGACGGCCTTGACGACCAGCAGGAGCGCGCCGGCGACCAAGTAGCCGCGCAGGGCGATCATGCCGAGCCGCGTTCCGGGTGACCAGGTGACCGGTTCCAGCAGAGCCAGAGGTGGCATCCGCCAGGTGTTGCGGTCGACCGGGCGTGCCGGGGGTTTTGCCGGCGCCGGCGCGGGCTGCCGGCGCGCCATCCAGCGCAGCACGGGTACTGCGGCGACGCCCAGGACGACCAGGGCCAGCGCCTGGTAGGCGGCTACCGCTACGACGTTGATGTCGGGGAACAACGTGGTGGCCATCAGGATCCCGGAGAGCAACAGCAAGGTCCCGACGATCAGCCCGGCGACCCAATTGAGCCAAGATCGATTGACCCAGGGCCCCAACACTTCCCGGTCGTTGCACAGCAGTAGTAGGAACACGCTGGCGCTGGGTAACAGCAGACCGGCCAAGGCCTGCACCGCTGTGGTGATCAAGCCCAGCGGAGCGCCGGGAATCAGGACGATGACGGCGGCCAGGGCCACCATCGCGGCGTACGACACATAGAACTGTTTGGCGTCGGCGAAACCGCGGTGCAATGAGTGCTTCAAACCGAACACATCGCCGAAGGCGTAACTCGTCGCCAGCGTCACCGCGGCTGCACCGATGATCGACGCGTCCAGCAGCACGATGGCGAACAGCGAGCCGAGCGCCTCGCTGTGTTGGCCGAGCAGGTGTGCGATGGCGCCCGCATCGGTGAAGCCACCAACGGTGTTGGTGGAGCGCGCCGCCCAGTCACCGGTCATCAGCAGCGCCGCGGCACCGACCACCACGACGAAGGCGCCCAAGACAGTGTCGGCGCGTTCATACGCCATGAAGCGCGGCGTGATGCGTTTGTCCACGACATTGGACTGCTGAAAGAACAGCTGCCAGGGTGCCACCGTAGTGCCGACGATGGCGATAATGAGCAGCACCGCGTCAGAGCTCACACCGCCCGAAATGCTAGGCACCACAAACGACTTCGCCGCATGCCCCCACTGCGGGTGTGACATCAGCAGCATCGGGATCTGCGCCAGGGTGATGGCGATGAAGACGAACATGGCGCGCTCCCAGCGCCGGAAGCTGCCGCTCGCCATGATCGCCACCAGCGCGACGGCAGAGACCGGCACCACAAGGTATTTCGAGACGCCGATGTAGTCGGCGGCCAGGCTGATACCGATGAACTCGGTGACGATCGTCAAGAAGTTCAGCAAGAACAGATCGCCGACGGAAAACCAGCCCCACCCACGGCCGAAGCGTTCGTTGATCAACCGCGCGTGTCCTACCCCGGTGACCGCCCCGAGCCGCACCACCATCTCCTGGTTGACGATAAGCACCGGGATCAGAAGGAGCAGCACCCACAGCAGCGAGTAGCCGTAGTTCTGGCCGGCCTGGGCATAGGTGGCCACCCCACCTGCGTCGTTATCGCCCACCATGACGATGATCCCGGGCCCCACGATGGCGAGCAGGGTCAGTAGCCGGGTCTTCAGTGTTCGCGGGTGATCAATGTCGCTGAGTTTGATCCGACCGAACGCGCCCTCGATATCACCCAGGTGCGCGGAGTCGAGCACCGCGGTGCGCTGCGGCGGCTCCTGTTCAACCGACGCCTCGGCGCGACCGGCGTGGTCCTCTTCGGTGCTCACCGTGTTCCACTTCCCGGCACACGCGGATTGCGCTCACCGGCGGTTGGGTTGATTTCGCGGACCGGGCGCGGGGCGGGTTCGCGGCGGCGCCAGTCCTCGGGGATGGTGGCTTCCAGCACATCGTCGACGGTTACCACCCCGAGCACGCGATCATCGTCGTCCACGACGGGGATCGAGTAGAGATTGAAATCCGCCATCAACAGTGCGATATCGGTCAGGTCGGCATCCGCGCTGACTCGCACCGGATCGAAATCCATTAGCGCCGCAACGCTTTCACTGGGCTCGGAGTGCAACAGGGTGATTATCGACACCACACCGACGAGCCGTTTGTCCCCATCGAGAACATGCACCTTGATCAGCGCCTCGGGCTGTATGGTGCGGGCGGCGACGATCAGTGCCAGCGCCTCGGCTGCGGTCGCGGTGTCGGCGCAGGAGACGAAGTCGACGTTCATCAGCCCGCCGGCGCTTTCCGGGTTGAACCCCATCAGCGTGATCACTTTCGTGCGCTGCGGGCCGGGCATCAGGTCCAGCACGCGTCGGCGTCTCGCCTGGCGGAGGTCTGCGATCGCGTCGGCGGCATCGTCGGCCCGCATCCGGCCCAGCAGCGCGGCGACCTCTGCGTCGGGCATTCCGTTGAGGAGTCGGCTGGCCTTCTCCGGGTCGAGTTCTTCAAACACGTCGGCTTCCAACTCGGGGTCGCTGCGGACCCGATCGAGGATCTCGCCGCCCTCTGCCTTGTCGGCCTCCTCGAGAAGATCGGCGATTTCGGCGGGTTTGAACCCGCGGAACCGGCCGGACAAACGGCGCACGGCATCCGTGTGGGCGTGACCGATCAGTGGTTCGAATGCCTTCCAATCACGGGCCGCGTGTCCGCCGGAACGCTTGATCAACCCAAACAACTTGGCTGGGCGACGAGTATCCAGCCGAGCAGGCACCCATCCGGCGCCGGTGTCTTCCAGTTCGACGTCGTAGGCGCGTACCAATTCCACCGCGGCCACGTCGATTAGCCGGTGGCCCAGCACGTCGGTGCGCAGCAACACCTCACCTTCACGGCGCTCGAAGCCGCGAAGGTCAATCTTGTTCTTGGTCAAGATAATTCGGTCCTCGGCAAACTCGTGTATCGACGGGCTGCCGATAAATACCTGACGGCCGCCGACCTCGGCCACGATTCCGGTCACCAGCGGATACTCGTCGGCGCCGCGTAGCCGGACGATGACGTCGTCAACTCGGCCTACCGTCTCGCCGGAGCGGGCCACCGCCGGAGCGCGCAGCAGTGCAGAGAGATGGATTACCGGCCCGCCGTCATGCTCGGCGGCCGTCTCTGATGTGCTCACGTATCCTCCTCGACGCCGTGTAATGGGTGCCCGCGAGCGGACACTCATGTAGTGCGAGGCTATTTGTGAGTTCAGCGTAAAGCCAGGCTTCGGTGAGCTAGAACCCATAAGGTAAACGACAGATGGCTATCGGGGATACGAAAGGTTTGGCTGTTCGCGATCTAAATCTCTTGTGTGAGTGACTAAATCGAGGGTGCTGCTTACTGTTTGTCGACCTTGCCGGCAATCTGGTTGGCGGCGTTGACTCCCGCGTCCCCGGGATCCTTGCGGCACGCCTCGGTATCAATCACGACGTTGCTGCGTACAGTCAGCGCCCGTTGACAGGTCTGAGACATGGTGTCGCCGCCCTTGCCCAGTGTCACGCTCACGATCGTGCTCACCACGCCGTTGGCGTTGGAAACCGGACCGACCTTCCACTGAATATCCGGGCCGCCGTCACCGCCGGGAACGGATTCTTGGCGGTTGGCGCAGGTCGGCCAGCTCCGGGCCGATGTGTCGAAGAAGGCGCTCGCCTGCTGGGCGGACGGAAACAACACCACAAACTGGGTTATGTCAGGGTTTGGATCATTTGACCCCGAGGGAATGGGCGCCAGGTCGCGCTCGCCGTGTACCGCGGTGTTGCCGCTGCCGGCATAGACGGGTGTCAAGGCCTCACCGGTGATGTACAGGCACTCGGCGGGGAACTTGTATCCCTTGGGGAAGAGGTCGGTGCTGTGGTCCTCTTGCAGGGTGTCGAACGATTTGTCGGTCTTCGAACCCGTAACCCCGAGCACGCTGTCGACCTCGGCCGGAGTGAGCAGCAGATTCGGCAGCGCGGCCTGTGCGATGGGGGGTTTCGACGAAATCGTGGTTGTCGTCGTCGTCGATGACGAGGCGGTTCCGCCCCCGTGACCACCGCCGCAGGCGGCGACCGCTATTCCTGCGGCGACGACGGTGACGACGGCTGGTAGCTGACGCATGGTTGAGTGCCCTTCCGGCTGGAGCTGACTCGACAAGCGTTCCGCGGACCCGCGCGTCTGCTGTGCAGAGGTGTTTGCTGGTGGAGCATACGACAGCAGCACAGGTCGCGGGGGGTTTGCGGAGAACGGGTTAGGGCCGAGCTGAAAGACTGTGGTGTGGCCGAAATCGATTTCACCGCCGTAGCACCGATCGTCCCCGTTCGAAATCTGGACATCGCCCTGGATCGTTATCGCCGACTCGGGTTCGACGCCCGGGGCTACGACGGTCCGGCGCGTTACGGCTTCGTAGACCGCGGCTCGGTGTCGATGCATCTCAGCGAGTGGGCCGAACACGATCCGCTGCGTACGGCGGCCAGCGTGTACCTGTACGTCAGCGACGCCGACGCCCTCTACGCGGAATGGGCGGCGCTGAAAAACCTCGACGGCCGACTCGTGGAGCCGGTCGATACCGATTACGGCTTAAGGGAATTCGCCTACATTGACCCGGACGGCACCCTACACCGTATCGGTTCGCGGGGAATCTGATCGCGCGTCGACGGCCGAATCGGCGGCGGGGGCGTCGGCGGCCTGGCTGCGCGCCAGCGCCACCACCGCCGCGACCATCACCGCGACCGACATACCGAGCGCAACCATGCCGACATGGTTGGTGCTCAACGTCTCGCCCAGCACGGTGACGCCGAGCACCGAGCCGACGAGCGGCTCGGCGATTGTCACCGCGGGTAGCGACGCGGTCAGCGGGCCGGCCCGAAACGCAGACTGTTCCCGGGCCGTCGCGGCGATCCCCAGCACCGCCCACACGTACAACTCGGGCGTCCGCAGCAGTTGCGGGATGCCGTGGCCGAGTTGGTCGACCACGCCCTTGGTCAAAACCGAGAAAAGGCCCCACAGCGAGCCCGACATGAGCCCCAGCAACAGCGCGCTGCGCCAACCGGAGGAGAAGTGAGCGCCGATCACACACAGGATCAGGGCCGGTCCCAGGATCAAAGCCACGATCGTCCATGTCTTGAATGACCCGCGGGGTATCCCGGCCTGCGGGTTGCCCACGGTAACCACCACCGTGACGGCAGCGGCGAGTAGGACGGCCCAAATAGCTTGCCAGCGCGTTATTTTGCGGTGAGTCGCGATGCCGCTGATGAGCAACGCGAACAGTAGCGAGGTCACCGACAGCGCCTGCACCAGGACCACGGAACCCAGACCGAGCGCCGCAGCCTGCAGCCCGAACCCGGCGGCGGCCACGAGACTGCCTAGCCACCAACGGCGATCGCGCAGCAGCCGACCGAACAGTTCCGGGGTGCTGACCGGTTTGTCGGTGACCTGCCGAGCGGATTGCTGTTCTAAAACATCTCCGATGCCGATCATCAGGGCGGCCGCTACCGCGAGCAGTGCCGCGATGCCCGTCTTGGTCACGAAGCCTCCCTTGTGATCAACCGAGGACGTTCTGCGCCTATTGGTGTGCCGCCAAGACCTCGCAACTGGTGTCGGTAAGCCAAATTAGTCGGTAATCAAGGACTTTGCGGCCCTAAGTCGGTCCGGGCTC
>NZ_JBVAXR010000032.1:32256-34905 GCF_055419445.1 Mycobacterium sp. IDUB_19 | reverse complement strand
CCGCGGGGTGCCGGGCAGCTCGGCGGGGACGATGTCGTCGAACGGTTTGGGGGCAAGGAAGTGCACGGTGCCGATACCCATCAACATTGCCGCGACTCGGTATGCGGCGGTCTGGGCCTCACGCTGGGCGAGGGGTGTGGTGGTCATCGACCCATTGTGCTCACGTCCGGCGACGTTGGGCGCAATAGGGGAGCGTTAAGAGCGGTCGGCGTCGGTGAATCGGATGACGCCGCGGACGTTGCGTCCCTCGAGCATGTCTCGATAGCCGTCGTTGATCTGCTCGAGGCTGTATTCGCGAGTCACCATGTCGTCGAGGTTGATCTGGCCCAGCTTGTACAACTCGAGAATCGCGGGGATGTCGTATTGCGGGTTGCCGCCGCCGAATATGCTGCCCTGCAAGCTCTTCTGCAGCAGTGACAGCCCGGCGAGGTTGAGAGTGCATTCGTTGGCCATGACGCTGGCCATGCCGGTCAGGACGCATATGCCGCCCTTGGCGGTCAGCCCCATCCACGACTCGACGTCGCGGCCCTCCACGTGGCCGACGGTGACGATTACCTTGTGGCACATCAGGCCTCGTGTCGCATCGGCGATGCCGGCGGCTGCTCCGGCGACGTCCGCGAAGGCCTCCGTAGCGCCGAACTTGAGTGCCTGCTCGCGTTTCCACTCGAAAGGGTCGACGGCGAAAACTCTTCGGGCCCCAGCGATTCGGGCGCCCTGCACCGCTGCGACGCCGACGCCGCCGATGCCGACCACCGCTACGTCCTCACCGGGCTTGACCGCGGCACTGCGTACTGCCGAGCCGTAGCCGGTGGTCACCCCACAGCCCACCAGGCAGGCTACGTCGAACGGGATCGTGGGGTCGATCTTGACGACCGAGGTGTGGTGCACCACCACGTAGGGGGCAAACGTGCCCAACAGCGACATCGGGATCACGTTGCGTCCTTGCGCTGTCACTCGAAAGGATCCGTCCGCTACCGATTGGCCGGACAGTAGGCCCATGCCGAGGTCGCACAGGTTGCGCAGCCCGGTCTGGCACGGCTTACATGTCCCGCAGGACGGGATGAACGACATCACCACGTGGTCGCCGACGGCCAGATTCTGCACGCCCGCGCCGATCTCGGTGACGATCCCGGCGCCCTCGTGGCCACCCAGCACCGGATAGCTGGGGATCGGAAAATCGCCGGTCATCAGATGGTGGTCGGAGTGACACAGTCCGGCCGTCTCCAGCTGGACGGTCACCTCACCGCGACGGGGATCGCCGATCTCGATCTCCTCGACCGACCACGGCTCGTTCACTTCCCAGACCAGCGCACCTTTGGTCTTCAACCGTGGGCCTCCGTCTTTACCCGAACCGCTTAATTGTTAGCGCCGTCACAGACCCCGGCGTACCGAATTTAGACCATTACTATTGCCTATACAGTATTTGATACGATTCGCGTCGTCTGACCGCCCACAACAGCGAGGTTGAGAACATGGGGACACCCGTCATCGTCGGAGCAGTCCGGACGGCAATTGGCCGCTCGTTCAAAGGGACGCTGGTCAACACGCCACCGGAGACGCTGATCACCGCGGTGCTTCCCGAGATCGTGCGCCGCTCGGGCGTCGACCCGTCGGATATCGACGACATCATCTTTGCCGAATCACATTACGGCGGTGGCGATTTGGCCCGCTATGCCGCCACTGCGACCGGTTTGGAGCACGTTCCCGGCCAGTCGGTCAATCGCCACTGCGCCGGCAGCCTCACCGCCATCGGCAACGCCTCGGCCCAGATCGGCTCGGGCATGGAGCGGGTGCTGATCGCCGGTGGCGTGCAGTCGCTGTCGATGACGCCGCTGACGAACTGGCGCATCCCCGGCCCGGAGCTCAAGTTCGAAGAGCAGTGGATGCCGCCGACGCACGTTGAGACCCCGGATGCGCCCGCCAAGGACATGTCGATCACGGTGGGCTGGAACACCGCGCAGTCGGTCGGCATCACCCGCGAGGAGATGGACGCTTGGGCGGCCCGCTCGCACCAGCGGGCCGTCGCGGCCCAGGACGCCGGCAAGTTCGCCGACGAGATTCTCCCGCTGAAGATCACCCAGTTCGACGGCTCGGTTACCGAGTTCGCCGTCGACGAGCATCCCCGCCGCGACACCACCGTCGAGAAGCTCGCCGGCCTCAAGGTGTTGCACCCCGAGATCGAGGGCTTCTCGATCACGGCCGGCAACAGCAGCGGCACCAATGACGCCGCCGCGGGCGTGGCCCTGGTGGACAGCGACTACGCCGCGGCCAACAAACTCAATGTGATGGGCACGGTCAAGGCATGGGCTGCCGCGGGCGTGCCGGCCCGGGACTGCGGTCTGGGCGCGGTGAAGGTGATCGGAAAGGTGCTGCAACGCGCCGGTTTGTCGCCGTCGGACGTGGCGCTGTGGGAGATCAACGAGGCGTTTGCGTCTGTGCCGATCGCGGCCTGCCGGGAGTACGGCCTCGACGAGGAGAAGGTCAACTTCTCCGGTAGCGGCTGCAGTCTGGGCCACCCGATCGCGGCCTCGGGCGCCCGCATGGTCACCACGCTGGTCTACGAGCTGGCCCGCCGCGGTGGCGGTATCGGCGTTGCGGCAATGTGTGCCGGCGGTGGCCAGGGTGGCGCCGTCGTCGTCGAGGTCTGAC
>NZ_JBVAXR010000032.1:0-32162 GCF_055419445.1 Mycobacterium sp. IDUB_19 | reverse complement strand
TTTAGGAGTAACCGATGAATGACCACGCACTGGCCGCGCGCCTGGCCACCGAGGCGGGGCAGCTGTTGCTCGGGGTGCGGGAGGAGTTCGCCGACGCCGATGCGAGCGAGCGGAAAGCAGCGGGGGACAAGCGATCCCACGACTTTCTGATGCAAGCACTCTCGGCCGAGCGGCCCCAGGACGCCGTGCTTTCCGAGGAGGGCGCCGACGACCCGGTGCGACTGCGCTCCGAACGGGTGTGGATCGTCGATCCGCTCGACGGCACCCGGGAATTCTCCGAGCTCGGGCGCGACGACTGGGCGGTGCACGTCGCGCTCTGGCACGGCGGTGACCTCGTCGCCGGTGCCGTAGCGCTGCCGGCGCAGGGAGTCACGCTGGCGACCCCTCAGGTTGCCGCGCCACCGGCGGCGCCGGCCAAGCCACGCATCGTCGTATCGCGTACCCGGCCACCCGCTATCGCGTTGGCGGTTCGCGACGCGTTGGACGGCACGCTGGTGGAAATGGGTTCCGCCGGAGCCAAGGTCGCGTCAATCGTTCAGGGTCTGTCGGACGTCTACGTCCACGCCGGCGGGCAGTTCGAGTGGGATTCGGCCGCCCCCGTGGCGGTGGCTCGCGCGGCCGGTTTGCACACCTCCCGCATCGACGGTTCGGTACTTCTTTACAACCAGGCCGATCCGAAGTTGCCGGACGTGGTGGTGTGCCGTCCCGAGCTCGCGGAAGCCGTCCTCGCCGTCACGGGCTGAGCAAATTGGGCTATCTGTCCCGGTCTCGTAGACGGCGCCTGCGGCCCTTCGTCTCTGCTGTCCACTCCTTTTCGACCCGTCCGATTTCGAGCGACAGCTGCATGAGAGTCTTGTTGTCGCAGTGGACTTCGTGCGCAGTGCGGAACTTCGCCAGCTCGCCGGTGTTGGGCAGGTGCGACCGCAGGCCCTCGAACCATTCGTCGCCAACGACGTTGGGCGGCCCATCAGCGCGAGGTCCGCACTCCCACTGCCGGTAGGCGTCGCGCGCCCCCGCCAAGCCGGCGCGCCACCGTTGGATCGTGTCGCAATGCTGTGTATGCAGGTGGATTTTCAGCTGGTGTTTGTTGTTGTTCTTGTCCACCATGCCGGGGAGCAGGTTATCGGCGGCCGACCGCGCCACGCCTGCGATGCCCACGGCTGACGCGCCCACGACCGTGGCCATCAGGCCCATCGTCATCATGTCCATTTGCCGATCGTTCCACTCACGGGTGAGCGGTGAGCGAGGAACGCCCCATTCGGGCGACGTGGGATCGCCAACCACGCGAGGAGCGACGATGCCACGACGACACGCACCACCACGCCAGCCCTGTCGAGTATCGAAACATGTTGCGCAAGAATGGAACGCTGCGGCTGGCGAACGCGCTGTCCCCTCAGCCGAGGGACATGCGCGGCGTCGCGCGACTAATCAACACCCGGTGATCAAAGCAGCGCCTTCTGCCAGGACAGGACGCGTTCGGCCAGTTCTGGTCCGCTGTCTTCCTGGATGAAGTGACTGGCTCTGATGCGGGCGTGCGGCTGGCCCGCCGCTCCAGGGACGTGTTTGATCAGCGGACGGTCGGCTTGCCCCAGGATCGGGTCGCGAGCTCCGAAGATGGCAAGGAACGGCTTCTCCCACCGGCCCAGGGCGTCCCACGCCGCCCGATTGGCCGGAACCGCCGGATCGTCGGGTGAAGTCGGCACCAACTGCGGAAATGCGCGTGCCCCGGCTTGATACGTCTTGTCCGGGAAAGGTGCGTCATAGCCGGCCCGCACCTTGGGAGGAACCCTGCGGACAGTGCCGGCCGCGACGATGCGACCGGCGGGCAGCACGGGGGAGTAGCGCGCAAAGGCTCGCCACGCCAAGAAACCAGGGGAGGGCCGCCGCTGGGCTGCGGGCAGAAAGCCATTCGCCACGACCACCCGCGCGATCCGATCGCTCTGCTCGGCGGCGATGCGCAGACCGATCAGCGATCCCCAGTCCTGGACGAACAGCGTGACTTCCTTCAGCCTGAGGCGCTCGAACCACGCCGTCACCCACTCGACATGCCGCAGGTAGGTGTAATCCTCGACCCGGCTGGGCTTGTCGGAGCGGCCGAAGCCGATCAGGTCGGGCGCGAGCACCCGGTTTCCGGCCTCAGCCAGCGGCGGAATCATCGTGCGGTACAGGTAGCTCCAGGTGGGTTCGCCGTGCAGCAGCACGATCGGCGGGCCATCTCCCGGCCCTTCGTCGAGGAAGTGCATGCGCACCGGCGGAGAGTCGCTTGCCGCCACGTCAATGTAGTTCGCTACGAACGGATAGCCTTCCAAATTTTCGAATCGGGAGTCCGGGGTTCGCAGCACATCCATATTCAGCTCCTCCGGTGAACGGGCACCCCTGCAAGCCTCTCTCCGCGACGTCACTTCGTCTAGTACGAGATTTCATTAGGGAAGAACCAGGCAGGCAACTAAAATAGCTGACTCATGGCCATCCGTCGCGCCGTTCTACTCATTGCCGATATCGGCGGCTACACGCAGTACATGGCCTGGAACCGGACGCACCTCGCGCACGCGCAGCAGACGGTGGCGCAGCTGCTGGAAGCCGTCATCGACGCTGGTAAAGGCCTGAAGTTGGCGAAGTTGGAGGGCGATGCCGCATTCTTCTGGGCGCCGGACGGTAACGCCAATGCGCTGGTGTGTGATCGGCTCTGGCGGATGCACGAGTCGTTCCTCGTCCGGCGGCAGCGACTCAAAGCTGACATCGCCTGCGAGTGTGCGAGCTGCGCCCAACTCGACAGCCTGTCGCTGAAGTTCGTCGCGCACGAAGGCGAGGTGGCCGAGCAAAAGGTCAAGCGCCACCTAGAACTGGCCGGCGTCGACGTCATCCTCGTGCACCGGATGCTGAAAAACCAGGTACCAGTGTCGGAATACGTGCTGATGACCGATCCGATTGCCGCATGCCTCGATGAGTCGATGCGCGGGCTTTCCAGGCCGCTGACGCACGATTTCGAAGGCATCGGCGAAACGTCGACGCATTACATCGACCTCGCCATGTCGCAGGCGCCACCCGCACCGCCGCAGCGCGGTTTCTTTGGCCGGGTGGGTATGACGGCGAAGTTCGAGTTGAGCACAGTGCCCTTCCTGCTGGGTTTCAAGAAGCCCGCCGCGGGGTTCCGCAACCTGGGCCGCGGCGCCGAGGAAATCCCCGCCTAGCTGTAAACTCCTGTGGGCTAAGCTGTTTCGCTACTGAGCATTGGCGAGCGCGCGACCCATGCGCGATATGGCCTCTGCGAGAATGGCTTGCGAGGTAGCGAAATTCAGCCGCACATGGCCGGCTCCGCCGGTGCCGAAGACATGGCCGGAGCTGAGCGCGACGCGGGCGTGGTCAAGAAACCAGCGAGCCGGACCGGACAGGTCGGCCACCACGGCAAGGCCGTCCGCGGCGTCTTCGGTGAAACCGAGCTGTCGGCAATCGAGCCACGCGAGGTAAGTGCCTTGCGGTCGTTGATATTTCACACCAGGCAGGTGTTCTGCGACCAGGTCACCCAGCATCGTCCGGTTCGCATCCAGGCCTCCCAGCAGCGTGTCGAGCCAGTCGCCACCGGTGCGGAAGGCTTCCGCATGGGCGATGATGCCCAGGTGGCTCGGCCCGTGGCTGACCTCCTCCGGCATCCGGTGCAGATCCGCCGCCGCCTCGGGCCCGGCAATGGCCAGGGCCGCCTTCAGCCCGGAAAGATTCCACGCCTTCGAAGCGGAGGTCAGGGCGAACGCATCCTCGGCACCGGGGACACTCAGGTAAGGAGTGAATCGCGATCCCGATAAGACCACTGGTGCGTGAATCTCGTCCGACACCACCCGGACCCGCGACCGCCGGGCGCATTCGGCCACGCCGCGCAATTCGTCGAGGGTGTGTACCGTACCCGTCGGATTGTGCGGATTGCACAACAGGTACGCGATGTTTCGACCCGAGGCCCGCGCGCGGGTGAACGCTTCCTCCAAGGCGTCCAACACAATTCGCCCCTCAGGATCGAGTGGCGCCTCGATTACTCGACGGCCGGAGTGCGCTACGAAAGCGTAGAAGGGCGCGTACACCGGCGGGTTGACGACGACCGCGTCACCGGGTTCGGTGATTAGACGCAGTGTCTCAACGATTCCGAGCATGACGTCCGGAACGATCGCCGTGCGGCTGACCTCGAAATCGTGCCATTCCCAACGCCGCGAAGCGAATTCGCCGACTGCCTCGGCGAGCGCGGTGCCGGACGGATAGCCGGTATCGCCGTTGTCGATCGCCGTACGCAGGGCATCGGCGACGGTTGGCGGCAGCTTGACGTCCATCTCCGCCACCCACAACGGCAGCACATCAGCGGGATGCGCACGCCACTTCATGCTGGTGCGCAGCTGCAACTGCTGGAGTGTGAGTTCCTCGAGTGGATTAGGCATCACTCCCGCAGACTATGCCGCGGACGCCACTCGCGAACTCACCCGGTCACAAACGCGCCCTTGGGGATCGTCAGGGGTAAGTCAACCGAACTCAGCAGTCCGGGCTCCGCGGCAACGACATACGGCACGGCGTTCACGACGCGCATTGCGGTGGCGACCATGGCGCCCGCGCCGGACGTCATACCCCCGACTCCCGACTTTTGGGGATCCTTCAGCGTTGCGGCCAGGGTGCAGTCGATATCGGGGTCGCCAAAAATCTGAACACGGTAGGACAGATCGCCGATCCCGGTCGGCCATTCGGGCGCGACGTCATGTGCGAGCCGGGTGATGTGCTCGATGACGATGGCCTCGCGGCCGTCGACCACCCCGGTCGCGCGCATGCGGAGCGCGCCGGCGGTGCCGGCCTCGACAGTGCCCATGGCGACCTCGAGTGTCCGGTTGGTGACCGCGCGGTCGAAATGCTCGCGGACCTCCTGGACTTCGACCCCGAGTGCATCCCCGATCAACCGGATCTGCCCCGACCATTCGCCGGCGATGGCGCCGGCAAAGCCGATCCAGGGTTGGTAGTCGAGGGGCCGGCCGAAGCCCAGCGCGTCGCTCATGATGTCTGGAACGCCGTAGTCGTCGTACAGGCCGATCTCCCACGAGTGGATCTTCTCGATGGACGCCGACTGCGTGCTCAGCACCAACGGCAGGTAGTCAGCGGCGAACCCGGGCTCGATACCCGACGCGTACAGCGACACCTGGCCTTGTTTGGCCGCCGCGACCAGTTGGTCGCGCCACTCCGCCGGCTCGTAGGCGTGTGGATTGACCAGTCTCGTCGTGCTGGTCGTGACGACGTTGATCCCGGCTTCGAGCAGCCGGACATAGTCCGGGATGGCCAGGGCGTCACGCTCGGGACCGCTGGCCGCGTAGATCACGCAGTCGGGTTTCAGGGCGATCAGCGCGTCGGCATCGTTGGTGGCTTTAAGGCCGATCGGCTCGCCGTTGGCGAGTTCGCCGGCATCCTTGCCGTCCTTCTCGGGGGAGTGCACCCACACGCCCACCAGATCCAGATTGGGGCGTCGCTGGATGGCGTGGATCGCGATCGACCCGATGCCGCCCGTCGCCCACACAACTACGCGCTGAGCCGTCATCTTGTTCCTCCTCAGTTACATGCGCGATGAAAGCTGAGGCGGCCGTTGCCCTTACGGCGGCAGTTGCCCAACGTTCGATTCGGAAGCTAACAGTCGCGAGCCCGCACGGTCAAGGGGTTAAGAGAGCAAGTACTATCCTAACGAACAAATCTTAGGTTAATCTGCGGGGTGTGAGGGTCAATCGGCGTTTTGCCCGCCTCCGAGCGACAACTCGCGACCGTGTTGTCGCGCAGAGGCGGGCACTTCATCACATCCCCAGAGCCGATGGCGGCGGACGCCGATGTTCACGCTGAGGTTCGACATGCGCGCCCCGGCGTGGGCGGCGCCGACCGCCGATCTGTACGCAGCGGCCATCGACATGTGCGCGTGGGCAGAGACCCGCGGTGCCGCGCTGGCCGTGCTGTCCGAGCACCACGGTGCCGACGACGGCCACCTGCCGGTACCGCTCACGTTGGCTTCCGCGATCGCGGCCAGGACGAACAGTTTGGCGATTCTGCTGGCCGCCGTGCCGATTCCGCTGTGGGATCCGGTCCGGCTCGCCGAAGAGATCTGCGTGCTGGACCTGATCAGTCGCGGACGGGTGTCGTATGCGTTCGGTGTCGGGCATCGACGCCAGGAATACGACCACTTCGGCATTGACATGAGCACGCGCGGTCGCGTCGCTGACGAGGTCCTGGCCGTGCTGGGCCCGCTGGTACGGGGCGAATCCGTCGAATACCGGGGCCGCGAGGTTCGCGTCACCCCGCCGTGTGCGTCGCCCAACGGGCCGATGATGTTGATCGCCGGCGGCAGCAAGGCCGCGGCGCGACGGGCCGGCAGCCATGGCTTGGGGTTCATCTCCCAGACCGCTTCGCCTGGCCTGAAGGAGTACTACGAGGCGCAGTGCCGTGCGCACGGACACGATCCGGGAATCATTCAGTTTCCCCAACCAGACTCTCCGACAGCAGTTTTCGTGGCCGACGACGTCGACGCGGCGTGGGACGAGCTGGGGCCACACCTGGTGCACGATGCGAAAACAGCGGCGTCCTATCGGCCGCACGATGATTCGGTAGCCAGTATCACCCGCGCCGACAGCGTGTCGGCGCTTCGAGAGGACAACGGCCCGTACCGCATATTCACGTCCGACGAGGCGATCGACTACGTGCGCGGCGGGCAACTGCTGCCGCTGCACCCGCTGTGCGGTGGCGTTGCACCCGACATCGCGTGGCCCTATCTCGAGCGTGCCGCGGCCGCTGCCGCGCGGGCCCACGACAAGTAAAGGAGACTGCTCATGCGCGTCATCGTGTGGTCCACCGGGGGAGTCGGTTCGATCGCGATCGACGCCATCAGGCGCCGGCCGGATCTGGAACTTGTTGGCGTCTGGGTACATTCGCCCGACAAGGTCGGTAAGGACGCGGGCGTGCTGGCCGGCGGTGAACCTATTGGCGTTACGGCCACCAATGATGCCGACGCGCTGATCGCGCTGGCGCCCGACTGCGTGGTGTATGCGGCCAGTGGCCCCGACCGCGATGGCGCGGCCGTGCCCGACTACGTGCGGCTGTTGGCCGCGGGCATCAACGTGGTGTCGACGTCGTCGACGAGTCTGGTGTACCCGCCGTCCTATTTCGCGCCCAACTGGCGCGACGAGCTGGACGCGGCGGCCAAAGCCGGCCAGGCGTCGTTCTACGCGTCGGGCATCTTTCCCGGCTTTGCTTCTGATCAGCTCGCGTTGCTCATGACGACACAGTCCAAGAGCATCCGCCGGATCACGGCCAGCGAGGTTGCGCTCAACGACCACTACCCGGTGGCCGACGTGATGATGGACGGGATGGGCTTTGGCCGTCCGCTGGATTTCGAGCCGATGCTGAAGACACCCGGATTCATCGAAATGGCTTGGAAGGCACCGATCTACCTCATCGCGGAAGGCCTCGGTGTCGAGGTGGAACAAATACGCGGTTCACTCGATCGTGAGCTGACGGACCGGGACATCGAGGTCGCATTCGGCACCATCAAAGCCGGCACCTGCGGTGCGGTACGCACCCGGGCGGCAGGTGTCGTCAACGGTGACGAAGCCATCGTCATCGAGCACATCATCCGGATGGCGCGCGATGTCGCACCGGCCTGGCCGACTTCGGAGAGTGACGCCACGTATCGGGTCGACATCGAAGGAGATCCCGACATTCACTGCGTGCTGACACTGGGCGAGGCCGAAGGTCATGCGGCGGGGCGAGCTGCGATGGCGTCCACCGCAATGCGCGTCGTCAACGCGATCCCGTATGTCGTCGACGCGCCCCCGGGCCTGCTGAGCTCGCTGGACATCCCGACCACCCTGCCGCGGCACGTATTCGACTGAACGCGTACCCTACGTCACACAAAGATTAGCTCAGCTAGGAGTTTGCCGTGTACACCCTGCGCTTTGACATGCGCGACCCTGAATGGGCCGCGCCCCCTGCCGAGCTGTACGCCGCGGCCCCCGAAATGTGCGCCTGGGCCGAAGAACACGGTGGTCTGGCCGCCGTGCTGTGTGAGCACCACGGCTCCGAAGACGGTTACCTGCCGTCCCCGTTCCTGCTGGCCTCAGCGTTGGCCGCGCGAACGCAGCGTCTGGCGCTGAGCCTGATCCTGATTTTGCCGTTCTACGAAACCGTGCGCCTCGCCGAGGACATGGCGGTCCTCGACATCCTCAGCGGCGGGCGGGCGTCCTACATCCTGGCCCTGGGCTACCGGCCCGAGGAGTTCGAGCACTTCGGCGTGTCCATGAAGACACGTGGCCGCCTTTGCGATGAGAAACTCGCGCTGTTGCGCCGCCTGCTTGCCGGTGAAACCGTCATCGAAGACGGACGGCGGATCACTGTGACGCCTCGCCCGCTGACCGCTGGCGGCCCTGGACTGATGTGGGGCGGCGGCACGTTGGCGGCGGCCCGTCGCGCCGGCAGGTACGGCCTGGGCATGCTGGGCAACGCCAACGAACCAGGCATGCAGGAGGCCTACGAAGAGGCTTGCCGCAAGCACGGCCACACGCCCGGGCCGACGATGTTTCCCGGCCGCGACACCCCCTCGGTCGTGTTCGTCGCCGACGACGTGGACCAGGCGTGGAAAGAGATCGGCGAGCATCTGCTGCACGACGTGCGAACCTACGCGGCGTGGAATCCCGGGGACGAGACGACGGCCGGCTTCTCGCACGTGAACACCGTCGACGAGCTGCGCGATGCGCCCAGTTCGCACATCATTATCTCGGTGCCAGAAGCGATTTCGCGAGTCCGTGCCGGCCAGGTGCTCAACTTGTCGCCGCTGTGTGGCGGGCTGCCGCCGGACATCGCGTGGCCGTATCTCAAGCGCGTGGGCGAAGTTGTGCTGCCCGAGGCTCTCGGCTGACGGCTATTCCTCGCCGAAACGATCGACGAGATGGGAATTGACGCCGTCGGCGTCAAGTTGCCGGGCCACTAGATAACCAGCACCCATCCAGGCCCGGCGGGTCCACTGGCCGAACGATACCCGGGTTCCCGGAGCGCCGGATGCGGCCGGCATCATCTTGACGCGCTCGAGTGCCTCCTTTACGCCACGGGGGCTCAACGGGTGGGCGTCGGCGAGCGCTCGCAGCAACGTGAATGCGATGTCCCTATTGACCACGGGCACACACCATTCCGGTCGCCGCCCGTAGGCCGCGTTGTACTCGTCGAGAAATTTTTGCCCGACCGTATTGCCCTCGTCGTATTGGTCGACGCCGGTCCAGCCCATGAATGCATTCCACATGACCGGGTTGAGCCAGGCGTTCTGGAAGGCGGTGCCGCAGAACCGCGGAGGATTCCACCCCAGCGCCTCTAGCGCCGGATTGACGAAGACTACCCCGAAGCCGAAGCCGCAGTGCACGATCGCCTGCGCCTTTGCCTCGTGCAACGCGGTGACGGCGGCCGTCACGTCCCCCGCGGTCTGGGCGATGGATGCCTCGGCCACGATGCGAATGCCCTTGCGGTTGCAGGCGTCCCGGAAGTTCTTGAGATACGCCTCACCGACGAGGGATTGCTCTGTCAGCACGCCGACCTCGGTGTGTCCCTCCTTAGCAAGCAGATCGGACCAGAAGATCGGCTCGTCGGTGTGCGAGCCCATCGGAAATGCGAAGAGCCATTCGCCCAGCGCAAGGTCGGATCCTGTCACACTGATGCAGGGAACTTTGAAACGCTCCTCGATCGCTTCCTTCGCCGGAATCACGTTGTCGCCGATGCTCGGGCCGAAGATCGCCAAACACCCTTCGTCGCAGAGTTCGCCGTAGGCGTCGATGACCGCTTTGACCGATCCCTTGGGCAGACCCTCCACCTCGCGGTAGATGAGCTCGATTGGCCGATCGATCACCCCCTGGTCGAGACCCTGTTTGAAGACGAGGTCGAAAGACTGTGTCAAGTCTTCGAAGTACGTCTTGGGAAAACCCTCGGGCAGCAGAAAATCCATCAGGTAGCCGATTTTGATCGGTTCGGCGGCGCTTTCGTAGCTCACTTGATCTCCCGCATGCTTACTTGGGTTGGTTCGGTACGCCCGGGTACAGCTGTTCGGTCGGGCCCGCGGTCACAAAGCCGCCCAGTTTCGTGGCGAGATGGGGCGCAAAGACCGCGCCATACACCAAGTGCCCGACGACGATGACGGCCACGATGGACAGCACCGACGACTGCAGCCGACTTTTCGATCTCTTATCGGCCCACATGTCGATGGCATTGCGGCCCTCCGAATCGGTCCTTCCCAGTAGGTAGGTGAAGACCATCATCTGGATGCCCATGGCGA
Organism: Mycobacterium sp. IDUB_19; assembly: GCF_055419445.1. Lineage (NCBI taxonomy): Bacteria > Bacillati > Actinomycetota > Actinomycetes > Mycobacteriales > Mycobacteriaceae > Mycobacterium > Mycobacterium sp. IDUB_19. The sequence continues at coordinate 21,856 of NZ_JBVAXR010000032.1, read as the reverse complement.
GCGAGTCGTAGAGCGGGTACTGGTGCTTGGTTCCCTCGAAGATCGCCAGGCCGGGAATCACGTAGCCGTAGTAGAAATTGCCGAGCTGGGCACCCGTGAAGGCGTTGAAAAACAGAGCCCAGCAGAACCCGACGACGAGGCCGACCACGAGGAGGGCAATTGGCCTGCGCCATCTGAACTTTGAGCTCAGCCAACGTCCGAGGGCGGCCCCGGTGAGGGCGGGAATCACGAAGTAGGAGACGTACCCGAGGGGCACCGACGACGGCAGCCCGCCCCACGTGACGTTCAACGGCCACCAGGACGGCATGCGGGGCAGCGGCGGCGGAAACTGTGCGTACATCGCCCAGTCGTACGGTGACTCGATCCACGAAAACGAAATCGCCGAAATGCTCAGCAGCAACAGCGGGTGGATGCGCCGGCGGCGGTAGCTCAGATAGATCCCGATGACCAGGAACGCAATGCTGCTGACGTACGCGAAGTACATCGCCCCTGCCATCGCCGGTGTCATTTCGGTGTTCACTGGCGGCCCTCTTCGCCCGCCGGGCGCCGAGCCTCGGGGTCGAAGCGGAATACCAGCCCGAATATCAGGACGATCAGGCCGAACAGCGTGCCAAGCATGATGACAGCGCCCATGGTGTCACCCTTCCGACGAAGCGCTTCTTTAAGGTAGTGGATACTATCCTATGTAGATAGTGGATACTATCCCCAAGGCGGTAGGCCGCAAGGCCGTTTCGACAGGAGTGGACATCGGTGCCCCAGCGAGCAATTAAGCAGCCGATACCGGCGACGGTGGCGCGTCGGCCTCGCGGGGAGCCGCGCCGACTGCTACTCGACGCTGCCCGAGAGCTCTTCGCCGGTCAGGACTATCGCAGCACCACGACACGTGAAATCGCCCAGGCCGCCGGCGTCACCGAACACCTGCTGTTCCGCAACTTCGGTTCGAAGGCGGCGCTGTTCCGCGAGGCACTCGTCCTACCCTTCGTGAGCTTCGTCGACGAATTCGGCCGGACCTGGCAGTCGGTGGTCCCCGAGGAGACCGACGAGCAGGAGCTGACTCGGCTTTTCGTATCGCAGCTCTACGACGTGTTCGTCGAACACCAGGGTCTGCTGTTGACGCTGATGGCGGCCGAGAGTCTCAGCGACGAGGAAAAGGCCGACGCCGGCATCGCCGAGATCCGCCAGGCAGTCACGGTGCTGGGCCAAATCAGCGTTGAGGGCATGCAATTACGAGGTATGCGGTCGGACCACCCAGACCTTCCGGCCCACTCGACGGTGTCGATGATCGCGGGGATGGCCGCGCTGCGTTCGACCTACTTCGGGAACAAACCACCGCCGCGGGAAGTGATCGTCGAGGAACTCGTTCAAGCGCTCTTGCATGGCTTCTTGCACCGCAACGACTGAGTTAGGAATCCGATAGTGACAAGTCCCAGCGCCGTCGAATTGTATTACGACCCTTTCGATGTCGAGATCGACTCGAACCCGTATCCGGTGTGGAAGCGGATGCGTGAAGAAGCGCCGTTGTACTACAACGAGAAGTACAACTTCTACGCGCTGAGTCGATACGAGGACGTGGCGCGTGAATTGCACAACTGGGAGACCTATCGGTCGGGTCGCGGGACCACCGCCGACATCCTGTTCGCCAATATCGAAGTGCCACCGGGCATTCTGCTGTTCGAGGACCCACCGTTGCACGATCTGCACCGCAAACTGCTGTCCCGGGTCTTCACGCCCCGGCGCATGTTCGCAGTTGAGTCGCTGGTGCGTGAGTTCTGTGTCCGCGAGCTTGACCCACTGGTCGGCGCGAGCGGCTTCGACTTCATCGCAGACCTCGGCGCGATGATGCCGATGCGGACCATCGGATACCTATTGGGCATCCCCGAGGAAGATCAAGAGAAGATCCGAGACCGCAGCGTCGCCAACATTGCAATGTCCAAGGGCAGCGACCCCGCTGCGGTCGACGCGGATGTCTTTGCGAATTCCATTGCCCTGTTCGCCGAGTACATCGAATGGCGGGCCAGTCATCCATCCGACGACCTGATGACCGAACTGTTGCGAGCCGAGATCGAGGAGCCGGACGGCACGCGGCGCCCCTTGTCGCGGACCGAGGTGCTGGCCTACACCGCGATGATCGCCGGTGCCGGCAACGAAACCACTGCTCGCTTAATCGGTTTCATGGGACAACTGTTGTCGGATCACCCGGATCAACGCCGCGAACTTGCTGCGGACCAGTCGCTGATCCCCGGCGCGATCGAGGAGACACTGCGCTACGAGCCGCCGTCACCGGTGCAGGCCCGCTACGTCGCGCGCGATGCCGAGCTCTATGGTCGCGTGGTTCCAGAGGGGTCGTTCATGCTGCTGCTGAATGCGTCGGCCAACCGCGACGAAGGCCAGTTCTCGGATCCGGACCGCTACGACATCCACCGCGGCGGAAGTCATCTCAGCTTCGGGCAGGGGCTGCATTTCTGCTTGGGTTCGGCGCTGGCGCGGTTGGAAGCGCGCGTGGCCTTCGAAGAAGTCCTCAAACGTTGGCCCGACTGGGAAGTCGACTATGCCAACGCCAAACGGGCGCACACCGCGAGCGTGCGTGGGTGGGCGCGCTTGCCTGTTCTCGTCGGGTGAGCCCTGTGGGCCGGCTGGCCGGCGTGCGAACGTAAAATTAGCTTCACGTTCGAGCAGGCTACTGGGGCTCGTCAGTGCTTTGATCCACCAGGACCGCGCCATCGGGCTGGTTCCCGAGCGTCTGCAACGTAATGTCCTCGTCTTGCACGGTGAGACGGACGATCTGGGCTAATTGCACGGGCGCGTCGCATTGAACATAGTGATCGGCGTCCGGCACCACCCAGTAGCGGTTTCGGCCCGGCTTGCTTTTGAGGTAGGTCTGCCAAACGTGGTTAGGGACACGCAGCGGCGCGACGTTGTCATGCAGCCCCCATACCACCGTGGTGTTCACGTGGCTGCTGGAAAGTGCTTCAAGCCAATTGGTTTCGTCTGCGGCGCGCTCGTTCAGATATTGGATGGTGTCCGGCAGCACCCGGATTCCGTCGTTATGGGCAAAGCACTTGGCCAGCGCGGCGATTTCGGGGTCTGTGAGTTTTCTTCTCGGCATGAAGGTGCTGGCCCCCATGCCGGCCGCCAGGGTTTCCGGCGTGGTCGCTTCCGCGGTGGCCCGCCCGGTTGCGGGGTCGAGCATTGCGGTTTGGAACAGCGTGAGGTTCGCCAGTGGAAGGTAGATGTTGGCGTTCGTCAGGATGAGGTCGAGTGGGACCACCGGCGGATCCAGCGCCGCCAGCATTCCGAGCGCGATCATGCCGACACTGCTACCCCGATCGTGGGTGAGCATTCGAAATCCGCTCAGCTTCCACACGTCGGTGATCGCGTGCACGAGCAGACGTGCATCGTCGTACAACGAATAGACGTACGGCTCCGGTGGCTTGTCGGACAACCCGTAGCCCGGAAAGTCCAACAGGTAGATGTCGAAATCGGAACTCAGCTCATGCGTCAAGTCGAAGTAATCGATGCTCGACGTCGGAAAACCGTGGACAAGCACGAGCGGCGGTGCCCCGGGTGTGCCGCAGCGGCGACTGAACACCCCGACTTCCTGCCCATCGTTGGCGGCGGTTGTCGACCGCCAGCGAAGTTCGATACCGCCTTTTTGCCACTCCGCGAAGATGTCCAAGCTGCCAGCATCCCAGAGGGGATCGTGGTTAGACAACTGGTGTTTCGACGAGGGGGTGTTCACGGGCAGGTCACGTGTATGCCGAATGTGATCTGTCGCATACCGTTTTGGCCGGGCATCGTCCCCTGGCCGCTGCCGGTGATCGTGTAACTCTTGTCGTCTTTGGTCACCTGCACCTGCGTCGCGGACTGAGTCGGTTGATAGGGCAACTGGTACTGGCCGTCTCCAACCTTGAGCGAAATCGAAAAACCGTCAACGCTTGGCGGCCTTTCGTCCGACAACGCCAACGACACCGACGCGGAATCGTCGTGGACGCCGATGCGCGTCGTCAGATCCCCCGACTCCGGTGGCGTGGCGTGCGGTGCCGAGGCCGTACTGGTGCAGTCGACTTTTGCGGTGATGGTGTGGGTGTGCTGGTCCAGCATGACGGTTGTGGTGGGAGCCGGAGTCGAGCTGGCCGGAGACGCGGGTCCACCACCCTTGGTGGAACAGGCCGACAGACCGGCCACCAACACGACCACGCCGAGCCCGGCAACACGGCGGCCGATTCGCCGCCGGGCGTCGGGATTCGTCATCGCAAGTCCTCCTCGAAGGTCGCCAGGCCGCTGCGGATGCGCACCGTCCCGCGCCTACGCTACGGCCAGGCTTCCCAATTGATCATGGTGCGTAGCGGACCGGCGAATACGGGGCGCACCGCGCGTGATCGCCAGCGTTCTTCGACCAGCGGGGCCAGGGCCGCCGTCGTGGTGAGTGGGTCGCCGTCGAGGTAAACGACGGTGATGTATTGATGGTCGGCCCGCCATCCGCGCGGTAAATGGCTCCATCCGGAGCTTGAACCGAATGTCCATGCGCCCGCGGTGCCGGGCGTGGCGAGCAGGGCCGGGAAGTGTTCGGCGTGCAGCCATTGCAGCCAGTCGTTCGAGCGGCCGTCGGTGGGCTCTTCCACGATCAGCAGGATTCCGCGGTGCGGCCGGAACGGCACCACCTCAGCGGAAATGAGAGCCTGCGGCGAGGAGTGCCACTGCAACAAGCGCAGCCCCGCGATTTGCAGTAACGGCCGTGCGACGGGAAAGCGGCCGTTCTCCCGCAGCGTGCGCCCAAGTGCCACGAAATCGTCGAAGGTCTGTTCAACGGGGTCATTGACCAGGTAGTGCACCACGTTGCCGACCTCGCCGAGCGGCCCGTGAGCCGCAAGCCGGTGGTCGAGGTAATCGCCGTCTGCGATCCAGCGCAACCCGTGCACGATGCCCGGAAGTTGATATTGCTCCGGCATGTGATCGAGCAGGTGCCAACGCAGATAACCGCTTTCATCGTCGGCCGGTGCGGTGAGGCTGAAAATGCCTGCCTTGACCCGGATCACGCGGAACCGCCGGGGGAAGAAAGCTCGGCCAGGGCGTGCAGATTCTCTAAATAATGCTGCAGCGAGGTATGCCTCAACCAGGCGCTGATGATGGTGGCGCCGTGCGCGGCGGTATCGGCGAGCACCTCGAGCGTGCGGTCGGGATTGTTGATCGGATCCAGTGCTTCCGGCGGCGGTAGCACCACCTCGAAGCCGACCGGAAGTTCGAAGCGGCCCAACCATTCTCGGGCCTGGTGCAGCGTCACGTTGAAGGGAGCCCACCCGTCGGCCAGGGTTGCGGCGCGGCGCAGCGATCGCAGCGTGCGTCCACCGATCCAGATCGGGACGTGATCCTGGACCGCGCACGGGTCGACGACCATGCCCTCGAATGAATAAAACTCGCCGTGGTAGGCGGGTTCGGGGACCGACAAGGATGCGCGTAGCGCTCGCAGCGCATCGTCGCCACGCGGTCCGCGGTCGTCGAACGGAGCTCCCAGGAGATCGAATTCCTCTTTGAGGCTGCCGACGCCGACGCCGAGAATGAGCCGGCCATTGCTGACTTTGTCCAACGTGCCGTAGCGCTTCGCGATTTCCAGCGGGTGGTGGTAGGCGAGTACTAACACGTTGGTAGCCAACCGGATTCGCTGTGTGCGTGCGGCCAGGTAGCCCAACGTCGCCAGCGGATCCCAGTAACGCGTGCCTCGGTGTTGTTGTTCTGGCACGGCCGGCAGTGCGATGTGCTCGCTGCAGGTCAGGTGGTGATAGCCGAGCCGGTCTGCGGTCTCGGCGATTTGAGTCAGCTCCTCGATCGAGGCGTCCTGCTCCCAGGCGGCACTGGCCTGGGGCATCGTGATCACCACCGGTGTGGACACCGACAGTTTTGCGCGCGGGGTGGTCATCCCTGCATATACCCTCCGGCGTCGACAGGGATCGATTGCCCTGTGATGGTTCGGCTTTCGTCGCTGGCCAAGAACAATGCCAGGTTGGCCACGTCGTCGGGAGACGAAATATCACGCAATGCGACGTCTTTGAGGGACTTCGCGCGCACGGCCGCGACCTCGACTCCCTGTTCGTCGGCGGTGCGCTGTAACCAATTGCGATATAGGTCGGTATCGATGGCGCCCGGCACGATGCAGTTGCAGCGGATGCCGTGCGGACCGACCTCGAGTGCGACGGTCTTGGTGAAGGCACGCAGTGCTGCCTTCGCGGTGACGTAGTGGGTCTTGCGGACGATGCCGTGGTAACCAGCGGTGGAGGAGAAGTTCAGGATGACGCCGGAGCGGCGTTGCAGCATCGACTGGTTGAGCACTTCGCGGGTGCACAGCATCGCGGCGGTGACGTCGATGGCAATCGTTGCGTTCCAGTTGTCGAGCGTCTGCTCCCAGATCCAGCGGTCCTGCCCCGGCGCGGCGGCGTTGTTGCACAGGATGTCGACCTGGCCGAACTCGCTGACCGCGCGTGCCACCATGGCGGCGACGTCCTCCTCGTTGGTGACGTCGGCCCGCATCGCGATGGCGCCGGGCCCGGCCGCCGCGGCGGCTTCGTGGACCAGCTCCTCGCGCCGGGCGGCAAGCAGGATCCGGGCGCCTTCGCGGACGAACACCGAGCCCAGAACCGGGCCCAGGCCGGTGCTCGCCCCGGTGATGATCGCCACCTTGCCCGCTAACCGGCCCGTCATTGGGCAAATAGTACTCAGGGGCTATTGATTCGCGCGGCCCGATACCGGGTAGATTCTAACGATGCTCGAATTGCTTTGGAACGACGATCGAATCTGAGTGGGGAGTGACATCTTGGCAGCCACGGGGAATGAGGTCACCACGACCGCCGGAGCACGCCGCGCTTATGGCGGACTCGATCGCGACGAGGTGGTAGTCGCCTTGCGCAATCTGGCCCGTCGCGTGGGTGTCCAGCGAGTGACCATGCGCGAACTCGCCGTCGAACTCGGTGCCGCCGTGCCCTCGGTGTACTACCACGTTCCCAGTAAGCAAGCGGCGCTTGAACTGGTTGCCGAGTCGGTATTGGCCGAAATCCCGCTCCCGGACACCGGACCGTGGGAGGCCAGGCTCATCGAGCTCTATTGTGCTGCCAGGGAAATGATCCTCGGCGTCCCCGGCGTCGCGAGCATCCTGCAAACCAGCACCGGGAGCGAACCCGCGCGCCGGCTCGATCGGCACAGTCGTTCCCTGCTCGCTGAGGCGGGACTCCCGAAGGCCAGTGCGGCCGCGGCCCACACCGTTTTGTACACGTACCTGCTGGGCTCGATAGCGCTGGAGGAAACACGCGCCGCTGCGGCCACACCCCGAGCCAAACGCCAGATGGCCGCGCACTTTCGCTCCGGGCTGGACGTGATCGTCGCCGGAATCACGTCGTCCGCACAGGGGAGATGACTGAGGCGATGAACATTCCCAAGCCCAATGTGTTGGGGTCCCTGGTCGTCGAGAATCAGCAGACTGCTTACGATCGCGATGCCGCGGCGGTGCTGGATCCCGACACATTTGTCACGGGTGCTCCGTTCGATGCGTTGACCCGGCTACGGGCCGGCTCACCGGTGCACCCGGTGCAATTACCCGGGTTGCCCAGAGCGTGGCTGCTGACGAAGTATGCCGACGTCCGACTCGTCAGCCGCGACACCGACACCTTCACCAGTAGCAAGGGCAACACCTTGGTCGAGGTCGAGGCGGGACCGACCTCGGCACTGCTGCCCGGTATCGACCCGCCACGTCACGTCCTCTACCGCAAGCTGATCAATCAGGGCTTCACCGTCCGCAATGTGCAGCGACTGGAACCGCGAATGCGCGAGGTCGCCCGCGACATTGTCGCGGACATCACCGCCAAGGGTGAATTCGATGCCGTGACGGACATTTCCGCGGAGATGTCATTGCAGGTGATCGCCGACGTGCTCGGGGTGCCCGCCGAAGACCGAATGGACGTTTTCCGGTGGAGCAACGCCATCGGAAGCCTAGGCATCGAAGATCCCGACTACGCTCCGACGCCGGAAGCTCTCGGGCGGGCCGCCGCTGAAATGTTCTCCTACTGTGGTGAATTGGTGGCACACCGGCGCAAGCACGGGCTCACCGACGACATCTTGTCGGCATTGCTGGCCGCGGAGGTCGACGGCGAAAAGCTCAATCGCGACCAGCTCAACGAGTTCTTCCTGCTGCTGGCGATCGCCGGTAACGAAACCACCCGAAATACGCTGAGCCACGGCATTTTGGCGCTATCCGACCACCCCGAGCAACAGGCACTGCTGAGCCGCGCCCCCGAAGCCGTCAAGCCCGCGGTGGAGGAACTGTTGCGCTGGGCAACGCCGGTCATGCACTTTCGCCGTACCGTGACGCGTGACGTCGAAATCCGTGGGCAGCACATTCCCGCCGGTGACTGGGTGTTGCTGCATTACCTGTCGGCCAATCGCGACGAGGAGGTATTCGATCGGGCCGACGAGTTCGACGTCACTCGCCCCGACGCCGGTCATGCCGCATTTGGTGGCGGGGGAGTGCACTTCTGTCTCGGCGCTCAGTTGGCCCGCCTGGAACTGCGGGTCATGCTCGAGGAGCTCTACCCAAACGTGCCGGGCCTGACGGTCACGGGGCCACCCGACCGGCTACGCTCGTCGTTCTTCCACGGCATCAAACGTCTGCCCTGTAGTACCGGTTGACTTACGCTGTGCGGCAAGCGTTTCGAGCCACGCATGAATTCGTTCGGCTACGGCGATCCAGCCGGGATCGAGCATCACGTCATGGCTCATGTTGGGGAAGAATTCCGCCTCGGTCTGGTATGCCGTTGCGGTTGAAAGGACTTCCTGTTGGGTGAAACAGACGTCGTCCTCGGCTCCGAGAACCAGGAGCGGGGCGGTGACGAGCTGAGGTTTAGGCAAGTTCAGCCACAACATGTCGATCGCAATTTTCAGTGCATACTCTTCGCACAGGAGCGCGGTGTAGCGCGCCAGATCGGCCTCCGTAATCGAGGCCGAGAAGAAGGTTTCGCGGGCCAATTCGGGCGTACCGCCGACGCCGCGCAATGACCTTGTCCGGGCCAGCGCGGCCGCGGTGTGCCACGGGTGCCGTTTGAACCTGCGCAGCAAGAATCCGGTAATCCCGCTCGGGGGTGCGGAGGCCAGCAGCACGGCGGCCGGAGTGTCGTGCGATTCCAGGTACTTCTGCACCACGAAACCGCCCAGGGAATGGCCCACCACGACCGGGGGTTCGGGAAGGCTTTTGGCAACCGAATCGACGTCGTCGACGAAGTCCGCTATCGAACACAACCGCATGGACCCCTGCGCGCTGCTGTTTCCGTGGCCGCGAAGGCTCAACGCGACGGCCCGGTAGCCCTTTTCGGCGAAGAAGTCCAAGAAATACTCGTCCCAGCACCAGGCTCCGTGCCACGCGCCGTGCACGAAGAGCAATGGCGCTTTGTCGGACTCGCTCTGGGGTGCTCTCTCGATCACTTCGAGCATGGGGCTGACTCCTTTGTCGCGCCCTGAGACTAGCTTCTGGCCACCATTGACGAGTGAAAAGGACGATACTGGTGGGGCGCCGCCAAACCCAAGGAAGTGCCCAACGTGCCGGTCGATTCACAGCAACAGCGCACGCTGGTCTTGACGGCCTTTCCCGTCGAGGCCGAGGCGGTGCTGTCGCACACCACGCTGGACTCCGACCCGGTGGTGGTCGCTGACCGACGCCATTTCTATCTCGGCTCGATCCGCGGCAAGGAGGTGATCGTGGCGATGACCGGCATCGGCATGGTGAACGCGACCGAGACCACCGAGATTGCGTTGACCCGATTCGCGGGTGCCGTTGGTGCAGTAGTCTTTTCGGGGGTGGCCGGCGGTGCGGGGCGGATCGGTCTTGCCGACGTGACCGTACCTGCGCGCTGGACGCTGGACAACGGCATGACTTTCCATCCGGTGGACCCCGCAATGTTTGCCGTCGCCGACAAGCTTTCCGTCACATTGAAACCCGTCAAGCTGACGGCGCACCTTCCGCTACTGCTGGTCGGTGGCGACGGCTGCACATACGACAACAACAACGGTCGGGCATTCCCGTGTATCCCCAACGGCGGTGGGGTGTTTGGCTGTCAGCCCCGAACCGCTCCCGATCGCTCGTTCTTCTACACGGGCAACTTCGTTCAGGCAGCATGGCCGTGGCTGCGGCACGGGCTGATCAGTAACGCGAAGGTCGTATTGACGGCGGATCCGGCCTTCGTTGCGACGGACAATGAGACCGCGGCGGTGCAGGCGGTCGCCGAGGCGCACGGCATTCCGTTCCTCGGTATCCGCGGCATCTCCGACGGGCCGGGGGATCCGCTTCGCCTGCCCGGCTTCCCGTTTCAATTCTTCGTCTACAAGGGAGTCGCCGCCGCCAACGCCGCTCGAGTGACGGCGGCATTTCTGCAGAGCTGGTCCGGCGGCTGACTTGGTCGCTATTCGGGACCGCGAGCCACGGGGCGACTCGGATCCGAAGACCACTCGGACCACGACCCCGGGTACAGCGCCGCCTCGCAACCCATTGCCGCGAGCGCCGCGACCGAGATGGTGGCGGTCACGCCCGACCCGCAATAGGCGCCCAGCGGGCCGGCACGGTCGATGCCGCGGTCGGACAGCTGCTGGGCGAGGGCGTAATCGCCGAGAAATGTGCCGTCGGCGGCCAACACGGAGCCGCTTGGCAGGTTCCGCGCTCCGGGGATGTGACCGGCGACAGCGTCGACGGGTTCGGTGTCGCCACGATAGCGTTCCGGTGCACGTGCATCGAGTAGCGTTACGGCGCCCGCGGCGGCTTGTTCGGCGGTCAGGGTGGGTCGAGCTCCGGCATACAAATCATCATGCGGCACAGTCACATTCCCTGCCTGCGCAGTGACCGGGCCCGTCTCGAGATCTCGTCCGGCCGACCGCCACGCGTCCAGCCCGCCGTCCAGGATGCGGACATTCGCGACCCCGGCCGCGGTCAACACCCACCATGCTCGCGCAGAACCGGCACGATTCCAGTCGTCGTAGACCACGACCAGCGAGTCTTGCTGGATACCCCAGCGGCGTGCCGCGGTCTCGAGGCTTCGCCCCGATGGCAAGGGATGACGGCCGCGCCCGGTGACGGTGTGATCGCTGAGTTCCTCGTCGAGTGACACGTACACAGCGCCGGGGAGGTGGCCTTCCAGGTAGGCGGCTCGCCCGTCGGGCTGATCGAGTCGCCAACGCACATCCAGGATGGTCAGCGGATCGCCGACCTCGATCAGGTCGGCCAGCTCCGTGGCGGTGATCAGCACCCGGTCGCGCGCTTCCACGGTCTACCTCCTTTGTTGTCTGTCACGAGCCTAGTCGTCGGGTGAAAACCGTCCTCGCCCAGCAAACAACGGCGTAAGGTCCCGATCATCATCACCGGGGTCGACGGGAGCCGACATGGGCTACATCTATCGGGTAGCGCTCGCGGCGGGTCTCGCGCTCGCTGTGGTGACGGCGCCCCCGGCCGCGGCGATGCCAAATACGCAGTGCACGCTGGTGACACCCGTGCGGGAAGTGCACAGTGTTTCTGAATTGCCACCGGAACTTGTCAAACTCTTGCCGCCCATCGCCGACATCGGCGCACCGTTCAACGCGACGGATTCGGTGAACGATCCGACGTTGCCGTTTCGCCGCTTGATCCGTGCCGGCAACCGGGATGCCGACTGGTTCGTCTGGTACGAGCACGGCGGCGCGGGCTACTTCTGGCAAGCAGTGGTGGCGCGCGTCGTACCGGGCAGCCAGCCGAAGGTGTTGGCGAATGCGGGAACCATCACCGACACCCTGTGCAGCCTCACCGACGGCGCCTTTGCCGGCCATGTTCCGCCATACCCACCGGGTTCTTGGGCGGCTGCGGACTTCTAAGCGCTATGCGGTGGGCCCCAACGTCGCCAGCATGCCGGCGGCCGCCCGCTGCCAGGTGAAGCTCTCCGCGCGGCGCCGCGCGCAGGTCCGGCGGTGATATTCGGGCAGGCTGATGACGGTGCCGACGGCCCGGGCGATCGCCTCGGGGTGGTTGTCGGCCGAGGCGCCGCTGTCCGGCGTGATGATCTCTGTCAGCGCCGAAGTGCGGGAGACCACCGCCGGCGTCCCGCAGGCCAACGATTCCAGCGCGGCCAACCCAAAAGTCTCGTGCGGCCCCGGCGCCAGCGTGACGTCAGCCGAGGCCAGCAGCCCGGCGACGGTATCCCGGTTGGAGACGAACCCGGTGAAGTCGATCGGCAGCCCGATGGCCTGTCGCTGCAGCTTGGCCCGCATCGGGCCCTCGCCCATCACGACGAGGCGGGCATCGACGCCGAAATCGCACAACGCGGCCAGTGCGTCGATGCTGCGGTCCGCCCGCTTCTCCACCGACAAACGGCCGCAGTGCACCAGCAGGAGCTGCTTGGGTGTGGCCCATTGCCGGCGAAGCAGGGCAGAGTGCCGACTCGGGTGGAAGGTCTTCAGGTCCACACCCAGTGGCACCGTGACGACGTTCTTCGCGCCGATGCGATCGAATTCCTCGCGGGCGAATCCGGTGGTACACACCACGGTGTCGTAGTCGGCTGCGGTGCGGCCGTTGGCAAAGTCGGCGAGGCTACGCGCCGGTCGGCGCGGAAGTATTTGGCCGGCAAGGCGATCCAGCCGCTCATGCGAAATCATCACAGTCGTGGCGCCGTGTTCGCGGCCCCATCGTCCCAGTGATCTCAGCGTGAGCCGGTCGGAAACTTCCAAGGCATCGGGTTGCAGTGCTTCCAGCAGCGCCTTGACGGGGCCCGGCATCACGGCGCGGTAACCGTCGGTGAAGGGAATCAGCCAGGCGGGCATAGTGATTCGCACCACACCCGTCGGCAGCAGGGTGCGCTCTGGGCGCGGACCGGGAACGATCAAGAACACTTCATGTCCGTTGGCGCTGTATTCGGCGCCCAATCGATCCACCGCGGTACGCAGGCCGCCGGAGCGAGGGCCATAGAAGTTGGCGACCTGTACAACGCGCATACGCTGAGGACACGCGGTGCTTGTGTGCAGTCAACGATGCAGGCCTGACGCGTGCCTTAACACTCCATGAATTCGGCTGGCGCTGGTGTGCGTTCAGGGTTTCCAGTGTGCTGTGAGGGCGGCGACACGCCGGTCGACGCCGCCCAGGACGCACACTCGGCGGGAAGGTGGGCAGGCGAGGTTGGGCAGGCTAGCGCTTGCCCCAATCCCAGCGCGGGGTGGTCAGCAAGCCCTGGCCGGTGATACGCGTTTCGCCCCAGTCCTTGTAGAGCTCGATCTCGACGGCTCCGTCGGAGTCAGCCCCCTCGCCGACGGGCACGGTGTCGAGGAACTCCAGCAGCGACCGCGAGTGCGTGACAACAACAACCTGAGTCAGCTCCGCCGCGGCACGGATCAGCGAGGCAAGCGGGCGCACCAAGTCGGGATGCAGCGAGGTCTCCGGCTCGTTGAGCACCATCAGCGACGGCGCTTGAGGGCTCAACAACGCGGCGGCCCACAGCAGGAATCGCAGTGTGCCGTCGGACAACTCGGCCGCGCGCAGCGGGCGCAGCATGCCGCGCTGGCGCAGCTGAAGGTCGAACAACCCGTCATGAATGGCGACCGCGATCGTGGCGCCGTCGAATGCATCGGCGACGACCCGGCTCAAGTCGTCGGAGCCGGATTCCAGGACTGTTTGAATTGCCGCGGCCAGATCGCTGCCGTCGTCGGAGAGCACTGGGGTGCGGGTGCCCACCTGCGGGTGCCGGGCGGGTGCACCGCCGTCAACGCGGAAGCCGTCGTAGAACCGCCACCCGCGCAGGCGCTCCCGCACGGCCGCGAGCTCGGGCAGCGCGTGCGGGTTGGCGTACTCGGCGAGCACGCTGCGGTACAACGGCAACGACCGGCTCAGCTCGTCAAAACCGTTGCCCGAGTTGACGGCTTCGGCGAAAACCCGAGACCGGCGCACCAGCGTCGCACTGGGCCGCAGCACCGGCCCGGCGAACAACACTTCCCGTTTGATCTCTGGATCGCGGGCGAAGACGGACGGCCCGGCCGACTGCGGGAGGCCCAGGTCGACGAGATAGCCGAAATCGTTTGCGGCGAAGCCCATTTCGAGTGACACCGGCCGGTTGCGCACCGTGCCCTCGGTCTTCCGCGAGCGTCGAGCGCCACCCAGTTGCTCGGGCCCCGCCCACAACACCGATTGCAACCCGCCCTCGCGGGCGAGCGAGCCGATTACCTCGCCGCGGCCGCAATCCGCCAACAGTCGTAACGCGCGGTATACCGACGACTTTCCCGCGCCGTTTGCCCCGGTGATGATCGATAGCCGGCCCAGCGGCAGGATGACCTCGCGCAGTGAGCGGTACCCGCGGACAGCGATCGTCTGCAACATGCCGCCGACTGTACGGTCAACCCCTGACTCGTCGTCAGGTGTCGGCGGCGTCGAGCAGCTGCACCTCTTCGAGGTCCATCTCGGACTGCAATTCGCGCAGCACGAGGTCGTCGATGACCCTTTGATTGCGCAGCGTGGTGATGGCCCGGCGCTTGTGCTCCAGCACGCCGAGACGCACCCGTCGGACCAGGTCGTTGCGCTCTGCCAAATCGTTGGTCGAACCGTCGCCGTTCTCCGCCACGAGCGCGGCGTGCTCTTCGTATTCTTTTTGCAGACGGGCCAACATCTTTGGGCTGGCACCGAGTTCGCCTGCCACCACGGGTAAGGCTTCGAGGGCGGCTTGAGTACCTCGACAGCGGGCCAGTTGCAATTCCTCGGCGTAAGCGACATCTTCGGGCATCCGTGCCCAGCGAACGACGGCGGGCAGCGAGGTTCCCTGGACCAGGACCGTCACCAGGATGACGACGACAACGACGAAGATGAGCATGCTGCGGTCGGGGAACGGCGCGCCGCTGAGCGTGGTGGTGGGGACGGCGATTGCTGCGGCAAGCGACACGGCGCCACGGAATCCGGCCCAGGCGGTAACGAAGCGCTGACGCCAGGGCACCCGACGCTCGCGCTGTACCTCGCGGCGGTCGATGAGGCGTAGCAACATCGTGGTGATCTCGCCCCAGAAGATCCGGGACACGACGACCACGCCGGTGACGGCGAACGCAAGGACCACGGCGTGGCGAAGTCCGCCGTCGACATGCGAGATACCACGTATCGCGCCCGGGACCTGGACTCCGACAAACACCCACAGCGTGCCGTTGATCAGGAACGTCGCCATGTCCCAGAATCCCCAGGCAAGCAGCCGGGAGCGGGCCCGGATCACCACCGGCCCCGAGTACGCCAGCACCAAAGCCGAGACCAGCACCGCGACCACGCCGCTGCAATCCAGCGCCTGGGCGAGCAGGAACGCCGCGAACGGCGTGAGCAGGCTCATGGCCCCTTCCTCTTGGGGTGCGTCGATTCGTTTGCGCGCCAGGGTCACCAAGCCGCCAACCAGCAGTCCCGCGGCGATGCCGCCGAGGTAGGAGCCGACGAACCGCAGGGCCAGGTCGGGTGGGGTGATCTCGGCGCCGCCGACCGCGACGTGCACGGTCACGAAGAACAGCACCAGCGCGGTCCCGTCGTTGATGAGGCTCTCGGCGCGTAGCACGGTGAGCGTGCGGCGGGGCAACTTTTTCGCCAGGCCGGCCACCGCGGCGGCGTCGGTGGGGGACAGCACGGCACCCAGGACCGCCGCCGTGTGGGATTCCATGCCCAGCGCTCGCGCCGTCCACGACACCGCGACCGCGGTGACGATCACCAGGATGACGCTCAGGAAGATGACGATGCGCAGGTTCGCGCGCAGCTCGCGAATGCTGGTGCCCAGGCCCTCCCAGTAAAGGATTGCGGGCAAGAAGATCAGCAGCACGATCTCGCCGTTGACGTGGATATGACCGAAGGCGGGAATCAGGCCCAGCAGCGTGCCCAGAAAAATGAGCAGTACCGGTGGGCCCACGCGATAGCGCCGGCCCAGCACCGTTCCGACGATGACGGCCGAGACGAGCGCCACGATGACTTCGAGCCCAAACACGAGCCCATCCTGCCGTACCCGCCGGTGTCCGGCCGCACGGGCCGAAACACGTCACAAAGATGTAATGGCGCAACGAGTTCGATGAGCTGCCCTATGAGCAGTCGCAGCAGTCCCCACACTCGCAGCAGCAGTCGCACCCATCGCAGCAGCAGATGCAGCTGCCGCCACCTCGGCCGCCTTTGCCCTTGGCGCCGGGGTCGGGTGTTTCGCCCTCGGGGTTTTCGCCCCCAGGGATCGGGTAGCCCGCGCCGACGGGTTGGTTGCCGAAGTTGATGGGTTCCTGCTGGCCGTGCGGTGTTCCGCAGCTGGGATTGCCCGACTTGGTAAAGGTGC
The DNA here is from genome assembly GCF_055419445.1 of Mycobacterium sp. IDUB_19. NCBI lineage: Bacteria > Bacillati > Actinomycetota > Actinomycetes > Mycobacteriales > Mycobacteriaceae > Mycobacterium > Mycobacterium sp. IDUB_19. The sequence continues at coordinate 5,549 of NZ_JBVAXR010000032.1, read as the reverse complement.
GGGAGATCGCGCGGCGCACCTCGCGGGTCAACAGTCGCTGGGCCAGCCGGCCGTCGGTGAACTCCACTTCGGTCAGGGCCAGTTCGATGCCCAGCGCCGCGTCGTCGCACAGGACGCGGGCCTGTGCGATCGGAGTTTCGGTGGCGGCCAACGGATTCCACTTGCCGCGCGCCAGGTCGTCGTCGTAATCCTCGACCGCGTCGAGTAGGTGGGCTACCCGCCCGAACAGCTGACCGATCTCGCGCAGCGGCGCCTGATTACCGGGGCGCCCGGCCAGCACCGCGGTGTAGGCGAAGGCCTCGGCGACCGCGGTTTCGGTGGGCTCGGTCACCAGCAGCAGCGAGCTGCCGGGTCCGGCCGTCGCCTCGAGCTCGGCCTGCCGGTCCATCGCGGCGACGAGTACGCCGGTGTCGAATCCCAGGTCCTGACCCGTGTCGGTGCCCTGACGCACCCAGCGCTCGGCGATGCGGCGCGCGGCCGGTCGCACGCCGGCCGCGCCGAGCATGCCGTCGTGGTCGTCGACGTGATCGCGTACCCGCGCGGCGGCCAGGGCCAGCGAAACGACGGCGGCCAGTCGCGCGCAGTCGCCGGTAGCCACGTCGGCGCGCCGCATGCCGCGCAGCGGGCAGGGCCCGGCCTTGCGGCGGGAGGGCCGCTCGGGTGACTGCGCTTCGACCAGAAGCGAGACCACGAGGCCGTCGTAGTTGGTGGCGATTCGCGCGGACTGGCCATAGTCGTCGCGCAGTGCCAGACACAATCCGCATAATTGGGCGGTCCAGGCTGCTGCGAGCTCGCCGCCGAGTCGATGACGGCAGGGCCGGATGATGCCGAACATGCACAGAAGCTACCCGACCTACAGCAAACGCGCGCCCGAAACGACGACCTAGACCGCGACCGTCTTCAGCGCGCTGCCGCTAACTGCCCCGACCGAGGCTTTTCGGCCTCACGCCATAATGGAGGTGATGACTTTCGTGAAGATCAGGCTCCTCGTGACCGTCGCGATTCTCGTCTCGTCGATGTTGGTGGGCTGCCACTTCGAGAGCAGAAACCCGCCGACGTCAAAGACCCTCGTGGTTCCGATGGAACAGGTGTTGAAGCAGAACAACATCACCCAGAACGTCACTCTCGCGGTGGGGTACACGCTGAAACTGCAGTTGGGCGCGAATTACAGCACCCCATACCGGTGGCAGGCCGACACGAAGATCGGCGATTCATCCATCGTCGAGCAAACGAGTCACCAGTATGTGCAGCCGAGCACCGACGCGTTGGGCGCGCCCGGCACCGAGGTGTGGATGTTCACGGCGCTGAAGCCCGGGACGACGACGATTTCCACCTACTACTCCAGCTTCGTGGGCAAAAACGCCACGCCGGTGTGCCAGTACACGGCGATCGTGACGGTGCAGTAAAACGGTCGCTCGATTTACTGCGGACGGGCGGCGCCTCAGCTACCGTCTGGCTGTGCTTGGCTTCCTCCGTAACTGGCCACAGTTGACCAATGTGCCTGCCGAACTGCACGACCAGCTCGAGGCCGAGGGTCTCATCTTCCTCGCCCCCAGGGTCGCCGTGGTGCGGCATTTCAGCGGGCATGTCCCCGGTGTCTTTTCGGCCTCAGGCGTCTCCCGTTATATGGGTGCGTTCGCGTTCAGCGCCGCGCGGGTCGTCGCTACCTTCCCGACGCGTGGGGACGCCAATCTGCGGTCCATCGACTGCTCCTGGGACACCAACAAGGGCCCGGCCGCCGCGACGATCACCAAGAAAGGCTTGCTGATCGATATCGACCTACGCGGCGTGGACCATGCCTTCAGCGGCTCGATGAAGCTGCACTACAAGAGGGCCATCCCCGACAAGGTGCTGCAGCAACTGCCCACCACCACGCTGCGGTTTCCGGTGGAGCCGGTGTTCGTGTATCGCGCCGCGGGAGTGCGTCCGAAGTCGTAGCCTCATGGGTAGGCCGCTGGGCGCTTTCTGGACAAGGGAGTCAAGGGATGAGCAACGCCGTGGATTTTCACTTTGACCCGATGTGCCCCTTCGCCTTTCAGACGTCGCTGTGGATCCGTGACGTCCGCGCACAATTGGGCATCACCGTCAATTGGCGGTTCTTCAGCCTGGAAGAAATCAACCGGGTCGAAGGCAAGAAGCATCCGTGGGAGCGCGACTGGTCGTACGGCTGGTCATTGATGCGGATCGGCGCACTGCTGCGTCGGACCGACATGTCGTTGCTCGACCGGTGGTATGCCGCGATCGGACACGAATTGCACACTGTCGGCGGCAAACCGCACGAGCCCGAGGTTGCGCGACGCTTGCTGAGCGACATCGGCGTCGACGAGGCGATTCTCGATGCGGCACTGGATGACCCGACTACCCACGACGACATCCGCGCCGACCATCAGCGGGTGCTGGATGCGGGTGGCTACGGTGTCCCCACGCTCTTCATCGACGGGCAATGCCTGTTCGGACCGGTGCTGGCGTATCCGCCGACCGGACCGGCGGCCCTGACGCTGTGGAACGTCGTCACTGGTATGGCCGAGCTGCCGCATGTCTACGAACTCCAGCGGCCTAAGTCACCCGCCGATGTTGAGCTGATTGCCCAGAGTCTGCGTCCGTACCTCGGCGGGCGCGATTGGGTCAGCATCAATCGCGGTGAAGTCATCGATGTCGACAAGCTTGTCGCTGGACGGGATTGAGGTGCGTTGACACCCGGCGACGTCGATGCCCGGCTGGATTCGCAAGAGCGCCTGGCGCTCTGTGATCTGTTCGACGAGCTCGGCCCTTCGGCGCCCACACTTCTCGGGGGCTGGACTACCCACGATCTCGCCGCCCACCTCGTGCTGCGGGAACACGATCCCGTCGCCGGCCCCTGCCTCGTGCTGCCCGGTCCCTTCCAACAATTCGCCGAACGGCGTCGGGCCAGATTGGCCCGCCGCCAGGACTTCTCGCGGCTCGTCACGCGGATCCGGTCCGGCCCGCCGATCGGGTTCTTCCGCATCGGATGGGTTCGCGCCGTGGCGAATCTCAACGAGTTCTTCGTCCATCACGAGGACGTACGCCGAGCGAATAACCACGGGCCTCGAAGCCTCACGCCCGCAATGGATGCCGCGTTGTGGCGAAACGTTCGCCGCGGGGGTCGCTATCTGAGTCGGCGTCTTGCCGGGTGCGGGCTCGAAATCCAATGGGCTGGAACCAACGAGCAGGTGACGGCCATAGCGGGTGACCCGACGGCTCTGCTCACCGGTCTGCCGGGCGAGCTCCTCCTCTACGTCTTCGGGCGCCAAGCGGCTGCGCACGTCGAAGTGAGCGGGCCAGCGGAGGCGGTGGCGGCGGTGCGTCACACGCACTTCGGCATGTGACTCACTCGAGAACATCACCGACTTAGCTGACGGGCGACCTCGCCGTACCGCGCGAAGCGCTCGTCGTCGCCGAGAGCGTTGTAAAGGGCGATGCGCGTGGCGATTCCGCCGTACTTCTGGGTCAGGGCGTCGGCAAACCCGTCCCACGTCGACTCGGTGGCGAACGCCGCGATGTGCTCGTCGGTGATCTGGGCGGCCATGCCCTGGTAATCGCCGGCCTTCTGCTTCTCGCGGATGCGCGCGGTCGTGCCCTCGAATCCCGCCTCGTCCCAAATGAATGCGTAGTTGGGGGTGCTGCCGTAGAAGGCCATGCTGGTGCGCACCGTCTCGCGTTGGGCGTCACGTTCTTCGTCGCTGTCGCCGACGATCGTCATCGCCGGCACGATGACGGTGACGTCCGACGCTGAGCGGCCCGCCTTCTCCGCGCCGGCTGCGATGTTCGGCAGCACGTGCCGTTTGATGTAGCCGAGTTCGCCGAGCGGATGGACGTGCACCCCGTCGGCCACTTCGCCGGCCATCCGCAGCATCCACGGATTCACCGCTGCGATATCGACTTTGGGGTCGGGCGCGTCGATGGGGCCCGCGCTCCACTGCGGCGTGATGAAGTCGAGGTCGTAGAACTCGCCGTGGTGATCGAGCTTTCCGGTGCGGAACGCCGAGAAACACGCTTTCACCGCCAGCACGTAGTCGCGCAGCCGCGGGCCCGGGTGTTCGAAGGGTACACCGTAGCGGCGCACGACGTGGGTGCGCACTTGCGTGCCCAGGCCCAGCCGGAATTTGCCGCCGGTCGCCTCCTGCAGCTCCCACGCCTCGGCCGCGGTGACGAACGGACTACGGGGAAACGCGACCGCGACGCCGGTCGACAACTCGAGTCCGGGAGCGGCTTGCGAGGCCACGGCGGCGTTGAGGTAGGCCGTGCGTCCGGTCTCGGTGAACAGCAGGCCGGAGAATCCCGCGGCCTGAGCGCGTTGGGCCAGGCCACCGATCTCACCCAGCGGTTGCGGAACCACCATCACGTCAATGTGCACGGCGCAACCCTATGCCGTCGCGTATCTACTGCGCTGCGAGCGTGGCGTTCTGGGGGACATGCGGAATGTCGGAGGCAGGCAACGGGGGACAGAAGAAGTTGCCTTGCACGGCGTCGCAACCGTATTCCTTCAGTCGCAGAGCCGTTTCCGCGTTCCCAACGCCCTCGGCGATCGTGGCGATGCCGAACTTCGTAGTCAACTCGATCACCGATCGGGCAATCGTTGCGGCGCGTTCGTCGTGCAGGATGGGCGCGATGAATTGGCGGTCGAGTTTGACGTCGTCGATGGGTAGTTCACGCAGATAGGTGAGCGAGGCGTAACCGCTGCCGAAGTCGTCGATGGCCACTCGGATGCCGGCCTCGCGGAGACGATTGAGCACCGCGCGGGCCTTCGCAAGGTCGGCGACCAACAGGTCCTCGGTGATCTCGATCGTGAGTGAACTGGCGGACATGCCGCGACGGTCGAGCACAGACATGATGCGGTCCGGCAGGGCGTCCTCGTCGAGAGAGGGCGCCCACAAGTTGATCGCCACGGGGATGACGGCGCCCGCGGCATACCACTCCGAAGCGTCGGCGACCGCGCGCGACAGCACCAGGTCGGTGACGGCATCCATGAGCCCGTGTTCGCGGACCAACGGTAAGAATTCATCGGGCCGCAGCACGCCGAATTCGGGGTGTTGCCATCGCACCAGCGCCTCGGCGCCGCGGACGGAGCCGGTCAGCAGGTCGAATTTCGGCTGGTACAGCAGCGTCAGCAGGCCTTCGTCGATGGCGCGTCGCAGTTCACCGAGCAGTTGCAGTCGGGCCATGCTGGCGTCGTGAGTCGGGTGTTTGCCGAGCCGAGCATCCATGTCGGGGGTGAATGTCTGCACGTCGGTCGAGCTCGATTGTTGGGCCCGGTTCCGGGCCGCGTCGGCCTGTTCGAGAAGCTCGCTTGGCGTCAGGGCCGAGCCGGGTTTCGACGCGGCCGAGGCCACGCCGATGTTGGGATGCACGTGCAGCCGGTGATCCTCGAGTTCGACAGACTCGTCGAAGGACCGGGCGAGCTTCCTGGCGACCTGTGTTGCGACGTCGGGGCGGTCTTCGACCAGGACCGCGAATTGGTCCCCGTTCATCCGCGCGACGGTGTCGGTGGCGCGGACATTGGCCTGCAGCCGCTCGCCGACGCTGCGCAA
>NZ_JBVAXR010000031.1:0-61255 GCF_055419445.1 Mycobacterium sp. IDUB_19 | reverse complement strand
CCGTCGCCGGAGCGCGCTTTCACGCTGGCCTCCAGCTTGGCGAGCAGGTCGGAGACATCTTCGGTCTCATCCAGCTCTTTGGGCTTCTCCTCAGTGGTAAATGCCTCTCCACCTTCGAGTTTGGCCTGCACCAGCTCGTGCAGCTGTTCCTGATAGTTGTCGTGGTAACGGTCCGGGTTGAAGTCCTCGGCCATCGACTCCACTACCTGGCCCGCCATCTTGAGCTCCGCGGGCTTGATCTCGACCTCCTTGTCCAGCACCGGAAAGTCGGGGTCGCGGATTTCGTCCGGCCACAACAAGGTGTGGATCACCATGACGTCGCGCTTGCCAAAGTCCTTCACGCGCAACGCCGCCAGGCGGGTCTTGTTGCGCAGCGTGAAATGAACGATCGCCATTCGATCCGTCTCTGCCAGCGTCTTAGCAAGCAGCACATACGATTTCGACGACTTGGAATCGGGCTCCAGGAAATAACTGCGGTCGAACAACATCGGATCGACCTCGCTGGCCGGGACGAATTCCAGCACTTCGATTTCGCGGCTGCGTTCCTCGGGCAAAGTGGAGATGTCGTCGTCGGTGATCACCACCGTCTGGCCGTCGTCGGATTCGTAGGCCCGGGCGATGTCCCGGTATTCGACAACCTCGCCATCCAGCTCGCAGGTCCGCTGATAGCGGATGCGGCCGTTGTCCTTGGCATGCACCTGATGAAACTTGATGTCATGGTCCTCGGTCGCGCTGTACACCTTGACCGGCACGTTCACCAGCCCGAACGCGATAGAACCCTTCCAGATGGAGCGCATGCAGTCAGTATGCCCATACCGCCGCCAGCAAAACAGCCTGACAGGCCCGTGAGCTGGGATTGCGTGGCTTTCACACAGGTCGAGCTCGGCCGCGCGGGCGCTGCGATACTACGTGAAACTTCCTGGGCTAGAAGACGATTGAGTGCGCAGGGCGGCGCGATCGGGTAGATCGGCGCCGGCGCGTCCAACGGTCAGCGCCGACACCAGCCCCGCTGCCTCCAATGCCGCGGTCAGCTCGTCGAGCCGGATCCTGGCCAGGGCGGCCCGCCGGTCACCACCCAACAGGTCCATCTCCCAGAGCGCGTCGAGCAGGCCGACCATGAACGCGTCGCCGGCGCCGATGGTGTCGGCCACCCGGACCTGCTTGGCGGCCACGTGCGCCTCGCCTGTCGCGCAGAACGCCAACGAACCCCGTTCGCCCATCGTCACCGCAACGATCGCCGGGCCCAGGGACAACCAGGTTCGCGCCGTCTGTTCCGGCTCGTGGTCGGGATCGATCCAGCGCAGATCCTCATCGCTGACCTTGACGATGTCGCTGCGCTCGATGAGACGGTCGATCCGCTCGCGCGCCAGATCCCGATTCGCGATCAGCGAGGGCCGCACATTGGGGTCCAGCGTTACCGTGGCCGACACCCGGTAGGCGTCGAGCAACGCCGCGACCGCCAAACATCCCGGCTCCCGCACGGCCGCAATGGACCCGGTGTGCACGAACACTGGCGGGGGAACTTCGGGCGTGCCGGAGAGCCGCCATTCCAGATCGAAGATGTAGCTGGCCGACCCGTCGTCGGCGATCGTCGCTACCGCGGTCGGCGTGCGGGCAGCGGTCACACTGCCCGGAACGAGCCGTGCGCCAGAGGCTTTGACATAGTCCGCGATGCGCCGGCCATACGAGTCGTCGCCGATGTGGGTCAGGAAGTCGATATCGCGGCCCAGCCGGCCGAGTCCGACGGCGACGTTGAGCGGACTGCCACCGACATGTTCGTCGCCCTCGACGATATCGATCAGGGACTCGCCGATCACCAGCCCGCGGGTCATCGCACCAACGCCTCCAGAGTCGCCCGAGCTCCCTTGCGGTGCAACGATTCCAGCGCCCAGCGGTACGCCTGGACGAAGGTGGGTTGCTGGGCCAGATCTCCAAACACCGCGGTGACCTCGATGAAGGCGGTGGGATTCTCGTGCTGCGTCCGGGCGATCGGTACCAGCGAGTCCGCCAGCTGGTCGACCACCTCGAATGGCTTACCCCATTCGTCGGTGCCTTCGGCGTAGCGAGCCCAGCTTGCCACCGTCGCCGCCGCCAGCCGCACCGAGCCATCGCCGGCCAAGTTGTCGTTGATTACCGGCAGCAGCCATTTCGGGATGCGATCCGACGAGTAGGCGCACAGCCGCGCAACGGTGTCGCGTACGCCGGGGTTGGTGAACCGCTCGATCAGCGTGCGGCTGTAGTCATGTAGGTCGATCCCGGGCACCGGCGGCAGCGTCGGGATGGCCTCGGATTCGAAGTAGGCGAGCAAGAACTCGGCGAACAGGGGATCGCGTGCCGCCTCGTGAACGAACTGGAATCCGCACAGATGAGCGAAGTAGGCCAGGCACTGATGCCCCGCGTTGAGCAGTCGCAGCTTCATCAACTCATACGGGGCGACGTCGTCGACCAGCAGCACGCCCGCCCGCTCCAAAGGCGGCCTGTCGCCGCCGAAGTCGTCTTCGAGCACCCATGCGGTGAACGGTTCGGCCACCACTGGCCACCGGTCGTTGACACCGAAGTTGCGCCGCACCTCGGCGGCCATCTCCAGTGTCGTGGCCGGGGTGATCCGGTCGACCATGGAACTCGGGAACCGAACGTGTTCGGCCACCCACTCGGCGAGTCCTGGGTCCCGACTTTCCGCATTGGCGAAGACGGCGCGCTTGGCGATCTCGCCGTTGTTCTCGATGTTGTCGCACGACACGACGGTCGGCGCGGCAATCCCGCGGCGGCGACGCCGGTCCAAAGCCTCGACGATCAACGCGAACGCGGGCCCGTCCGCGTCGCGATAACCGCCCTCGGTGATGGTCAGCGAGATGATTCGGGTGGACGGCGCGGCCAGCACGTCCAATGCCGACTCCGGATCGTCGGGAGCGTAGCGATAGTCGATGATCGAGCCGATCACGTGTGCGTCCCGGCTGCCGTCAGGCTTCTCCAGGACCAGCGTGTAGAGCCCGTCCTGGTCAGTCAGGACGTCGCGCATCGTCCAGTCGCCGGGCATCACGCCGACCCCGCAGATGCCCCACTCGCGCGCCAAACCCTGCTGCAGCAACCGGTCGATGTACATGGCCTGGTGCGCCCGGTGAAAGTGACCGGTCCCGATGTGCGCAATACCGACGCCGATGCTGCTGCGGTCATAGTTGGGCGCTTCGACCGGCAGCGTTGCAAGCGCCGCATTGTTGAGATTGATCGCGTTAGCCACCGTTAGCCAACTCCTCCCCGGGCAGCGCCCGGATCGTTACCGGGCTCCCAGCACCTCTCGACGGTACGTCGACCGCGGGCCGCAAGCCCAGCGGCTTGGATTACTCGCGGACCAGTCGATGCCCTACGGGCGTGGAGAATCTCCAGCCGGCACGGCCGATAACAGCAGGACATCAGCAAGAGCGCGCCACGAATCGGTGATCGCGACTGCGCCGGCATCAATCAATTCTGCACGGCGGCAATCCCGTTCGTCGGGTAGCACGAACATCAGGTTACCGACGGTGGCGTAGCCGGCTGCGACAGCGGAACCAACACCGGCCACGGAATCTTCGATGGCCAGACCTTGCTCGGGTTCGACACCCAGTACCTGGCCGGCATGCAGATACACCGCCGGGTCGGGTTTGCTAGTCGGCACCGGAAGAGAATCCTCCGCGCTGAAGGTCACGGCCGCCGATATCAGCGAGTCGAGGCCGGTGGCAGCGAAGCAGGCATGCAGACGCTTGCTGGCGCTGGAGCTGACCGCCGCGAGTGCGTACTGCGTCGCGAGCTCTCGCAATGGTTCCAGCACTTGCGGATCGGGTGTCAGGCTGACTGCCAGATGAGCGGTGACCTGCTCGCGTTCCTGGAGCACCCATTTCTCAAGTTCGTCGGCGGACAACGCGTTGCCGCTCGCCACGTCACTGTCCGAAGCGACGCGAGCTTCGGCGCGGCCTTGGGCCAACGTCTCATCGAGCGGCACTGCGCACTGCACGGCCAGGTCGAGGGCCGTGGTACGGAAGTTTTTCCCGACGGCCCGCTTACGCAACTCCTCGGAGCTGAGCGGAGACCGCACGTCGAACCTGGCCAGGAAACGATTGGTCACCTCGGTCGATGCGTCGAACGCCGGCCTCTCCGACCCAAACAGGTTGTCATCGGCGTCACAGAGCAGGGTAGTGATCGGCGCCGGGTCGAAGGTGCGCACAAAGGTCAGCCCGCTGTTCATCGCGACACCAACTCTCGCTCGTCGTTGCGCATCGCATTACGCAGCGTGGGCACCACACCGCGCTCGTCGATATCGGCAATCATGTCGCCCAGGCGCTCCGCAAAACCGGGAACCGTGCGTACCTCGGCGAACATCTCATGCCCCAGCAGCGGATCGGGGTTGTCGCTTGCCATGTTGGCCAACCTAACCACCGGTATCGCCTGCGAGTCTTCAAGGCGGAGCTTGCGTCCCTTGAGGTCGTGGCCGCGCATATAACGGGCCCATCCGGCAACAGCCAACATCAGCAGCGTGTGCGGCCTACCCTGCGCGATCGCCTCCTGCAGGGAGGGCAGCACAAACTGCGATATTTTGCTCGTTCCCCGTCGAGCCAGCCGGGACAATTGGTCACTCATTCGGGGGTTGCTGAGGCGATCCAGCAAGGTTCCGCGGTACTCGGGTGTGTTCATCCCGGGGACTGCGGGCAGTAGTGGCTGAATCTCGTCGCGCAGGAGCTGCTCGACGTAGTCGAAGATGACGTGGTCCTGCATCGCTTCGTCGGTGCGCTGGTAGCCCGCCAGTGTGGCCAAACACGCGAGCGCGATGTGGGTTCCGTTGAGCAGACGGGTCTTGATCAGCTTGTGGGCGCTGACATCGGCGACGAATTCGGCACCGACCTCGTCGAGCGGCGGTCGCCCATTGCTGAAGGAATCCTCGATCACCCATTGGCAATACGGTTCGGTCACTACCGGCCATTTGTCGGCGACGCCGAATGTCTGCTCGACGAATTTTCGCTCCGACTTCGAGGTTTGCGGGGTGATGCGATCGACCATGGTCGACGGGAACGCGACGTGCGTGTTGATCCAGCGGGCGAGCCCGGGGTCCTTCAAGGCGGCGAACGACACCAGCGCGGTTCTCGCCGGGTGGGTGTCGCCGGGAATGTTGTCGCAGCAGAGCACGGTGAACGGCGCGATGCCAGCGCGGCGACGCTGGTCGAGCGCCTCGGCCAGATATCCCCAGGCGGTTGCATAGCCATCGGACGCGACGAGGTCGGCGCGTACGTCGGGGTGGTCGGCGTCGAACTCGTCGGTGACCGGATTCAGGAAGTATCCGTTGCCGGTGATGGTCAGGCTGACGATGCGGGTGTGGGGATCTGTCAGGGCGGCGCGCACTGCTGCGCCATCATTCGGTGCGTAGTGAACGGAGCCGATCGAGCCGACTACCCGTGCGGTTTGGCGGTCGTGGCCGCGCTGTACGACGGTGTACAGCCCATCCTGTGCTGACAACAATTCTTTGACGTCGCGGGAACGCAGACTGACGCCGGTAACCCCCCACCGATTGGAAATGCCCGAGCGGGCAAGGTCGTCGAAGTACACCGCCTGATGTGCGCGGTGGAAGTTGCCGGCGCCGATGTGAACGACACCTCGCGCAAGGGCCGACCTGTCGTAGGTAGGGACGTCGACTCGTTGCGAATGCAGTCGCAGTGTCGCGTCGCTCAGGGGGACGCCGCTTTTTGGACGCCAGGGGGAAGGGATTGCGTCAAACATCGTGTTCCTGTGCCCGAGGTGATCGCCGATCCAAACGCGTCGTGGTTGATGTCACATGTAAATCGACGACGCGGGCCGATAATCGGTGGTCAAAGCTGTTAACAGTGTCGAAACGCGTAAGTTGGCTCTCATGGCACCGCGGGTGAAGCTGACCAACCCCGACAAGGTGCTCTACCCTGTGACCGGCACCACCAAGTCCGACATCTTCGACTATTACACCGGTATCGCGGAGGTGATGGTGCCGCACATCGCGGGGCGTGCGGCGACCCGTAAGCGTTGGCCGAATGGCGTTGAGCAGTCTTCGTTTTTCGAAAAGCAGTTGGCCTCCTCGGCTCCCGATTGGTTGCCCCGGGCCAGCGTGACGCATCGCTCCGGAACCACGACGTACCCGATCATCGACAGCGTCGACGGGCTGGCCTGGATCGCGCAGCAGGCAGCGCTGGAGGTGCACGTGCCGCAGTGGCGGTTCGTCGCGCAGTGGACCCGCAGCAAAGCCGAAGAACTCAAGCCCGGCCCGGCAACACGATTGGTGTTCGACTTGGATCCGGGCGAGGGCGTCACGATGGCGCAGCTGGCCGAGGTGGCCCGCGCGGTGCGCGACCTGATCACCGATATCGGGCTGACCACCTTCCCGCTCACCAGCGGCAGCAAGGGCCTGCACCTCTACGCGCCGCTGGATGAGCCGGTGAGCAGTAACGGCGCGACCGTGCTAGCGAAACGGATTGCGCAGCAACTGGAAAAGTCGATGCCCACGTTGGTCACCTCGACGATGACCAAGAGCCTGCGGGCCGGCAAGGTGTTCGTGGACTGGAGCCAGAACAGCGGATCGAAGACCACGATCGCGCCCTACTCGCTGCGCGGGCGGGAACATCCGACCGTCGCGGCGCCACGCACATGGGAGGAGCTAGACGACAAAAAGCTCCGCCAGCTGCGCTACGACGAGGTGCTGGCCCGCGTCGCCCGGGACGGCGACCTGCTGGCGCCGCTGGACGCCGACGCGCCCGTTGCGGATCGGCTGACCAAGTACCGCAGCATGCGCGACGCGGCGAAAACTCCAGAGCCGGTGCCCCATGCTAAACCTACTGCGGGCCAAGGTAATACGTTCGTCATCCAGGAACACCACGCCAGCCGGCTGCATTACGACTTCCGGCTGGAAAAAGACGGCGTGCTGGTGTCGTGGGCGGTGCCGAAAAACCTGCCCGAGACGACGTCGGTGAATCATCTCGCGGTGCACACCGAAGATCATCCACTCGAATACGGCACGTTCGAGGGCAGCATCCCCAAAGGGGAATACGGTGCCGGCAAGGTGGTCATCTGGGATTCCGGCACTTATGACGCCGAGAAGTTCCGCGACGATGAGGTCATCGTGAATCTGCACGGCAGCCGAATTTCCGGGCGCTACGCGCTGATTCAAACCAACGGTAACCAATGGCTGGCGCACCGGATGAAAGACCAGAAGGTCTTCGAGTTCGACGAGGTCGCTCCGATGCTCGCCACGCATGGTTCGGTGGCGGGCCTCAAGGCCGGCCAGTGGGCGTTCGAGGGGAAGTGGGATGGCTATCGGCTGCTGATCGAGGCGGATCGGGGCAGCGTGCGGGTGCGGTCCAGAAGCGGCCGTGACGTCACCAAGGAATACCCGCAATTGCGTTCGCTGGCAGAAGATCTCGCCGAACATCATGTGGTGCTCGACGGCGAGATCGTGGCGTTGGACAAGTCCGGCGTGCCAAGTTTCAGCGAGATGCAGAACCGCAACCGCGCCACGCGCGTCGAGTTCTGGGCATTCGACCTGGTCTACCTGGACGGCCGCTCGTTGCTGCGGGCGAAATACTCCGATCGCCGCAAGCTGCTGGAAACCCTGGGCAGCGCAAGCAGTCTCATCGTTCCCGAGCTGGTGCCCGGCGAGGACGGCGCGCAGGCCCTCGAGCATTCCCGTCAGCACGGCTGGGAGGGCGTGGTTGCCAAGAAACGCGACTCTACCTATCAGCCGGGCCGACGTTCGGCGTCCTGGGTCAAGGACAAGCATTGGAGCACACAGGAAGTCGTCATCGGTGGCTGGAAAGCCGGAGAAGGAGGGCGCACCAGCGGCATCGGCTCGCTGATGGTCGGCATTCCCGGAGACGCCGGGCTGCACTTCGTCGGCAGGGTCGGCACCGGCTTCACCGAACGCGACCTGGCCAACCTCAAAAAGACCCTGGCGCCGCTGCACACCGACGAATCTCCCTTCGATGCCAGGCTGCCGACGCGTGACGCCAAGGGCGTGACGTTCGTCGAGCCGGTTCTGGTCGGCGAGGTGCGCTACAGCGAGTGGACGCCGGATAGTCGCTTGCGCCAACCGAGTTGGCGTGGGCTACGGCCGGACAAGAAGCCAAGTGAGGTGGTGCGCGAATGAAGTGGGTGACATTTCAAGGTGCTGACGGCGAGCGGACCGGGATGCTCTCCGACGACGTGATCCACCCGATGCCGCCGGGTGTGACGCTGCTCGGGCTGCTCGAGCGTGGCGCCGAGGGGCTGCGCCAGGCAGGCGAGGAGGCAATCCGTTCCGGCCCGGTACGTCTGGATGACGTGACACTGATGGCGCCGATCCCGCGGCCACCGTCGATCCGGGATTCCCTGTGCTTCCTGGACCACATGCGCAATTGCCAGGCCACCGTGGGTGCCGGACGGGTACTCAGCGATACCTGGTACCGCATCCCTGCCTTCTATTTCGCTTGTCCGGCAACGGTTCTGGGGCCTTATGACGATGCGCCGATGGCGCCCGGAAGCGCTTGGCAGGACTTCGAATTGGAGATCGCCGCCGTGATCGGGACCCGTGGTAAAGACCTGACGGTCGAGCAGGCCGAACAGGCCATCATCGGCTACACGATCTTCAACGACTGGTCGGCGCGAGACCTGCAGCAGCTGGAAACCCAGTTGGCGATCGGGCAGGGCAAGGGCAAAGACAGCGGAGTCACGCTGGGTCCCTACCTGGTTACGCCCGATGAGCTCGAGCCGTATCGCCACCCCTCCTTTCCTGGCAAACTCGACCTGCAGGTCGCCGCACTGGTCAACGACAGGGAGATCGGGTCGGGTTCGACCGCCCAAATGGATTGGAGCTTCGGCGAAGTCATCTCCTACGTCTCGCGCGGTGTGCAGCTCATACCCGGCGACGTCATCGGATCCGGCACGGTGCCCACCTGCACGCTGGTCGAACACCTCAGCCTCGCGCGGATGGAGTCGTTTCCCGGCTGGCTGCGCGACGGCGACGTCGTGACGCTGCGGGTACAGGGCCTGGGGGAGACCCGGCAAACCGTTCGCGCGAGCAATCCGCCGCACCGGCTCGCGCCCCGGTCCAACCCGGAGGCCGCGCCCGCGCCGGACCGCGTCAACCGCGCGCCCGCACGAGTGCCTTACACCCGTGGGCTGCACGAGGTCGGCGACCGGGTGTGGGCGTGGACGCTGCCGGACGGGGGCTATGGCTGGAGCAACGCCGGACTGGTCGGCGGCGACGGCGCCTCGCTATTGGTCGACACGCTGTTCGACCTCGCGCTGACCCGCGAAATGCTCACCGCGATGCAGCCGATCACCGAGCGCGCGCCGATCACCGACGCGCTGATCACCCACTCCAACGGCGACCACACCCACGGCAACCAACTGCTCGACGCGTCGGTGCGCATCATCGCCGCGCAGGGCACGGCCGACGAGATCGAACACGGGATGGCACCCGAGATGCTGGCCATGGTGCAGACCGCCAATCTCGGCCCGGTCGCGACGCCCTACACGCGAGACCGGTTCGGGCACTTCGACTTCAGCGGCATCCGGGTGCGCAACGCCGACCAGACGTTCGACCGTGACCTGTCCATCGACGTCGGTGGCCGGCGGGTCGAGCTGCTGAACCTGGGTCCCGCGCACACCGCCGCCGACTCCGTGGTGCACGTGCCCGACGCCGGGGTGTTGTTCGGCGGCGATCTGCTGTTCATCGGCTGCACCCCAATCGTGTGGGCGGGCCCGATCGCCAACTGGGTAGCTGCCTGCGATGCGATGATCACGCTGGACGCACCGACGGTCGTACCCGGGCACGGTCCGATTACCGACCCGGACGGGATCCGTGCCGTCCGTGGCTATCTCGCGCACGTTGCCGAGCAAGCCAAGGCCGCCTATGACAAGGGACTGTCGTGGGCCGAGGCCGCCGACACCATCGACCTCGGCGAGTACGCCAGCTGGCTGGACGCCGAGCGGGTGGTAGTCAACGTCTATCAGCGCTATCGCGAACTCGATCCGGACACACCGGAATTGGAGACGATGGCGTTGCTGGTGATGCAGGCCGAGTGGTTGGCCAAACGCGGCTGAGCGCACTCTCGGCGGCGTCGGATGTGCTTCCAGGGCGGGAATTCTGCGCTTTGTCCGCCCTAGACGCACACTCGACGCCCTAGACGCACACTCAGCTAGAGCACGGCAGTCACAAAGCCGATGGTGGCGGCCGGACCCCAGCGATCGGTCGCCTGCAGTTCCGGCAGCCCGGCGGCGGTGAAAAGATCAGCGAGCCGGAACCCGAGCACGTCCCACCCGCGACCGCGCAGATGCGCGCCGACGTCCGTGTGTTCGCCGGGGTAGGTCAAATCGGCGATATCCAAATCCAATCCGTGCCGTCGCCAGCCTTCGGTCATCTTCTGCGCCTGTTCCTGCGACTCCTCGGAGGTTCCGGCGACCATTCCAAAGTCGGCCGCCAGGCGGCTGCCCTTGGCGCTGAGCGAAATGACATTGTCCAGCAGCCGAACCTCGGCCTCCGGCGGCAGGAACCCGATGAGCACGCCCTCGGCGAGCCAGGCCGTGGGCTGCGCGGGGTCGAACCCGGCGACCTGCAGTGCCGCCGGCCAATCCTCGCGGAGGTCGATGCCGACCGTGCGGTGCTCGGCGGTGGGTTTGGCGCCGATCTTCGACAGCGTCGAGGTCTTGAACTCGATCACTTCCGGCTGGTCGATCTCATACACCGTCGTCCCGTCCGGCCAGGCAAGCCGGTAGGCGCGGCTGTCCAGCCCCGCGGCGACGATGACGACCTGCCGGATGCCCGCATCGGTGACTTGGGCGAAGTAATCGTCGAAAAACCGGGCGCGGGCGGCGAACACGTCGGTCATCCGCGGGATGCCCAGCTCGGCGTCGGCGTCGTCGTCGAGTTCGCCCGCGGCCACGCGACTGAACAGGTCGATCCCGACGGCACGCACCAGCGGCTCGGCGAATGGGTCGTTGATGACCGGCTGCGGACGTTTGGTCGCGGCAGCCCGCGCGGCGGCGACCATGGTGGCGGTGGCCCCGACGCTGTTGGCCGGGTCCCAGGTGTCGCCCTCGCTTCGTGCCATGGTTTCTCCTTCGATGTCGAGTCGAAACCACGGTATGCCCGCTCGGTAAATATCCACGTCGCATACGGTTTTCGTATGCCTGCAGTGGAATTGGAATCTCTCGAGGACAACATCGCCTGTATCACCCTGAACCGGCCGGAGCGTCTCAACGCGATCGACGGGTCGTTGATCGACGGCGTGGACGCCGCCCTGGACGTGCTCAGCGGCGGTCAATACCGGGTCGCGATCATCACCGGCGCCGGCCGCGGATTCTGCGCCGGCGCCGATCTGAGCGGCACCGGCCAGGCCTGGACACAGCCGGCCAGCCCGGACACCCCGCCGTTCAAAATCAACTATGACGCTCAGGTCCGGCTGGCCAATCTCTACACCCGGATCTACGAACTGGACATCCCGGTGATCGCCGCGGTCAACGGCGTCGCCGTCGGAGGTGGGCTGGCGTTCACGCTGGTCAGCGATATCCGGGTGGCGTCCGACCAGGCCCGCTTCGGATCGGTCTTCATCAAGGCCGGCTTCTCGTCGATGGACATGGGCACCAGCTACCTGCTGCCGAAAATCGTCGGCGCCGGCGTAGCGCGCGAGCTCATGCTGACCGGCCGCATCATCGCCGCGGACGAGGCCTATCGCATCAAGCTGGTGCACGAGGTGGTCGCACCGGACGACCTGATGCCGGCGGCGCTCAAGCTGGCCCGCTCGATCGCCGAGAACAACGCTTACGGCGTGTGGCAGACCAAGATTGGACTCAACGCGGCGCTGGACGCGCCCAGTTTGCGGCATGCCATCGAGATCGAGAACCGCACTCAGATCCTCAGCGGTTTCACCAACAACCCGGTCGAGGCGGCCAAAGCGCACATGGAAAAGCGGGCTCCCAAGTGGGATCCGCTGTGACCGCCGCTAGACCTTCGCGATGACGTTCTCGGCAAACATCTCGAGGTTGCGGATCTTGCTTTCCAGCGGCTCGGTGTCGTTGCCCTTGATGTAGGGAATGCGGAAGCCGACGATGGCATCGGTGACGCCCTTGTCCTCCAGCCGCTTGATGCCATCGGCGGTGTAGGCGTCGGCCGAGATCACGTGGATCTGGAACGGGCCGGTCTTGCCCGCTTCTTCGCGGTATTGCTTGAGCTTGGCGATGAGTCCGTCGAGTTCCTCCGGGTCGCCGCCACCGTGCATCCAGCCGTCCAGGCGAGCCGCGCGGCGCAGTGCCGCGTCGGCGTGCCCGCCGATCAGGACCGGGATCGGCTCGGTCGGAGCCGGCGTCATCTTCGTCTTGGGGATGTCGTAGAACTCGCCGTGGAACTCGAAGTACTCGCCGCTGGTGAGTCCCTGGATGATCTCGATGCATTCGTCCATGCGCTTGCCGCGCTTGGCGAATGGGACGCCCAGCAGCTCGTAGTCCTCCGGCCACGGGCTGGTGCCGACCCCGAAGCCCACCCGGTTGTTGGTCAACGCGGCCAACGATCCGATCTGCTTGGCCACCAGCGCCGGCGGGCGGATGGGCAGCTTGAGGACGAAGAAGTTGAAGTGCAGCTTCGTCGTCACCGCGCCCAAAGCCCCTGTCAGCACGAAGGTTTCGATGAATTCCTTGCCGTCCAGGAACTCGCGATTGCCGTCCGGGGTGTACGGGTACTTCGAGTCGGACTCGAAGGGGTAGGCGATGCTGTCGGCGATCGTCATCGCGTGGTACCCGGCCGCCTCGGCAGCCTGGGCCAGCGGGATGTAGTACCGGTGGTCGGTCATCGCCTCTGCGTAGGTGAACCGCACGTCATCCGCCTTCCTGTGGGGGCCGTCACACGACACTAGAACGTGTTCTAGTTTGGCTTGCGGGCGGGTCCCCTCACAACTCTCGCCAGGGGGTGAAGCGGCCCGGTTACAGCTGGTTCTCGGGGCCGATAACGGCCCAGACCGTCTTGCCCGACGCGGTCGGGGTGCTGTCCCACGCGCGGGAGAGCGCGTCGACGATCGCCAAGCCGGACACGTCGATACCCTTGTCCGGCGACGGCAGCCGCACGGCGGGCGAGGTGCTCTCATCGGAGACCGCGATGGTCGCCGTTTCGCCGTCGGATTCGATCCGCATCTTCGGGACACTTCCGGTGTGTTCGAGCACGTTTTCCACGAACACATTGACGACCACGAGCGCGACCGGAATGAGCCCGGGTTGCTTCCATTCAGTTAGCCACTCGCGAACCAGCCGGCGTGATTCGCGCAGGCTGGTCAGGTTCGCGGGCAGCTCGGCATCGGCGCGCTGGATGGTCTGACGGGTGAGCTTGCCGAGCGCTTTCAAGGCCCCTTTTTCGGTCGAATAGACCGGCATGAAACGCGTGACTTCGCTGCGGGTGATCGCCTCACGGGTGGTGCGATGCGCGCTGACCAGCACAATCGGAACCTTGGTCTGGGTGCCGAGCTGCAAGTGGGCGCTGATGAAGGCCGACCATGCCGACTCGGCGGGCACCTTGAGTTCGCTGATGTTGACGATGACGGCCGTCGGCTTTTGCAGGGTTGCCTTGGAGATGCTGTCGCGCAGCGCCCCGGAGTTGCTGGCGTCAAGCACGCCGCCGACGGTCAGGACGGCGACCGAATCGTCGGTCCGGGTCGCAACGGCCAGCGAGCTCGGCGACTCAGCTACCGCACTCACGCTAGGCACTCCTTTCCGTCTAGGACATTATCCCTGCTTATGGCGCCCGACGATGTAGCGGTTTATGAACGCGTGTCCTAATTGCGGTTAGGGCACACGAATCCTAGCGCGGTCGGAAAGCACCTGAACGTCTCGATGCGGCATTCCATCTCCTGCTCCTCGAATTCCCACTCGGCAAGCCAAATAAGGAACCGCCCCCCGGCGGCAGAGACTTCTCACGTTAGTTGAGTGACATCGATGCCACCAGATCAGAGACTTCAGGATTGCGTCATCGCGTAGGGCGGAGCGCCCACGCCGGCGACCGCATGAGTGCCCCACGGCGTTTGCTCGACGATGCGGGCCGCTGCACTGTGTTCGCCCACGGTCAGCGTCGCCGTTCGAATCTGATTGAGCACGTCGTCCGGCAGGGGCTGGGCTGGGGAGCTAAAAAGCGTTCCCTGCCAGTGGTAACGGCCGTCGATCGGGTCGAGGCGACCGGCCAGTCGCACCCGCACCGGATGCGACGTACCGGCGATGGTCAGCGTCGCCATGCCGTCGTAGATCTCATTGCTGGAGGGAGCGTTCGATGACAGGTCGAACGCCGATGCCACCCGGAATGGTTGAGCCGGTTGGAAATGGGCACGCTCGTTGAATACCGCCTGACTGCTGCGCAGTACTTCGATGCGGGTGCTGCCGCTGCGTGTCATCAGCCCGAGGCATTCGACGGCATAGCGCGTTTGGGCATCGGCATCGGGCCCGGTGATCAAGAAGTAGTTGGGGAACCCGTGAAGCGCGACGCCCAGGAACGGCTCCGTGCCGTCGACCCAGGCCTGTTTGATGGACAATCCGCCGGCGCCGATCAACTCGGCGGCCTGATCGGGGATCGTGAACCCGGTGCCGTAGATGATCGCGTCGGCTTGGTGGTCGACCCCGTCGCTGGTGCGGATGCCCGACGGGGTGATGGCGCTGATCGCCGATGTCAAGAGCGCCGGCCGAGAAAGTCGGCGGCCCAGCGCCGCTCGAGCATGGCGGCCTAGCCAGCGCTTGACCCGGGTTTCCGGAAACGGCAACTCGGCGACGATCCGGCGCGGTGGATGCGCGAATACCGTGACCGAGGCCGCTACCGAAATCAGCTGCCCGAGGTAATGACCCGCGGCGGAATCGGTTCCGATGACCGCGATGTGTTTGCCGGCCGGATCGAAATCGGC
This sequence comes from Mycobacterium sp. IDUB_19, assembly GCF_055419445.1. Lineage (NCBI taxonomy): Bacteria > Bacillati > Actinomycetota > Actinomycetes > Mycobacteriales > Mycobacteriaceae > Mycobacterium > Mycobacterium sp. IDUB_19. The sequence continues at coordinate 46,364 of NZ_JBVAXR010000031.1, read as the reverse complement.
GTGCCACTGCGCCGCGTGAAACGACGTGCCGCGAAAGTCGTTGCGCCCGGCCAGCTCCGGCGTCCACGCAGCGAGCACTTGGTGGGCCGCGATGACCGCCCGGCCGTGGAACGTCTCGCCCGCTGCGGTGCGCAATTCCCAGGTTTCGGTGTCGTCGTCAAACCGCGAGCTGATCACGGGTGATTTATCGAGAACGACGACATCGGTGATGCCCGCCGCCAGCAGTTCGGTTGCGGTGCCCCGGGCACCCGCGCCGATGACGATGACCTGGGGCGGGCTCACAGAAAGTTGGTGCGCTTCCAGCCGCGACGCGCGATCGGGCCCAGCAGGCCTATCTCGGTCAAAAACGCTGCGAGCGGGGCAAAGCCGGCCGTCTGGGTTTCGCGGCGGTGCGGGCTGCTGCGTGCCGTCGCCCGCGCCAGTTTGGGATCCAGGCCCGTCCGCGCGTAGGGGATCGGATTGCTGAACAGGTAACGGAAGAAGTACCCGCCGAGGCCGTTGATGTTGGCCATGAAGAATCTGTTGAGGCGCGGCATCTTCTGGGCCCGCTTGCGGGCGCCGTCGCGCGCGAACTGGATATGGCGAGCCTCTTCGGTGACGTGAATTCGCATGAGCCGCTGGATAATCGGCTGCAGTTCCGGGTCGTCCATCATCTGTCGTTGCAGCGAATCGAAAATCTCTTCACCGATCAGGGCGGCGATCCACAGCATCGAGCCGCGCTGGAACGCCAGCGGCAGGGTGTTGATGATCATCCGGTGCAACAGCCGCGGCCGTACCGGCTTGGCGCCGATGCGCTCGATGGCTTTGCCGAACATCACCATGTGCCGGGTTTCGTCGCCCAGCTCGGTCAGCTTGTAGTGCGTCGAGGAGCTCGTCGGGTCCTCGTGCAGGATCGTGCGCAACAACGACTGGTTGAGCATGTTCTCAAACCAGATTCCGGCCGACAACGTGTTGACCAATTCCTGGCGGGACAGCTCGATTTGTTGCTCGCGGGTCATCGCGTCCCACATCGGGGTGCCGTACAGCGAGACCAGCCGAGGCGGCAGATAGAACTTGTCCGGGTCCAGCGGGGCATCCCAGTCGATGTCGACGATCGGTTCGTAGGACTTTTTGACCGAGCCCTTCAGTAACCGCTCCGAAAACTCTTCACGACTCGGCCCGCCTGGCCGCACCGCTGACGTCATAGCGCCGCTCTTCTTCATCGCTTCGCTCTGCATCGTCTCGGCGCGGGTCATCGCTGGCGTCCCTTCATTGGGTGCTTCAGACGGTACCCATGGTACCGGGTACTTATGGTCCCGACTAGGTGTTCGAGGTTGCGATTCGGCAATCTGACGGGGAACAAGCAGCAGGAGGTACAGCGTGAGTCGGCATATCCACGTGATCGGCATCGGCGCGGGAGACCCCGACCACGTGACCATTCAGGCGATCGAGGCTCTTAACGACACCCAGGTGTTCTTCGTGATGGACAAGGGCGACGCCAAGAGCGACCTGGTGGCGCTGCGACGGGAGATCTGCGCGCGGTTCATCCGCGAGCCGGGCTATCGATTCGTGGAGTTGACCGATCCAAAGCGGTCGAGCCCCGGCGACCAGCAAGGCGATTACCGCGAAGCGGTCTTCGACTGGCATGCGGCGCGGACGCGGATCTGGGCGCGGGCCATCGAGACCGAGCTGGGACCCGACGGCGTCGGCGCCTTCCTGGCCTGGGGCGACCCATCGCTGTACGACAGCACGCTGCGGATCCTCGACGCGGTCGCCGCCAAGGTCGACTTCACGTTCGACGTCGTTCCGGGCATCACCGCGATCCAGGCGCTGACGGCTCGACACCGCATCCCGCTCAACGACGTCGGTGAGCCCGTGCTGATCACCACCGGTCGGCAGCTGCGCACGCACGGGTTGTCGGGCTCGGCGGTGGTGATGCTCGATGCCGACTGCAGTTTTCAGGCCTGCCCCGCCGACACCCGGATCTGGTGGGGCGCCTACCTGGGCACCGACGACGAACTGCTGGTGGCGGGCACTGTCGGCGACGTGGGGCCGCGTATCGTGGCGCTGCGCTCCGAGGCCCGCACCCGGCACGGATGGATCATGGATACCTATTTATTACGGGCGCCGTGAGCCTCGATGGACACTTCACAGTTGTGATCGGCAAACTGAATGTGTGCCCGAACTGCCCGAGATCGAAGCGCTGGTCGCCCACTTGCGGCGCCATGCCGTGGGTTCGACCATCGGCCGCGTCGATGTCGGGGCGCTGTCCGTCCTGAAAACCTTCGATCCGCCGATCACCGCCCTGCATGGGCAGACCGTTACCGCGGCCAACCGCTGGGGCAAGTACCTGGGGCTGCAGGCCGGGAATCTGCTGCTGATCGCCCACCTGTCGCGGGCGGGCTGGTTGCGCTGGTCGGACAAACTCGCCCCGGCGCCGCTGCGGCCGGGCAAGGGGCCCATCGCGCTGCGCGTGCACCTGGGTGTTCCCGGTAGTGCACCGGGCTTCGACCTCACCGAGGCCGGCACCCAGAAGCGGCTGGCGGTCTGGCTGGTCGACGACCCCGAGCAGGTGCCGGGCATCGCGGCGCTGGGCCCGGACGCCCTGGATCTGAGCGTCGACGACCTGGCCGGCCTGCTGGCCGGCAATACCGGGCGGATCAAGACCGTCATCACCGACCAGAAGGTGATTGCCGGGATCGGCAATGCCTACAGCGACGAAATCCTGCACGTCGCCAAGGTCTCGCCGTTCGCCACGGCCGGGAAGCTGACCAGCGAACAGCTCGCCACCCTGCACGACGCCATGATCTCGGTGCTGACCGACGCGGTGAACCGCTCCGTCGGCCAGGGTGCCGCGATGCTCAAAGGGGAGAAGCGCTCCGGACTGCGGGTGCACGCGCGCACCGGGCTGCCCTGCCCGGTGTGCGGGGACACCGTCCGGGAAGTGTCGTTCGCGGACAAGTCTTTTCAGTACTGCCCGACATGCCAGACCGGCGGCAAGGTGCTGGCCGATCGGCGCATGTCACGGCTGCTCAAGTAGCCGATCGTCGCCGAACTTGACACCTGTCGATATGCTGCCCGGGTGACTCGCCAAAAGATCCTCATCACCGGCGCCAGTTCCGGCCTCGGCGCCGGCATGGCGCGTTCCTTTGCCGCGAAAGGTCGCGACCTGGCGCTGTGCGCCCGGCGCACCGACCGCCTCGATGAGCTGAAAGCCGAGCTCTCGCAGCAGTATCCCGCGATCAAGATCGCGGTCGCCGCGCTGGACGTCAGGGACCACGAGCAGGTGCCGAAGGTGTTCGCGGAGCTGAGCGATGAGCTCGGCGGCATCGACCGCGTCATCGTCAACGCCGGCATCGGCAGCGGAGCCCGGCTGGGATCGGGCAAGCTGTGGGCGAACAAGAAGACCATCGAGACCAATCTGTTGGCCGCGCTGGTGCAGATCGAGACGGCCCTGGAGATGTTCACCAAGAGCGGCTCGGGGCACCTGGTGCTGATCTCATCGGTGCTCGGGAACACCGGAGTCCCCGGCGTCAAAGCCGCTTACTGCGCAAGCAAGGCGGGGCTCAGCTCGCTGGGCGAGTCGCTACGCGCCGAGTACGCCAAAGGCCCGATCAAGGTCTCGGTGATCGAGCCGGGCTATATCGAGTCGGAGATGACCGCCAAATCGGCGAGCACAATGCTGATGGTGGACAACGAAACTGGCGTCAAGGCGCTGGTCGACGCCATCGAGCGCGAGCCCGGCCGGGCGGTGGTGCCGCGCTGGCCGTGGGCGCCACTGGCGCAGCTGATGCGGGTGCTGCCGCCGCCACTGACCAAGCGCTTCGCCTAATGTCAGTGCGGGACGGGTGTGTAATGCGCTGCGTCGCTGGTGAATTCGGGCTTGCCGTACGTCGCTAGCCGGAGCTTCAGCAACCCGATGACGTAGGCGTCGGTGATGTCCCGAAGCACGGGAATGCGGCTGGCGTGAGTCACGGCGGTGAAACGTCCGATGATGAACGGCGCGGTCAGCGCAATCCGCACGAGATCCGTCGGCGCCAGTGAGACACCCATCGCTTCGGCGATTTCACGATCGCCATTGCAGAAGGTGCGCACAAACGTGAACTTGCTGAAACTCTTCTCGACCGCGTCGGCGCAACGGTCGAACAACGTGGTGTCGGGACGCAGATAGGCCGCCATCGTCCCGCGGACGAGTTCTTGGCAGATGGTGTCGAATCCGTGCCGCAGCAATGCCGAGCGCGCGTGCATAACGTGGATGATGTCGGCGGGTTCCGACGGCAGCAGTTCTTCCGGCAGGCCCAGCAGAAAGCAGCGATACCTGGCGAATTCGACGACGGCGCGTTCTTCGGCGGTGAATTCGGTGCGGCCCTGCTGACTCGCCTTGCGGGCCAACAAGTACTGGCCGATCATTCCGGCGGGCATCTGGTCGACTTGCGGCACCGGCATGCCGTAGATGGCTGTATCCCATTTGCGGCCCAGCTTGTCCGGCTTCTTCAGCGCGTTGTAGCGGACCATCGAGTGCATCAGCCGGACCATGGCTGCGGCTTCAAAGCCCGGGCCGTGACGGTCCAGCGCGCCGGGCAAGGTGGTGACGGCGAAGAAACTGGCCGTTTCGTTGACGCGGCGGGCGGCCCGCTTGCCGGAGAGCGCGCCGGTCAGGGCCATCGGCAGCGCAGCGTAGGTGTTGGTGAAGGTCGCGACGAACGCTCCGCGTGTGATGAAGGGGGCCAGCAGCGCGGCGGGAATGCGTTCTTGGCGAGCGCCTTCGCGCACCAGGTCGAAGTCGATCCACTCCGGGGTGGCCTCCATGGCGGCGATGAACGACACCAGCTCGGGCGGTGCGTCGGGCACCGCCTCGAGTCCGTGCCGGCAGGCCGTCTTGAGCATGTCGATCAGGTGCGCGACGCTGTGCGTGGTCATCAGCGCCGCATAGGGATCGGCGACGACATCGCCGAGCAAGGTTGCCGTGCTCATCAACTCGACGACGCGGTCGTCTTCCAGGATTGGTGCCCGGTCGGCGATCCAGGGGGGCAGGGCCGTGTCGACGTCGGGCTCCGTGGCCAGGCGATCGGGCCGCTGGTCGAAGTCGAAGTTTCCATAGAGGTCGGGTTGCAAATCGCGTTGGCTACGGACTCGCTGCGCGAGCTCGGGGTAGTACGTGACCATCACAACCTCCGGCAAACTAACAGTTAGTGAGTAATACTCACAAGGTGTTAGTTATGCTGTCAAGCGTGACTGTGGTCAACCCGAAGCGGCGCATGACCGCCGAGGGGCGGCGCGAGCAGATCCTCGACGTCACGCACGCGATCGTCGACGCCGAAGGTTTCCACGCGGCCACGCCAAACCGCATCGCGGGGCAGGCTGGCATCAATCGGTCGTTGATCTATCAAAAGTTCGGTGACCTGGCGGGGTTGTTCGTCGAACTGATCGACCGCGAAGCGGCGCGGGCGGGCGCCCAATTCGCGGAGGCGATCTCCGGATTGGACGCTGCCGCCGAAGATCAGTCGTTTGTGCTCGCATTCGACGGTGTGCTAGCCGCCGTCGACGCCCACCCGGCAACCTGGCGGCTGTTCATGTTCCCGCCGCAGGGCGCTCCGCCGGAGTTGTATGCCCGGCTGGCCCAATCCGAGGCCGTCGTACTCGATTTCTTTGTCCGTGAACTGCTGCGCACCAATCCCGGAGTGCATGATCCCGAATACACCGCCCGGATCCTGCATGCCGCCGGTCGCGAACTGCTGCGGCTACACCTGTCCGACCCGCAGTCCGCGACCGTGGAACGCCTGCGCACCTTTGTGCGGCGACTCGGCTCCGACGTCATGAGCCGAGCCCACTGAGAGCGGGCTAGCTCACTCGTCCTCGTTCGGTCCGGTAACGACGGACCAGGGCATCGGTCGAGCTGTCCGACTGCGGCACCGGGGACGTGTCGCTGGTGAGCACCGGCAGCAGCGCCTTGGCCTGCGTTTTGCCCAGCTCGACACCCCACTGATCGAACGAGTCGATTCCCCAAACCACGCCCTCGGTGAAGACCTGATGCTCGTAGAGCGCGATCAGCTGTCCCACCGCCGAAGGCGTAAGTCGTTCGCCCAGAATCGAAGTGGACGGCCGGTTACCGGGCATTACCTTGTGCGGAACCACCTCGGCGGGGGTGCCTTCGGCGGCGATCTCCGCTGCGGTCTTGCCGAAGGCGAGCACCTGGGTCTGCGCAAAGAAATTGCTCATCAACAGGTCGTGCATGCTGCCGGTGCCTTCGACGGTCGGCAGGTCGTCGGTGGGCTGGCTGAAGCCGATGAAGTCGGCCGGTATCAGCCGAGTGCCCTGATGCAGCAGTTGGTAGAAGGCGTGCTGGCCGTTGGTTCCCGGCTCGCCCCAATAGATTTCACCGGTGTCGGTGGTAACCGGTGTGCCGTCGGCACGCGTCGACTTGCCGTTGGACTCCATGGTCAGCTGCTGCAGATACGCGGCAAAGCGCGCCAGGTCGTTGGAGTAGGGCAGCACGGCGCGCGACTGCGCGCCCATGAAGTTGGAGTACCAGAGACCGATAAGGCCAAGCAGGGCAGGCGCGTTGGACTCCAGCGGCGCGGTCTTGAAGTGCTCGTCGACGATGTGGAATCCGGACAGGAAATCAGCGAAGGCCTGCCGGCCGATCGTCGCCATCAGCGACAGCCCGATCGCCGAGTCGACCGAATAACGTCCGCCGACCCAATCCCAGAAGCCGAACATGTTGTCGGTGTTGATGCCGAACTCGTCGACCAGGCGTTTGTTCGTCGAGACGGCAACGAAATGCTTCGACACCGCGGCGTCGCCGAGCGCCTCGGTCAGCCAGCGGCGCGCGGCCGTCGCGTTGGTCAGCGTTTCCAGCGTCGAGAACGTCTTCGATGCGACGATGAAAAGTGTTGTGGCGGGGTCCAAATCGGCGAGTTTCGCGACCAGGTCTGCGGGGTCGACGTTGGAGACGAAGCGTGCCGAAATCCCCGCGTCCACATAGTGGCGCAGTGCCTGATAGACCATCACCGGGCCCAGGTCCGAACCGCCGATGCCGATGTTGACGACGGTGCGGATTCGCTCCCCGGTGGCCCCGGTCCATTCTCCGCTGCGCAGCCGATCGGTGAAGTCCCCCATCGCATCGAGCACGCTGTGTACATCCTCGACGACGTTTTGGCCATCGACGACCAGCTCGGTATCCCGGGGCAACCGAAGAGCGGTGTGCAGGACCGCGCGATTCTCCGAGGTGTTGATGTGCACGCCGGAGAACATTTGGTCGCGGCGCTCTTCGAGATTGGCCGCGCGGGCCAGGTCAATCAGCAGCCGCAGCGTCTCGCGGGTGACGCGGTGCTTGCTGTAGTCGACGTAAAGGTCGCCGACCGTCAACGTGAGATCGCGGCCGCGGTCCGGATCGTCGTCGAAGAATTCGCGGAGGTGGGTCTTGCCGATTTGGTCGTGATGCCTACGTAGGGCGTCCCACGCCGGGGTGGCGGTGATATCGGGGATGGTGAGCACGGAGGTCATGGTTCGACCCTAGTGCTGACTTACCGGGCACAGCCACCGCTAGCGGGCAGCACAATCTGCCCCCCAGCAATACAGGAAATTAGCGGTACCCGAACCTCGGTATCGAGGATGCTCAGTGGCCGAGCCGGCCCCGGCCCAAGCGCAGCAGCAGCATCGCCAGGTCTTTACCTTCCGGGCCGAGCTCGCTGTAACGCTGGATGACCTTCATCTCGCGGCTGTGCACCAGTCGGGTGCCACCGGAGGCCATCCGGGCCCGGCCGATTTCGCGCGAAACTTCAGCGCGCCTTCGGACGGCGGCGAGTATCTCGGCGTCCAGCCGGTCAATCTCTAGGCGCAACTCTTCGATGTTCGCCAACTGTTCAATGTCGATCATCTCGACGCTCATCCCTACACCCCCGTGTTGTTTTGCTGTTGTTCTTTTTGTCTTGTTCGCTATTGGGCTTCGAAACGTTAGCCGTCTGGAAAAAGTTCGAGCCCTGAATCCGAAGGCGGACCACAGGGCTCTAGCAATCACAGCTAGACCATGGGCACCGCTGGCCGGTACCCACAGTAAAATCGGCGACGCCACTCAAGGATCGAGAGGCGGCGATGAAGCTGCGGATTGTCCATGTACCGAGTGTGCCACACGCGCGGACACGCGGGAGCAAAACGAAAAGTTGATTGCAGTCGACCTTGCTATGCGGTCGTAGCCTGGGGACTTGCCGTCGGACGTCGGCGGTAAATTTAGGCGGACATGACTGCGCACGCAACCGATGCCAAGCTCGCCGCCGAGATCGATCAGCTGCTCGACGGACTCAATCCTCAACAGCGACAAGCGGTGGTCCACGAGGGCTCGCCCCTGCTGATCGTGGCCGGCGCGGGATCCGGGAAGACCGCGGTATTGACGCGTCGCGTCGCCTATCTGATCGCCGCGCGCGGTGTCGGGGTCGGGCAGATTCTGGCCATCACCTTCACCAACAAAGCCGCAGCTGAGATGCGCGAACGGGTGGTGCGGCTGGTCGGCAACCGGGCCCGCGCGATGTGGGTGTCCACGTTTCACTCGACCTGCGTGCGCATCCTGCGCAACCAGGCCTCCCTGATCAAAGGCCTCAATTCCAACTTTTCGATCTACGACGCCGACGATTCGCGGCGCCTGCTGCAGATGATCGGGCGCGACATGGGCCTGGACATCAAGCGGTACTCGCCGCGACTGCTCTCTGTCGCCATCTCCAACCTCAAGAACGAGCTGATCGATTCTGATCAGGCTGTGTCCAACCTCACGGACGATTCCGATGACTTGGCCCGCACCGTCGCCTCCGTCTACGGCGAATACCAGCGGCGGCTGCGGGCGGCCAACGCGCTGGACTTCGACGATCTGATCGGCGAAACCGTCGCGGTGCTGCAGACCTTCCCGCAGATCGCACAGTATTACCGGCGCCGCTTCCGGCACGTGCTGGTCGACGAGTACCAGGACACCAACCACGCCCAGTACGTGCTGGTGCGGGAATTGGTCGGACGCGACGACGAAGATTCGTCCGACGATGACGTGCCGCCCGCAGAGTTATGTGTGGTCGGCGATGCCGATCAGTCGATCTACGCGTTTCGGGGCGCCACCATTCGCAATATCGAGGAGTTTGAACGCGACTATCCCGAGGCGACCACCATTTTGCTTGAGCAGAATTACCGCTCAACGCAGAACATTCTTTCGGCCGCCAATTCGGTGATCGCGCGTAACTCCGGGCGCCGCGAGAAGCGACTCTGGACCGACGCCGGCGAGGGAGAGTTGATCGTCGGTTATGTCGCCGACAATGAGCACGACGAGGCCAGGTTCGTTGCCCAAGAAATTGACGCGCTCGTTGAACGCGGCGACATTACCTATAACGATGTAGCCGTCTTCTATCGCACCAACAACTCGTCGCGGTCATTGGAAGAGGTGTTCATCCGCGCCGGAATTCCGTACAAGGTCGTCGGGGGAGTGCGGTTCTACGAGCGCAAGGAGATCCGCGACATCGTCGCCTACTTGCGGGTGCTGGACAACCCCGGCGATGCGGTCAGCATGCGGCGCATCCTCAACACCCCGCGGCGTGGCATCGGCGACCGTGCCGAGGCGTGTGTGGCGGTCTACGCCGAGAACACCGGCGCCAGCTTCGCCGACGCGCTGGTCGCCGCGGCTGAAGGTAAAGTCCCGATGTTGAATTCCCGCGCGGAAAAGGCGATTTCGGGCTTTGTCGAGCTGCTCGACGAGCTAAGGGGCCGCCTCGATGACGACCTCGGGGATCTGGTCGAGTCGGTGCTGGAACGCACCGGATACCGTCGGGAGCTGGAGTCCTCGACCGATCCGCAGGAATTGGCCCGGCTGGACAACCTCAACGAACTCGTAAGTGTCGCACATGAATTCAGCATCGATCAGGCGAACGCCGCCGCGCTAGACGAATCCCTGCGCCCCCCCGAAGACGAAGACGTGCCCGAAACCGGGGTGCTGGCCTCATTTCTGGAACGGGTGTCGCTCGTCGCCGATACCGACGAGATTCCCGAGCACACCGCCGGCTTGGTGACGCTGATGACGTTGCACACCGCGAAGGGTCTGGAGTTCCCGGTGGTGTTTGTCACCGGCTGGGAGGACGGCATGTTCCCGCACATGCGGGCGCTCGACGATCCGGCCGAACTATCCGAGGAACGACGGCTGGCCTACGTGGGCATCACCCGTGCCCGGCAGCGGCTGTATGTGAGCCGTGCCATCATCCGGTCCTCCTGGGGGCAGCCGATGCTGAACCCGGAATCGCGCTTCCTGCAAGAGATTCCGCAAGAACTGATGGAGTGGCGGCGCACCGCACCGGCCCCGTCGTACAGCGCGCCGGTCAGCGGTGCCGGGCGTTTCGGGACGCCGCGTGCCGCGCCCACCCGCTCCGGAGCAAGTAAGCGTCCGCTGCTGGTGTTGGCCGCCGGCGATCGGGTGACGCACGACAAGTACGGGCTGGGCCGCGTCGAGGAAGTGTCCGGCGTCGGCGAGTCTGCGATGTCGCTGATCGACTTCGGCAGCGCCGGGCGGGTCAAGCTGATGCACAACCACGCCCCGGTCAGCAAGCTCTAAGCCGCGGCTACGCCCGCAGCCATTGTTTGGTCTGCGGGCGCATCGCCAACACCACAGTGGCGATCGGGAGCAGCGGGAAGGCGTGCACGATCCACGCAACTCGAGCGCCCGCGATGAAGACGCCGCCGTAGGTCAACACCGCGACGACCGCGCCCGTCATGATCAGGTACCGGCCCAGGGAGCGGCGCTGCAGCAGCATGATCACGCCGGCGACGGTGGTCGTCGCGAAAACCAGCGCGAGGAATGCGATCGCGATGCAGAACATGCGATCGGTCCGCCACCAGCCGGTGATCAAATCGGTGGCCACCACCGAGGTGGCCCATCCGCTGACGATGCTGACCGCGGCGGCGGCGATCACCGTCCGGGGGGTTGGTTCTTCGACGGGGCGGCTCGTCGAGCTGCTACGCGCGGCCGCGCGAGTGGATTCCTGCTCGGGTACGACCTGTCGCGGCACCTGCGTGGTCGGGGATTCCGGGATCGTGGGTATCGGTCCGGTCGGAGCACGCCGGATGATGCGTGTCCGTGATTCGGCGGGCGGCTCGGGTGGTGGGGGGTCGTTCGGCGCGGTCACCTCAACCAGCGTAATTGCCGACGAAAATTCCTCGCTTGGCCAGCCATGGCACCGGGTCGATTCGCTCGGTGCCGCCTTGTAGCACCTCGAAGTGCAGGTGTGGGCCGGTGGAATTGCCCCGGTTGCCCATCGTGGCGATCTGGTCGCCGGCCATCACGCGCTCACCGACGCTGACCAGTGCGGTGTTGATGTGGCCATAGAGGGTGACCGTGCCATCGGCATGGAGCAGCTTGACCCACATTCCGTAGCCGGCGGTCGGCCCGGCGTCGATGACGACTCCGTCGGACACCGCGACGATCGGCGTTCCGATCGAGTTGGCGAGGTCGATGCCGGCATGCAGCACACCCCAGCGATATCCGAAGTTCGACGTGAAAATCCCGTGCGTGGGCATGACGTACAGCGGCTGCTGCAGTCGTGCCTCGCGCTGGGCGCGGTCGTTGGCGAAGGCCACGCCCTTGGCGAGCTCCTCGTTGTGCAAAGCGCTCGCCGCGGGCTGGACCGCGATCACCTGGGCGCCGCGGGTGGTGTTGCCACTCGATCCGCCGATCAGCGCCGACGCGTTGGCGGTCAGCACGGTATCGGCCTGGGTGGTCTCGGCCTGGCTGGTCGCTGTGTGCGCCGCAGCGGCCGCCGCGCCGGCGGCCATCGCCGATATCAGCACGCGGCCGCGCGCCGCGCTGGTCGGCTGCTTGCGGTGCTGCCCGCCGCGGCGTGCGACACCGATGACGTCGGTGGCGTCCGAGCCGGCGATATTCGGGTCCAGCTCGAGGGCGAGCTGGGACAGTGCCTCGTTGGTGGCGGCGGGGGTGGGGGCCGCCAGCCGTCGAGGAGTCAGATCGTCGGTCTCATCCAGATCATCGAGCTCGGGCGAGAGCAGCACCTGAGCTTCGTAATCGAACGTCGAGTCGCCGCTGAGGTCCAGGTCGTCGAATTCGCCGGAGTCCGCGAAGTCCAGGTCATCGAGGTCAAAGCCGTCCAACGGCAGAATTTCGGTGACTTCGTTGCGGTGCGGTTGAGCCCAGTTCTCGCGGTGGAAGCGGCCAGCTCCTGACGAGGCAGGAGAGCGCGCAAGACGGTGTTGGGACAAGCTGAAATGTCCTCGTATCGTGACCATAACGTTATCTGGACTTTAGGACGTTATCCGTTTACCGATCCGGCTGGCAACCTCGGCGGCAGATTGTGAACTGGATCACGTTTAGCCCCGACTGGCGTGTCGTGAGCTGTGCCACATCGGTGGACGCGGCGGTAGCGGCCGTTTGGAGGGTGGATACAGTTCCACCGTGCGAGTTGCCGATTCGGCACCGCCGACCTGTAGACCTTGCAAATAAGTCGAGCGAAGACAGTGAGTTCATGGACCTTTTCGAGTATCAAGCGAAAGAACTGTTCGTTAAGCACAACGTACCTACTACGCCGGGTCGGGTAACCGACACCGCCGAGGGCGCGAAGGAAATCGCGACCGAAGTCGGCGCCCCGGTGATGGTCAAGGCGCAGGTGAAGGTCGGTGGACGCGGCAAGGCCGGCGGCGTCAAATTCGCCGCCACACCCGACGACGCCTACGAGCACGCCAAGAACATCCTCGGCCTGGACATCAAGGGCCACGTGGTGAAGAAGTTGTTGGTCGCCGAGGCCAGCGACATCGCCGAGGAGTACTACATCTCGTTCCTGCTCGACCGCGCCAACCGGACGTACCTGGCGATGTGCTCTGTCGAGGGCGGCGTGGAGATTGAGGAAGTGGCCGCCACCAAGCCCGAGCGGCTCGCCAAGGTGCCGGTGGACGCGGTGACCGGTGTCGACCTTGCGAAGGCCCGTTCCATCGCCGAGCAGGGCCACCTGCCGGCCGAGGTGCTCGACGCGGCGGCCAACACCATTTCCAAGCTGTGGGAGCTGTTCGTCGCCGAGGACGCCACGCTGGTTGAGGTCAACCCGTTGGTGCGCACGCCTTCCCGCGGGGAAGACGACCCAGGCCAGATCCTCGCGCTGGACGGCAAGGTCACCCTGGACGCCAACGCCGACTTCCGTCAGCCCGGCCACGCCGAGTTCGAGGACCGCGACGCCACCGACCCGCTGGAGCTCAAGGCCAAGGAACACGACCTCAACTACGTCAAGCTCGACGGCGCCGTCGGCATCATCGGTAACGGCGCGGGTCTGGTGATGTCGACCCTCGACGTCGTCGCGTACGCCGGCGAGAAGCACGGTGGGGTCAAGCCGGCCAACTTCCTCGACATCGGAGGTGGCGCGTCGGCCGAGGTGATGGCCGCGGGCCTCGACGTCATCCTGAACGACAAGCAGGTAAAGAGCGTGTTCGTGAACGTGTTCGGCGGCATCACCTCCTGCGACGCCGTCGCCAACGGAATCGTGACCGCGCTGAACATGCTCGGCGACGAGGCCAACAAGCCGCTCGTCGTCCGGCTCGACGGCAACAACGTCGACGAAGGCCGACGCATCCTGGCTGCGGCCAACCACCCGCTGGTGATCCAGGCAGAGACCATGGACGCCGGTGCCGACAAAGCCGCCGAGCTGGCGAACAAGTAAGGGAACCAAGCCATGTCGATCTTCCTGAACAAAGACTCAAAGGTAATCGTCCAGGGCATCACCGGCGGTGAGGGCACCAAGCACACCGCGCTCATGCTCAAGGCCGGCACCGCGGTGGTTGGCGGGGTCAACGCCCGCAAGGCGGGCACCACCGTGTCGCACGTCGACCCGGTCGGCAAGGACGTCGAGCTTCCGGTCTTCGGCACCGTTGCGGAAGCGATGAAGGAGACCGGCGCCAACGTGTCGGTCGTCTTCGTGCCGCCGAAATTCGCCAAGGACGCGATCATCGAGGCCATCGACGCCGAGATCCCGCTGTTGGTGGTCATCACCGAGGGAATTCCGGTGCAGGACAGCGCATATGCGTGGGCCTACAACGTCGACAAGGGGCAGAAGACGCGGATCATCGGGCCGAACTGTCCCGGCATCATCACCCCGGGTGAGGCGCTGGCCGGCATCACCCCCGCCAACATCAGTGGTCCCGGCCCCGTCGGCTTGGTGTCCAAGTCCGGCACCCTGACCTACCAAATGATGTACGAGCTGCGCGATTTCGGCTTCTCCACCTCGATCGGCATCGGTGGTGACCCGGTGATCGGCACCACCCACATCGACGCCATCGAGGCCTTCGAGAAGGACCCCGACACCAAGGTCATCGTGATGATCGGTGAGATCGGCGGCGACGCCGAGGAGCGGGCCGCCGACTACATCAAGGCCAACGTGTCCAAGCCGGTCGTCGGCTACGTCGCGGGATTCACTGCGCCGGAAGGCAAGACGATGGGCCACGCGGGCGCCATCGTGTCCGGCTCGTCGGGCACCGCGGCCGCCAAGAAAGAGGCATTGGAGGCCGCCGGGGTCAAAGTGGGCAAGACGCCGTCGGAGACCGCGGCCCTGGCCCGGGAGATCCTCAAGAGCCTGTAGTTCTTTGCCGAGACCGTCCCCGGCTTCGCGTGGGCCCAGTCAGATTCGCGATTTCACTGAAGAATCCGCGACTGGCCGCGGTTTCGTTTAGGTCCCAGCCATCGGTTAGCCTGACGAACTAACAGTTGCCAGGAGGTTTGTCATGCCGGTCGATCCGCGTACTCCGGTGCTCGTCGGTGTCGGCCAGTTCACCGAGCGCATCGACGATCCCGACTATCGGGGCATGTCGGCGGTCGACCTCGCGACGGCCGCCGCGCGGGCAGCTCTTGCCGACACCGGCGCCAAAAGCGTGGCGAAGGCTGTCGACACGGTCTTCGGGCTGCGGCAGTTCGAGATCTCTGGACCGATGCCGGCAAGGCTCGGCAAGTCGAACAACTACCCGCGTTCGGTGATGAACCGCCTCGGCGGCGACCCGGCCCGCGTGGTACTCGAACCAGTCGGTGGTCAGGGCCCGCAGAAGCTGGTCACCGAGGCGGGCAACGCAATCGCCGCGAGCGACGCCGACGTCGTACTGATCATGGGCTCGGAGCCGGGGTCGACGGCTCGCTATTTCGCCAATCGCGATGACAAGCCCGACTTCACCGAACACGTCGAGGGCCAACTGGAGGATCGCGGCCACCAGATCTTCAGCTACATCGACGAATACACGATCCAGCACGGCTTGACCGGGGCGCCCGTGCAGTACGGGCTCATGGAGAACGCCCGCCGCGCCCGCCTTGGGCGCAGCGTGGCCGACTATCGGCGCGAGATGGCCGAATTATTCGCCCCGATGTCCAAAATTGCTGCCAAGAACCCGTTTTCGTCATCGCCGGTCGAGCGGTCGGTCGACGAGATCATCACCATCACCGACGACAACCGGATGATCTGTGACCCGTACCCCCGTCTGCTCGTCGCCCGCGATCAGGTCAACCAGGGCGCGGCGGCGGTAATGATGTCGGTGGAGGCGGCCACCCGCCTTGGCGTGGCCGAGGAGAAGTGGATTTATCTGCACGGCCACGCGGACATGATCGAGCAGGCGATGCTCGATCGCCTCGACCTCGGTGCGAGCCCGGCGGCGGTCCGTGCGGCCCGAGAAGCGTTGCGGGTAGCCGGAATCGGCATCGACGACATCGCCACATTCGATCTGTACAGCTGCTTCCCATTCCCGGTGTTCGTCATCTGCGAGGCGCTGGGCATCGACGGCGACGACCCGCGCGGGTTGACCCTGACCGGCGGCTTGCCGTATTTCGGCGGTCCCGGGAACAGCTACTCGCTACACGGTATCGCCGAGACGGTCGCGCAGATGCGGGACAGGCCAGGGCAATTCGGCCTCGTCGGTGCAAACGGCGGCATTATGAGCAAGTACTCGGTCGGTATCTACTCGACTACGCCGGTGGACTGGCGCACCGATAACTGTGCGGAGCTGAAGAAGGAGATCGACGCGCTGCCGAAGGTCGACGTCACGAAGACGCCCGACGGAGCGGCAACCATCGAGACGTACTCCGTACGCTACGACTGGCCGGTCCGCACCGGCATCATCGTCGGCCGCCTCGCTGCGGACAACACGCGATTCATGGCCACGACCGACGACGAGGATCTCGTCGCGTTGATGTCCGACGACGATCCACTCGGCGCGGAGATCTCGGTGTGGTCGACTGACAACGGTAATCGGGCGTCGCTGGGGTAGACCCCGTCGTGCCGACGAGGCCTAGACCATCGACGAGAGCTTGCCCGCCAAACGCTGCACGTAGGCGGCGATCTCGTCTTCGGGACGGTCCGGCAGACCGAACAGCACCTCGGTCACCCCGAGTTCGGACCAGCGCGCCAGCTTCTCGGGCACCGGCTTGAAGTCCAGCGCCACGATCTGCGGGGCGCCGTCGCGGCCCGCGGCCGCCCAGGTTTCCTGCAACAGCTTCACCGGTTCGTCGATGTCGAAGTCGCGCGGCGTGGTGATCCAGCCGTCCGCGCTGCGGGCGATCCACTTGAAGTTCTTCTCGGTGCCCGCGGCGCCCACCAGCACCGGAATGTGCGACTGCACCGGCTTGGGCCACGCCCAGCTGGGGCCGAACTTGACGAACTCGCCGTCGTAGGCGGCTTCCTCCTCGGTCCACAACGCGCGCATCGCCTCGATGTACTCGCGCAGCATGGTGCGGCGGCGCCCCGGCGGCACGTTGTGGTCGGCGAGTTCATCGGTGTTCCAACCGAACCCGACGCCCAGGCTGACCCGGCCACCGGAGAGGTGGTCCAGGGTCGCGATGCTTTTGGCCAGCGTGATCGGGTCATGCTCGACGGGCAGCGCCACCGCGGTCGACAGCCGCACCCGTGATGTGACCGCACACGCCGCGCCCAGACTTACCCACGGGTCCAACGTGCGCATGTACCGGTCGTCCGGCAGCGATTCGTCACCCGTCGTCGGGTGCGCCGCCTCCCGCTTGACCGGAATGTGGGTGTGCTCAGGCACGTAGAACGTCTGAAAGCCGTGGTCGTCGGCGAGTTTGGCGGCGGCGGCCGGAGCGATGCCGCGGTCACTGGTGAAGAGCACAAGCCCGTAATCCATGAACAGAATTAGAACGTGTTCTACCTGTGCCGAGCAACCCGCCCCCCACGGACGGCTTCCCGAACGGGGTGCGGCGGCGATCGGCCCAGGTCGTGCGCCGGTGCCGGTCGCTCCGGCGCGGGTGCACGAACGTGCGCTAGCGTGGTTGATCGATCGCGCGTAACGCACCAGCGCGGGCACGTCTTGGCATTTGAGAACGCGGGGCCCTGGAAGCGCAGCGTCGCACTGCAACAGTGGGACGGCGCCGCACGAGGTCTTGAAGGCACTGGAAGCAACAGGAGGAGTCATGACCTACTCGCCCGGGAGTCCCGGATATCCGCAGTCACAGCCCGGCGGCTCCTACCCAGGCGCCACGCCGTCGTTCGCGAAGACCGACGACGGCGAGAGCAAGCTTCCGCTGTACGTCAACATCGCGGTGGTGGTCCTCGGCCTGGCGGTGTACCTGCTGAACTTCGGGCCGACCTTCGTGCTCAGCGCCGACCTCGGTCCGGCCTCCGGCGGACGCGCCGGTGACGCCGGCACCGCGGTCCTGGTGGCCGTGCTGGCGTCACTGCTCGCCGGGCTGAGCCTGCTGCCCAAGGCGAAGAACTATGCGGGCGTGGTGGCGGCCGTCGCCGTCCTGGGCGCACTGCTGTCGATCGCGGAGGTCATCAACACCCCGACCGGCTTCGCCGTCGGCTGGGCGATGTGGCCGCTGGTGGCGTGCAGCGTGCTCCAGGCGGTTGCCGCCGCCGTCGTGCTTCTGCTGGATGCCGGCGTTATCACCGCTCCGCCGCCGCGGCCCAAGTACGACCCCTACGCCCAGTACGGCCAATACGGGCAGTACGGGCAATACGGAGGTCAGCAGCACGGCGGGTACTACGGCCAGCAGGGCCAGCAGGGCCCTCAGCAGCACAACCCGCAGTCGGGATACGGATCGCAATACGGCGGCTACCCGTCGAGCCAGGCCCCGACGCAGAGCGCGATCCCGACCACCGGCGGCTTCGGTGCCCAGTCTCCGCAGTCCGGACCGCAGCCGACGGCGCAGCAGGGACCATCGACGCCGCCCACCGGATTCCCGAGCTTCAGCCCGCCACCCTCGGTCGGGGGTACGGGCGCGGCGTCCGAGCAACCCAGCGACCAGCCTTCATCGCCCTCTGGGCCGGCCCCGGCCTAACCGCGAGCTCTCGCGCCTCGTAGGGCACGTGCGCCAAGAGTGAAAAGGGTGTCAGAAAGCGAGGAAAACCGGGCAGCGGGCGCTCGCCAGGCGCGTGATCTCGTCCGGGTCGCGTTCGGCCCGGCGGTGCTGGCGCTGATCATCATCGCCGCGGTCACGCTGCTCGAGCTGCTGATCGCCAACAGCGACATGACCGGCGCCCTGGGAGCGATCGCCAGCATTTGGCTCGGCGTGCACGGGGTACCGATTTCTATCGGTGGCCGCGAGTTGGGTGTAATGCCGCTGCTGCCAATCCTGTTGATGGTGTGGGCGACCGCGCGCACCACGGCGCGCGCCACCACCAGATATTCGTCATGGCTGGTGGTCCGCTGGGTGGTCGCGTCGGCGCTGGGCGGCCCCCTGCTGATCGCTGCGATCGCGCTGGCCGTCATCCACGACGCGTCGACGGTGCTCACCGAGCTGCAGACACCCAGCGCCCTGCGCGCGTTCGCCGGCGTCCTGGTGGTGCATGCCATCGGCGCCGCGATCGGGGTGGGATCCCGGGTGGGCCGGAGGGTGTTGGCGGTGGCGTCACTGCCCTACTGGCTGGGTGATTCGCTGCGTGCCGCGGCGGCCGGCGTGCTGGCGCTGGTCGGGCTGTCCGGATTCGTGACGGCCGGGTCGCTGGTTGTGCACTGGGCGACGATGCAGGACCTCTACGCGATCACCGATTCCATATTCGGCGAGTTCAGCCTCACCGTGCTCTCGATGCTGTACGCGCCCAACGTCATCGTCGGCACTTCGGCGGTCGCGGTCGGGTCCAGTGCGCATATTGGTTTTGCGACGTTCAGTTCGTTCACCGTTTTCGGCGGCGACATTCCGGCGCTGCCCGTCCTTGCCGCGGCTCCGACGCCGCCGCTCGGGCCGGTGTGGGTCGCCCTGCTGATCGTCGGGGCGGCATCGGGCGTGGCCGTCGGTCAGCAGTGCGCCCGACATCCGCTCCCATTGGTTCCGGCGCTGACCAAGCTGCTCGTCGCCGCGGTGGGCGGGGCCCTGACGATGTCGCTGTTGGCATTCGGCAGCAGCGGCCGGCTGGGCAACTTCGGTGAGGTCGGGGTGGACCAGGGCGCCCTATGGGTCGGCACCTTGTTCTGGTTCGCGGTGATCGGCTGGGTCACGGTGGTGATGACCGGCGGGATCAGGCGCCGGCCCAGGCGGCCTAAATCCAAACGCGCGCCCGCGCCACCCGTCGAAGAGCCGAAGGACTTCGCGGACGTTTTCTCCGAGCCCGGACCTGCCGCCGAACACGACCTGCTGCTCGAAGACGAAGAAGAGTTCGCCGAACCGACGCTCGCCGAACCCATGCCCGGCGACCCCGCGTTCGACGAACCCCCGCCTGAGGGGCAAACATCCGACGAACACGCGGCCGAGCGCGACCCGGGGGACTAGCCGCGCTGCCCGCCTGGAAGCGACAACTCGGGTTCGGCCGGTCGTATCGTCAGCCCGGCATCGTCGTTAGTAGGCTCGCGATGTGGTCGAACCGCTCCGCGTGCCCCCGAGTGCACCGGCGCGACTGCTGGTGCTGGCATCGGGCACCGGATCGCTACTGAGTTCGTTATTGGCCGCCGCTGTCGATGACTACCCGGCGCGCGTGGTCGCCGTCGGCGTGGACCGCGACTGCCGGGCCACCGAAATCGCCGCGGCCGCGTCGGTGCCGACCTTCACCGTCCGGCTTGGCGATCACCCGAACCGCGACGCCTGGGACGCTGCGATCACCGAGGCCACCGCCGCACACTCGCCAGATCTCATCGTCTCCGCGGGATTCATGAAAATCCTTGGACCGCAATTTCTTTCGCGATTCTGCGGGCGCACCCTGAACACGCACCCGGCGCTACTGCCCGCATTCGCAGGGGCGCATGCGGTGCCCGATGCGTTGGCTTACGGTGTGAAGGTCACTGGCTGTACGGTGCACCTGGTAGATGCCGGCATGGACACCGGGCCGATCTTGGCGCAGGAGCCCATTCCGGTGCTCGACGGCGACAACGAAGAGACATTGCACGAACGCATCAAAGTCGTCGAACGGCGACTGCTGGTGGACGTGGTGGCCGCGATCGCGAACCGCGGCGTGACCTGGATCGGACGAAAGGCGACCATAGGATGAGCACCGACGAGTCAAGGAGAGCGATTCGCCGCGCGTTGATCAGCGTCTACGACAAGACCGGGCTGGTAGAACTCGCTCAGGGCCTGAGTGCGGCGGGCGTCGAGATCGTGTCGACCGGATCTACCGCGAAAACGATTGCAGATAACGGGATTCCGGTGACGCCCGTGGAGGAGCTGACCGGTTTCCCCGAGGTGCTCGACGGGCGGGTCAAGACACTGCACCCGCGCGTGCACGCCGGATTGCTGGCCGATCTGCGCAAGCCCGAGCACGCCGCGGCGCTCGAAGAGCTGGGCATCGCGGCCTTCGAGCTGGTCGTGGTCAACCTGTATCCGTTCAGCCAGACCGTCGACTCCGGCGCGGGCATCGACGAATGTGTCGAGCAGATCGACATCGGCGGGCCGTCGATGGTTCGGGCGGCCGCGAAGAACCATCCCAGCGTGGCGGTGGTCGTCGACCCGCTCGGCTACGACGGGGTGCTCGCCGCGACGCGCAGTGGCGGATTCACCCTGGCGGAGCGCAAGAAGTTGGCGTCGCTGGCCTTTCAACACACCGCCGAATACGACATCGCCGTGGCGAGCTGGATGGAGTCGACGCTGGCGCCCGAACATCCGGAGACGACGTTCCCGCAGTGGCTCGGCCACAACTGGCGCCGCTCGGCGATGCTGCGCTACGGCGAGAACCCGCACCAGCAGGCGGCACTCTACGTCGACCCGGGCGCCTGGCCGGGGCTGGCGCAAGCCGAGCAGTTGCACGGAAAAGAGATGTCCTACAACAACTTCACCGACGCAGACGCGGCCTGGCGGGCGGCCTTCGACCACGAGCAGACCTGTGTAGCAATCATCAAGCACGCCAATCCGTGTGGGATCGCCATCTCGTCGGTTTCGGTCGCCGACGCACATCGCAAGGCCCACGAGTGCGATCCGCTGAGCGCCTTCGGGGGAGTCATCGCCACGAATACCGAAGTCAGCGTGGAGATGGCGGAGTACGTCAGCACCATCTTCACCGAGGTGATCGTCGCCCCGGCCTACGCGCCGGACGCCCTCGATGTGCTGACGGGCAAGAAGAACATCCGGGTGCTGGTGGCTTCCGAGCCGCTGGCCGGGGGCTCCGAGCTGCGACCGGTCAGCGGGGGACTGCTGATGCAGCAGCGCGATCAACTCGACGCGCACGGCGACAACCCGGCGAACTGGACGCTGGCGACCGGATCACCGGCCGACCCGGCTACGTTGAGCGACCTGGTCTTTGCGTGGCGTACCTGTCGCGCGGTCAAGTCGAACGCGATCGTGATCGCCTCCGGAGGCGCCACCATCGGCGTCGGCATGGGTCAGGTCAACCGGGTCGACGCGGCCCGGCTGGCCGTCGAACGCGGCGGCGACCGCGTCGCGGGCGCGGTGGCGGCGTCCGACGCGTTCTTCCCGTTCCCCGACGGGCTGGAAACGCTGGCTCGCGGCGGAGTCAAGGCAATCGTGCACCCCGGAGGCTCCGTGCGCGACGACGAAGTGACCGCGGCGGCGTCCGCCGCCGGCGTCACCGTCTACCTCACCGGTGCTCGCCACTTCGCGCATTAAAGCCGGTGCGCATGACGCACATGTGCGGCGCGACGTAACTTGGAGTGGTGACAGCACCGAGCAATCTGCCCCGAACCGTCGGCGAACTGCGTGCGGCGGGCCATGGTGAACGGGGAGTCAAGCAGGAAATCCGCGAGAATCTGCTGACCGCGTTGGCCGAAGGTGAAGACATTTGGCCGGGCATCTTGGGCTTCGAGGACACCGTATTGCCTCAGCTGGAGCGGGCGCTAATCGCGGGTCACGACTTCGTTCTGCTCGGCGAACGCGGCCAGGGTAAAACTCGGCTGCTGCGCGCGCTGGTCGGGCTGCTCGACGAATGGACGCCGGTGATCGCCGGCGCCGAATTGGGTGAGCACCCGTACACGCCGATCACGCCGGAATCGATCCGCAAGGCCGCCACCCTCGGCGACGACCTCCCGATCGAGTGGCGGCATCGCAGCGAGCGCTACACCGAGAAGCTGGCCACGCCCGACACCAGCGTCGCCGACCTGGTCGGTGACATCGACCCGATCAAGGTGGCCGAGGGCCGCAGCCTCGGCGACCCGGAGACCATTGCCTACGGACTGATCCCGCGTGCGCACCGCGGCGTGGTGGCCGTCAACGAACTGCCCGACCTCGCCGAGCGCATTCAGGTGTCGATGCTCAACGTGATGGAGGAACGCGACATCCAGGTCCGCGGTTACACGCTGCGACTGCCGCTGGACGTGTTGGTGGTCGCCAGCGCCAACCCCGAGGACTACACCAACCGAGGTCGCATCATCACTCCGCTCAAAGACCGGTTCGGCGCCGAGATCCGCACCCACTACCCACTGGAGCTGGAGGCGGAGGTGGGCGTCATCGTTCAGGAGGCACACCTGAGCGCACAGGTACCCGATTACCTCATGCAGGTGATCGCGCGGTTCGCGCGTTACCTGCGGGAGTCGAACTCGGTCGACCAGCGATCCGGGGTATCGGCGCGGTTTGCCATCGCCGCCACCGAGACCGTCGCCGCCTCTGCCCGCCACCGCGGCGCGGTGCTCGGCGAGACCGACCCGGTCGCGCGAGTTGTCGACCTGGGCACCGTGATCGACGTGCTGCGCGGCAAGCTGGAATTCGAATCAGGTGAGGAGGGCCGCGAACAGGCGGTGCTCGAACACCTGTTGCGCCGCGCGACCGCCGACACCGCATCACGAGCGCTCGGCGGCATCGACGTGGGTTCGTTGGTCGCGGCCGTGGAGGGCGGGTCCGCGGTGACCACGGGCGAGCGGATTTCGGCCAAGGACGTGTTGGCCGCCGTTCCGGGATTGCCAGTCGTGGAGGAGATCGCCGACCGGTTGCACGCGGAATCCGAGGGAGAACGCGCCGCGGCACTGGAGCTGGCGCTGGAAGCGCTGTATCTGGCCAAGCGAATCGACAAGGTATCCGGGGAGGGCCAAACCGTCTATGGCTAAGCCTTTTTCGAAGGGGCACTCCTCGCGTTATTCGGCGTATACCGGCGGGCCTGACCCGCTGGCTCCGCCGGTTGACCTGCGCGAGGCGCTCGAGCAGATCGGGCAGGACGTCATGGGCGGGACCTCCCCGCGCCGGGCGCTGTCCGAGCTGCTTCGTCGCGGTACCAAGAACATGCCGGGCGCCGACCGGCTGGCCGCAGAAGCGAACCGCCGCCGACGGGACTTGTTGCGCCGCAATAATTTAGACGGAACTCTGCAAGACATCAAGAAGCTGCTCGACGAGGCTGTGCTGGCCGAGCGCAAGGAGCTGGCCCGCGCGCTCGACGACGACGCCCGCTTCGGCGAACTGCAGCTCGACGCGCTGCCGTCGTCGCCCGCCAAAGCCGTCCAAGAACTGTCCGAGTACAACTGGCGCAGCCCGGAGGCTCGCGAAAAGTACGACCAGATCAAGGATTTACTCGGCCGCGAGATGCTGGATCAGCGCTTTTCCGGCATGAAAGAAGCGCTGGAGGGCGCCACCGACGAGGATCGCCAACGCGTCACCGACATGGTCAACGACCTCAACGACCTGCTGGACAAGCATGCTCGCGGCGAGGACACCGAGCAGGACTTCGACGATTTCATGGACAAGCACGGCGAGTTCTTCCCGGAGAATCCGCGCAATGTCGATGAGCTACTGGACTCGTTGGCCAAGCGCGCCGCCGCCGCGCAGCGCTTCCGCAACAGCCTGAGCCCAGACCAGCGTGCCGAGCTTGATGCGCTGGCGCAGCAGGCATTTGGATCTCCGTCGCTGATGCAGGCGTTGAATCGGCTCGACTCGCACCTGCAAGCCGCGCGGCCGGGCGAGGACTGGATGGGCTCCGAACAGTTCTCCGGCGACAACCCGTTCGGGATGGGCGAAGGCGCGCAGGCCCTGGCGGACGTCGCCGAACTCGAGCAGCTGGCCGACCAGCTTTCGCAAAGCTATCCCGGCGCCACCATGGACGACGTCGACCTCGACGCGCTGGCCCGCCAGCTCGGCGATCAGGCCGCCGTCGACGCGCGGACACTTTCCGAACTGGAACGGGCACTGGTCAATCAGGGCTTTTTGGATCGTGGTTCCGACGGCCAGTGGCGACTGTCGCCGAAGGCCATGCGCCGACTCGGTGAGACGGCGTTGCGCGATGTGGCACAACAGCTTTCCAGCCGCCGCGGCGACCGGGAGCTGCGTCGCGCCGGGGCGGCCGGCGAGCTGACCGGCGCGACCCGGCCCTGGCAGTTCGGTGATACCGAGCCGTGGAACATCCCCCGCACGCTGACCAACGCGGTACTGCGGCAGGCGGGAACCGCGACCCTCGACGGTCCGGCCGGCCCGATCCGCATCTCCGTCGACGACGTCGAGATTTCCGAAACCGAAACCCGCACCCAGGCCGCGGTGGCGCTGCTGGTCGATACCTCGTTCTCCATGGTGATGGAGAATCGCTGGCTGCCGATGAAACAGACGGCGCTCGCGCTCAACCATCTGATCGCCACCCGGTTTCGCTCGGATGCCTTGCAGATCATCGCCTTTGGCCGCTATGCCCGGACCGTGACCGCCGCTGAGCTCACCGGCCTGGAAGGGGTCTACGAGCAGGGCACCAACCTGCATCACGCGCTGGCACTTGCGGGCCGTCATCTGCGCCGGCACCCCAACGCGCAACCCGTCGTGCTGGTGGTGACCGACGGTGAACCGACCGCGCACCTCGAGGACGTCGACGGGGAGGGCTCGTCGGTGTTCTTCGACTACCCGCCGCATCCGCGGACCATCGCCCACACCGTGCGCGGGTTCGACGACATGGCGCGGCTGGGCGCACAGATCACCATCTTCCGGCTGGGCAGCGACCCCGGCCTCGCGCGGTTTATCGACCAGGTCGCCCGACGGGTCGAGGGACGTGTCGTGGTGCCCGACCTCGACGGCCTGGGAGCCGCGGTGGTCGGCGACTACCTGCGCTCCCGGCGCCGCCGCTAGCGCGTTACCCGGCTGCGCCAGCCCGTTGTGGCGGTCAGCGAGAATTCGCTCCATGCCCGTGAGCATCGGGGGCACCGACTGAATGAGCTTTCCGTACCGCAGTCGCGGGCAAGGTGGCTGACCGGGCGAATGCGCGTCGGGTTACTGGTGGGGTCGGCGGGCTTTGCGTTTGATGCCCACACCGCCCCACAGCGAGAAGCCGTGGATGTTCACTCGCGGCGCGCCCGGCGTGCCTTGGCCCACGATATTGCGGTCGAAGCCGCCCATCACGCCGCGGCCGCGGATCTCGACGTTGACCTCCGGCGGCAGCAGGATGTGCTGGGCACCCATGATCGACACCACGTGGATGTCAACCTCGGTCGACGTGAAATCGGCGTAGCGCAGATCCACCACCCCGCTGCCCCACAGCGTGAACGTGGTCAGCTTCCTCGGCACGTTCCATCGCCCGCGCCGCTCGAATCCGCTCAACAGGGCAAGCAGCAGGGTCGACGGCGCCGGATTCTGTTTTCCGCCCCGGCGTGGACTTAACGGTGCACCCGGCAAGTCGGCCCGCAACCGATCCAGCTCTTCGTATGTTGTCGCCGCATAGGCCCTGGTCAAACGATCTTCGTAGTCTTTGAGCTGCAGGCGGCCCTGCTCAGCCGCATAGGCCAGCAATTGCGCGATTTGGATGCGATCGGTATCGGCCGCCCGAGACAAATCGCCGCGGGCTTCCTTCGCATTGTGCTGCGCCGAATCGCTCATCACCCACGAGCGTACGACGTCCCACTCTTGCTGCAAGAGGGTTGGCTAAATCGCAACCATCCTCCTACGCGCGGGTTAATTGTGGCCGGTGTCGTCGGCGGCGGGCGGCGCCCAACTGGGTGGACGTTTTTGCAGGAACGCCAGCATGCCTTCGCGCGCTTCGTCGGAGACGAACAGCCGGGCAGATTCCTCGGTAAGCCGTTCGGCGTCGCGGTCGAATCGTTCGAGCACGGCCGACGTCGTCAGTGCCTTTGATGCCGCCAGACCCTGGGGTGACCCGCGGCCCATGTCGGCGACCAGTTTCGCCACCGCGGCGTCCACATCGTCGGCTGCCATCGTCACCAATCCGATCTCGGCGGCCACGCCGGCGTCGAACGTCTCGCCGGTGAGATAGTAGCGGGCGGCCGCCCGCGGCGACAGTTTGGGTAGCAGCGTCAGCGAGATGATCGACGGGGCGACACCGATACGCGCCTCGGTCAGCGCGAAGGTGCTGCGCGGCCCCGCCACCGCGATGTCACAGGCGCCGACCAAGCCGAATCCGCCCGCGCGAACATGGCCGTTGACGGCGGCGATGACCGGCAGCGGCGCGGAGACGATGGCGCGCAGCAATGCGGTCATCTCCTTGGCCCGCGCCGCGGCCATGTCGAAAGGGTTGCCGCCACCGGCCTCGCTGAGATCGGCGCCGGCGCAGAACGTGCCGCTGGCGTGGCCGAGCACCACCACCCGCACACCCGGGTCCGCCGCCGCATCGCGCAGGCCCTGGTGCAATTGGCTGACCAGAGTGGTCGACAGCGCGTTGCGGTTGTGCGGCGAGTTCAGCGTGAGCCGGGCGAATGGACCCGCGACGGCGTCCGGTCCGGCGTATTCGACAAGCGTGTCCATCAGCAGGGCTTCAGTAGCTTCGGGGCAGGCCCAGGGATGTCTGCGCGACGAAGTTCAACACCATCTCGCGGCTGACCGGAGCGATCCGGCCCAGCCGGGCCGAAGTCAGCATGGCCGCAACGCCGTACTCCTTGGTCAGCCCGTTGCCGCCCATCGACTGCACGGCCTGATCCACCGAGCGGGTAGCCGCCTCGGCCGCAGCGTATTTGGCCATATTGGCGGCCTCGGCCGCGCCCGCGTCGTCACCGCTGTCGTAGAGCGTGGCGGCCTTCTGCAACATCAGCTTGGCCAGTTCGACCTCAATGTGGCACTGCGCCAACGGATGTGACAGCCCTTGGTGCGCGCCGATCGGCGTCCCCCACACCTGTCGGGTCTTGACATAGTCGGCGGCCTTCTCGAGGGCGAACCGGCCCATGCCCACCGAGCTGGCCGCACCCATGATCCGCTCCGGGTTCAGACCCGCGAAAAGCTGTGCGATCGCGGCATCTTCGGCGCCGACGAGCGCATCGGCGGGCAGCCGGACGTCGTCCAGGAAAACCTGGAACTGGCGTTCGGGGCTGATCAGCTCCATCTCGATGGGGGTGTAGGTGAACCCGGGGGAATCGGTGGGCACCACGAACAGCGCCGGGCGCAGCTTTCCGGTCTTGGCCTCCTCGGAGCGGGCGACGACCAGTACCGCCTGCGCCTGGTCGATACCGGAGATGTAGACCTTCTGCCCCTTCAGGATCCAGTCGCTGCCGTCGCGGCGCGCGGTGGTGGTGATCTTGTGCGAATTGGATCCGGCGTCGGGTTCGGTGATCGCGAATGCCATGGTGATCGTTCCGTCGGCGATACCAGGAATCCAGCGCTTCTTCTGCTCTTCGGTGCCGAACTTGCTGATGATCGTGCCGTTGATCGCCGGCGAGACCACCATCAGCAGCAGCGCGCTGCCGGCGGCGGCCATTTCCTCCATGACCAGCGACAGCTCATACATTCCGGCACCACCGCCACCGTATTCCTCCGGCAGGTTCACGCCGAGGAAGCCGAGCTTGCCTGCCTCGGAACACAATTCATCGGTGTGCTCGTGTGCGCGTGCCTTCGCCAGGTAGTACTCGCTGCCATAGTTGGACGCCCACGCGGCCACCGACTTGCGCAGCGCCCGGCGCTCCTCGCTTTCGATGAAGCTGGTATCGGTCATTTAAGCATCTCCTTTTGCTTGGCCATTTTCTGAGAGGGTGTCGCCGGGCGCCTCGACTATTGCCAGGACGGCGCCGACTTCGACTTGCTGACCGGTCGTGACGTGCAGTGAGCTGAGCACGCCATCGGACGGCGCGGTGATGGTGTGCTCCATCTTCATCGCCTCCAGCCAGATCAGCGGCTGACCGGTCGTGACGCTGTCACCCACCTGCGCGCCGAGCCGGATGACGTTGCCGGGCATGGGCGCCACCAGCGACCCCTTGGCTACGGAGGAACCCGGCTCGGGGAACCGGGGCACCGCGTCCAAATGAACCGGCCCACGCGCCGAGTCGACGTAGACGTCCCGGCCATAACGGGCAACCGCGAATCTGCACGCCACCCCGTTGGCGTCGGCGAGGACGACCTCGTCGGGTGCCGACGAGACCAGTTGCACCGGCTCATCGCCGGCCAGCACCAATCCTGTTCTGGTGAACCGGTATTCGACGCAGTGCTCGTTGTCCTCGTCGTCGGAGTACGTCTCGACCTGATACCCCGAGGTCAGGTTTCGCCAGCCGCTGGGCATCGAGCCGAACGCGGCAGCGGTCGCGCGATTGTGCGCGGCCTCGGCGAGCGCAGCGGCGATCGCCGACAAACGCACCACGCCTTCGTCGCCCAGCGGCGCCGACAGCTGCGCCAGGCCGTGGGTGTCGAAAAACGCGGTGTCGGTGGCACCGTCGAGGAATGCCGGATGCCGCAGCACGGTGACCAATAGCTCGCGGTTGGTGCGCAGCCCGTGCAGTCGCGTGCGGGCCAACGCGTCGGCGAGCACCAGCGCGGCAAGACGGCGCGTCGGCGCGTACGAGATGACCTTGGCCAGCATCGGGTCGTAATGAATCGACACGGTCGATCCGCCGACAATGCCGGAGTCCAACCGGATTCCGGTGCGCTGCGCAAGCGAGTCGAACCGTGCCCGGGTGCCCGGCACGTCGAAGGCGTGCACCAGGCCGGCTTGCGGCTGCCAGCCGCGTGCCGGATCTTCGGCATAGAGCCGGGCCTCAATCGAATGGCCTTGGGCAGCGGGAGGTTCGGTATCCAGACGGTCGCCGTCGGCGACCGCGAGCTGCAGTTCGACGAGGTCGAGCCCGGTAGTTTCTTCGGTGACCGGGTGCTCGACCTGCAGCCGGGTGTTCATTTCCAGGAAGAAGAACTCACCGTCGTCGTCGGCGAGGAACTCCACCGTGCCGGCGCCGGCGTAGCCGATCGCACTGGCGGCCAGCCGGGCGGCATCGAACAGCTTGGCCCGCATGCCCGGAATGCGTTCCACCAACGGCGAGGGCGCCTCTTCGATGATCTTCTGGTGGCGCCGCTGAATCGAGCATTCCCGCTCCCCGACGGCCCAGACGGTGCCGTGAGAGTCGGCGAGCACCTGAACCTCAACATGGTGGCCGGTCGGCAGGTAGCGCTCGCAGAACACGGTCGGATCGCCGAAGGCGGACTGCGCTTCGCGCTGGGCCGCGGCGACTTCGCCTGCCAGAGAAGACAACTCGCGGACCACGCGCATCCCGCGGCCACCACCGCCCGCCGACGCCTTGACCAGCACCGGCAGCTGCGCCTGCGTGACCGAGTCGGGGTCGAGTTCGTCGAGCACCGGCACCCCGGCCGAGGCCATCAGTTTCTTGGATTCGATCTTGGAGCCCATCGCCCGCACCGCGTCCACCGGCGGCCCGACCCAGGTCAGGCCCGCGTCTGTGACGGCGGCCGCGAAGTCGGCGTTCTCCGAAAGGAATCCGTAGCCGGGGTGCACGGCGTCGGCGCCCGCGGCACGGGCGGCAGCGATGATGGCCTCGGCGTTGAGATAGTCGTTGGTCTTCTCCAGCCGCACGTGCAAGTCGGCCTCGGCGACGTGCGCGGCCGCGGCGTCCGGGTCGGTGTAGACCGCGACGGTGCTCAGGCCGAGTCGCCGGCAGGTGGCGAAGACCCGGCGGGCGATCTCGCCGCGGTTGGCAACCAGCACTCGAGTGATTCCCATGGGGCTCACATCCGGAAGACGCCGAAGTTCGACGTCCCCTTGATCGGGCCATTCGCGATGGCGGACAGACACATTCCCAATACCGTGCGGGTATCGCGGGGGTCGATCACCCCGTCGTCGTAGAGCATGCCGGATAAGACCATGGGCAGCGACTCGGCTTCGATCTGTCCCTCGACAGCGGCCCGCATCGCGGCGTCGGCGTCTTCGTCGACCTGCTGCCCGCGTGCTTCGGCAGCAGCGCGGCTCACGATCGACAGCACGCCGGCCAGCTGGACACCGCCCATGACGGCGGATTTGGCGCTGGGCCAGGCGAACAGGAAGCGCGGGTCATACGCCCGCCCGCACATGCCGTAGTGGCCCGCGCCGTAGGACGCGCCGATCAGCAGCGAGATGTGCGGGACCGTCGAATTGGAGACGGCGTTGATCATCATCGACCCGTGCTTGATCATGCCGCCCTCTTCATAGTCCTTGCCGACCATGTATCCGGTGGTGTTGTGCAAGAACAACAGTGGCGTGTCGTAGCGGTTGGCCAGCTGGATGAATTGGGTGGCCTTCTGCGATTCCTCGCTGAACAGCACACCGCGATGGTTGGCCAGGATGCCGATCGGATAGCCGCACAGCGTCGCCCAGCCGGTCACCAGCGACGAGCCGTACATCGGCTTGAACTCGTCGAATTCGGAGCCGTCGACGATGCGCGCGATGACATCCCGCGGATCGAACGGGATGCGCAGATCCGACGACACGATGCCGATCAGCTCCTCGGCGTCGAACAGCGGCTCGGTCACCGGCCGCGGCTCCGGCCCGAGCTTGCGCCAGTTCAGCCGGGCGACGACCCGGCGCCCGATGCGGATCGCGTCCAGCTCGTCGACGGCGAAGTAGTCGGCCAGACCCGAGGTGCGAGCGTGCATTTCGGCGCCGCCGAGCGATTCGTCGTCGGATTCCTCGCCGGTGGCCATCTTCACCAGTGGGGGACCGGCCAGGAACACCTTCGATCGTTCCTTGATCATCACCACGTGGTCGGACATGCCGGGGATGTAGGCGCCGCCGGCAGTGGAGTTGCCGAAGACGAGCGCGATGGTCGGAATGCCCGCGGCCGACAGCCGGGTCAGGTCGCGGAACATCTGCCCGCCGGGGACGAAGATCTCTTTCTGGGTGGGCAGGTCGGCGCCGCCGGACTCCACCAGCGACACGACGGGCAGCCGGTTCTGTAAAGCGATCTGGTTGGCCCGCAGGATCTTTTTCAGCGTCCAGGGGTTGCTGGTGCCGCCCTTGACGGTCGGGTCGTTGGCGACGATCAGGCACTCGACGCCCTCGACCGCGCCGATGCCGACCACCACGCTCGCCCCCAGGGTGAAGGAGCTGCCGTAGGCGGCCAACGGGCTCAACTCCAGGAACGGCGAATCGGGGTCCACCAGCAGTTCGATGCGCTCCCGCGCGGTGAGCTTGCCGCGCGAGTGGTGGCGCTCCACGTATTTCGCTCCGCCGCCCGCGAGTGCCTTGTCGTGCTCGATGTCGATCTCGGCGAGCTTGGCGACCATGGTTTCGGCCGCGGCGGAGTAGGTGTCGGCTTTCGGGTCGAGAGTGGACTGCAGCACGGTCATGATTGGAATCCCAAGAGTTTGGCGGACAGTGCGGTGAGGATTTCGGTGGTTCCGCCGCCAATGCCGAGGATCCGCATGTCCCGGTATTGGCGTTCGACTTCGGATTCGGCCATGTAGCCCATGCCGCCGAAGAGCTGAACGGCCTGGTTGGCCACCCATTCGCCGGCCTCGACGGCCGTGTTCTTGGCGAAGCAGACCTCAGGGATCAGATTCGACTCGCCGGCGAGCTGGCGCTCCACCACATGGCGTGAATAAACGCGGGCAACGTCGATGCGGCGGGCCATCTCGGCCAAGGTGTTCTGCACCGACTGTCGCGAAATCAGCGGGCGCCCGAACGTCTCGCGGTCGCGACACCATTGCACGGTGATGTCCAGGCAACGCTGTGCACTCGAATACGCTTGTGCGGCAAGGCCGATGCGTTCGGACACGAAAGCCTGCGCGATCTGGGCGAATCCGCTGTTCTCGGCGCCCACCAGGTTGGCCACCGGCACACGGACGTCGGTGTAGGACAGCTCGGCGGTGTCCGACGACCGCCAGCCCATCTTGTCCAGCTTGCGGCTGACCTCGAAGCCGGGTGTGCCCTTCTCGACCACCAGCAGCGAAACCCCAGCTGCGCCGGGGCCGCCGGTGCGCACCGCGGTCACGACGTAATCGGCGCGCACCCCGGAGGTGATGTAGGTCTTGGCGCCGTTGACCACATAGTGGTCGCCGTCGCGCACCGCGTTGGTGCGCAAATGCCCGACATCCGAACCGCCGCCGGGTTCGGTGATGGCCAGCGATCCGATCTTGTCGCCGGTCAACGTCGGGCGTACGAACTCCTCGATCAGCCGCTGATCGCCCGAGGCGATCATGTGCGGCACCGCGATGCCACAGGTGAACAGCGATGCGAAGACGCCGCCGGGGGCACCGGCCTGGTGGAACTCCTCGCAGATGAGCACCGCGTCGGCGCCGTCGCCGCCACCACCGCCGACCGCTTCGGGCAGCCCGGCGCCCAACAGCCCGGCTGCCCCGGCGCGACGGTGTAGGTCGCGCGGCAGGTCGCCGGTGCGCTCCCACTCGTCGACGTGGGGCAGGATCTCGCGTTCGGTGAACGAGCGCACCGTCTTTCGCAGCTGTTCGCGCTCAGGCGTGTTCCAAAGATTCACAAAAGCCCTTCCGGGATGTCGACGTGGCGGCTGCGCAACCATTCGCCCAGCCCCTTGGCCTGGGGGTCGAACCGCGCTTGGTAGGCGACGCCCTGACCGAGGATGCCCTCGATCACGAAGTTCACCGCGCGCAGGTTGGGCAGCACGTAACGGGTGACGTCGAAGTCCGCCGCTTCGGGCAGCAACTCCTTGAGCAGGTCGACGGTCAATGTGTTGGCCAGCCAACGCCATTGGTCCTCGGTACGCACCCACACCCCGACGTTGGCCGAGCCGCCCTTGTCGCCGCTGCGGGCGCCGGCGATGCGGCCCAACGGTACCCGCCGCACCGGCCCAGCCGGCAGTGGTTCGGGCAGCGGCGGGACAGCGGCGGGGGATAACTCCAAAGTGTCAGTGGCGCAGGGGATATCGATGCGGGTGCCGTCGGCGTGCACCGCAACGTGCGGCACCGCGGTGGCTTCGACGAAGCCCGCGGTGAAGACCCCGTAGACCTGGCCATCGGCTGGCGGGGCGGTCACGTGGAAGCCCGGATAACTCGCGAGCGCCAATTCCACTGCTGCCGAGGAGAATTGGCGCCCGACATTGGCGGGGTCCGGGTCGCGGACCACGCAGCTCAGCAGCGCGCTGGCGGCTTGCTCGCTGTCGGCATCGGGGTGATCGGTGCGGGCCAGCGTCCACTGAAGCTCGGCGGGCTTGACGGTGAGCCCGGCCTCGAGTTGCCGGCGTACCAGCTCGGCCTTGGCCTCGATGTCCAGACCGGTCAACACGAAGGTCATCGCGTTGCGGAATCCGCCAATGCTGTTGAGCGACACCTTGAGTGTGGGTGGCGGCGGCTCACCGGCCACACCGCTGATGCGCACCCGGTCCGGGCCGTCCGCGGACAGCTCGACGGTGTCCATCCGGGCCGTGACGTCCGGGTTGGCGTAGCGGGCGCCGGTGATCTCGTAGAGCAGCTGCGCGGTGACGGTGTCGACGCTGACCAGACCGCCGGTGCCGGCGTGCTTGGTGATCACCGACGACCCGTCGGCGTTGACCTCGGCCAGCGGGAAACCGGCGTAGGACAGGTCGGGCACCTCGGTGAAGAACGCGTAGTTGCCGCCGGTGGCCTGCACGCCGCATTCGATGACGTGGCCGGCGACCACCGCGCCGGCGAGCTCGTTGTAGTCGGTGCGGCCCCAACCGAAATGCGCGGCCGCCGCCCCGACGATCACCGACGCGTCGGTGACCCGGCCGGTGACGACGACGTCGGCTCCGTCGCCCAGGCAGTCCACGATGCCCCACGCGCCCAGGTAGGCGTTGGCCGTCAGCGGTGTGCCCAGCCCGAGTTCCGCCGCGCGCGGCGCTAGGTCGTCGCCCTCGACGTGGGCGATGCGGGCGGCGATGCCCAGGCGCTCGGCCAGGGCGCGGATAGCCTCGGCCAGCCCGGCGGGGTTCAGGCCGCCGGCGTTGGCCACGATGCGCACCCCGCGGTCGCGGGCCTCGCCCAGGCAGTCCTCGAGCTGGGTCAGGAAGGTCTTGGCGTAGCCGCGCTCGGGGTGTTTCATCCGGTCGCGGCCCAGGATGAGCATGGTGAGCTCGGCCAGATAGTCGCCGGTGACGTAGTCCACGTCGCCGCCGGTCAGCATCTCGCGCATCGCCGACAGCCGGTCGCCGTAAAACCCCGAGCAGTTCGCGATCCGGACAGCACCGGTCCTGCCAGAAGCAGAGGCCATTGGCGTCCTCCATTCACGAATTACCGGTGCTCGACCAACCAACCACCCGGTAGGTTAGCGGGTACCGCCGGTGTCACGTCAAGGATGCCCGCCTCGGCGCTGGTGTCATAGCCGCGCAGGCCGGACGGCCCGTTTTGGCGACCAGCAGGTCACCGACTATTCTTGAGGGCAATCGTCGCCGCCGGCCGCACAGGTCATGCCGCGCGACGCACACGACCCGAAACCCCACACCGAGGAGAAGGCCCGAACCATGGCCGTACCCAAGCGCAGGATGTCGCGCTCGAATACCCGTAGCCGCCGCTCGCAGTGGAAGGCCGAAAAGACCGAGCTCGTCGGCGTGACGGTGGCCGGCCAGAAGCACAAGGTGCCGCGTCGACTGCTCAAGGCGGCTCGCCTGGGCCTGATCGATCTCGACCGACGCTAATCTCGGCAAATAACCGGCGCGCCTCTCAGGTCGCTCTCAGGCCCTAGGACGAAACTGGTGGCCGTGCGCATTCTTGTCGTCGATGACGATCGCGCGGTCCGCGAATCGCTGCGCAGGTCGCTTTCCTTCAACGGCTACTCCGTCGAGTTGGCTCATGACGGGGTGGAGGCGCTGGAGATCATCTCCAGCGACCGGCCCGACGCGCTCGTCTTGGATGTGATGATGCCGCGGCTGGACGGTCTCGAGGTCTGCCGTCACCTGCGCAGCACCGGCGACGACCTGCCCATCCTGGTGCTTACCGCCCGCGATTCGGTGTCCGAGCGGGTCGCCGGCCTGGACGCCGGTGCGGACGACTACCTGCCCAAGCCCTTCGCCCTCGAGGAGCTGCTGGCCCGGGTGCGGGCGCTGCTACGCCGCACCAAACCCGATGACGACGCCGAGTCGGTGGCGATGACGTTCTCCGACCTGGCCCTGGACCCGGTGACCCGTGAAGTGACCCGTGGACATCGCCGGATCAGCCTGACCCGCACGGAGTTCGCGCTGCTGGAGATGCTGATCGCCAATCCGCGCCGCGTGCTCACCCGCAGCCGCATCCTCGAAGAGGTGTGGGGATTCGACTTTCCCACCTCGGGCAATGCGCTGGAGGTCTACGTCGGGTACCTGCGCCGCAAAACCGAAGCCGACGGTGAGCCGCGACTGATCCACACCGTGCGGGGTGTGGGCTATGTCCTTCGGGAGACGCCGCCCTGATGATTCGGTCCCAACGACGTCGGCACGCACCGCTGCGAGCTTCCAGTTCGTTGTCGCTGCGGTGGCGGGTGATGTTGCTGGCGATGTCGATGGTGGCCATGGTTGTCGTGCTGATGGCATTCGCCGTCTACGCGGTCGTCGCGGCGGCGCTCTATAGCGACATCGACAACCAGCTGGACAGCCGGGCACAGCTGCTGATCGCCAGTGGTTCGCTGGCCGCCGACCCGGCAAAGGCCATCGAGGGCACCGCGTATTCGGACGTCAACGCGATGCTGGTGAATCCCGGCCACTCGATCTACACCGCGCAACAGCCCGGGCAGACCCTGCCGGTCGATTCGCCGGAGAAGGCGGTCATCCGCGGCGACTTGTTCATGTCTCGTCGCACCGCTTACGACCAGCGAATCCTGGCCATCCACCTGCCCAACGGCAGTTCGCTGCTGATCTCGAAGAGCCTCAAGCCCACCGAAGCGGTGATGACCAAACTGCGCTGGGTGCTGCTGATCGTCGGCGGCATCGGGGTGGCCGTTGCCGCCGTGGCCGGCGGGATGGTCACCCGGGCTGGGCTGCGGCCGGTCGCTCGCCTGACCGAAGCGGCCGAGCGGGTGGCCCGCACCGACGACCTGCGGCCCATCCCGGTCTTCGGCAGTGACGAATTGGCAAGGCTCACTGAGGCATTCAACTTGATGCTGCGGGCGCTGGCCGAGTCCCGGGAACGGCAGGCCCGGCTGGTCACCGATGCCGGGCACGAATTACGCACTCCGCTGACGTCGCTGCGGACCAACGTCGAACTGCTGATGGCGTCCATGGAACCGGGCGCCCCGCGGCTGCCCGAACAGGAGATGGTCGACCTGCGTTCCGATGTGCTGGCGCAGATCGAGGAATTGTCCACTCTGGTAGGCGATTTGGTGGACCTCACCCGAGACGACGCCGGGCAGGTGGTGCACGAGCCGGTCGACATGTCCGAGGTCATCGACCGGAGTCTGGAACGAGTCAGGCGGCGGCGCAACGACATCCACTTCGACGTCGACGTGATGCCGTGGCAGGTCTACGGCGACGCGGCCGGGCTCTCGCGCGCGGCGCTGAACCTGATGGACAACGCCGCCAAGTGGAGCCCACCGGGCGCCCGCGTCGGTGTCCGGATGCGCCAGCTCGACCCGTCGCACGCCGAGCTGGTGGTCTCCGACCACGGCCCGGGGATCCCACCGCACGAGCGGCGCCTGGTGTTCGAACGCTTCTACCGGTCGACGACGGCGCGGGCCCTGCCGGGTTCGGGACTGGGGCTGGCCATCGTCAAGCAGGTGGTGCTCAACCACGGCGGATTGCTGCGCGTCGAAGACACCGTTTCGGGAAGCCATCCCCCGGGAACATCGATTTACGTGCTGCTACCCGGCCGGCCATTGCCGGTTTCGACGTATTCGACGGCCGGGACCGACACAGAGGGTGACGCGAACAGCGCCAAGACCGACCCCGCCGTACCCACGGATGGCGATGCAGCGAACTCTCGGGATACGACGAACGTTATCTCAGTGGACTCTCAGTCCGCGCGCGCAAGATAGTTGCAGTTAGTGTTGGAAATCGAGCCAAGTCGAGCTCGATAGCACCCCGAATTAGAGGAAGAGCGACTTAGCGACATGACGAATGACCCGAGGTATTCGCCACCGCCGCAGCAACCGGGATACCGTAGCGCGCCTAGCCAGCCGGTAGCGCCCGCGTATGCCCAAGGGCAGCAGCAACCGTACAACCAGCCGTACGACTGGCGGTACCAACAGGGGCAGCAGTCGCAACCGTCGCAGACGACGCAATACCGCCGGCCCTACGAGCCGTTCGGCGACACCGGGTCGGGTGCGATTCCCGGCGGTACCGGGCCGGGGCGGATCCCCGGTGGTACGGGCGCGGGTCCGATTCCCGGAGGGACCGGGACGGGTCCGATGCCCGGCATGCTGCCGCCGATGCTCCCCCCGCGCGGGCCGGAGAAGCGTTCCCGCGCCGGTCTGTTGACGGTAGGCGCGCTGGCGATCGCGGTGGTGTCGGCCGGAATCGGTGGCGCCGCGGCAACGGTCGTGGAACTCGGTACGCACTCCACAATCGCCAGCGGTGGCAGCGGACCCTCGGGGGCCACGCCTGGCGTTCCGGCGGCCAACATGGCGCCCGGCACCGTCGAGCAGGTTGCCGCAAAGGTGGTGCCCAGCGTCGTCATGCTGGAGACCGATATCGGTCGCGCGTCAGAAGAGGGCTCCGGCGTCATCTTGTCGTCCGACGGGCTGATTCTGACCAACAACCACGTCATCGCGGCCGCCGCCGCCCCTCCGAAAGGACCGGGTGGACCGGGTGGACCGGGTGGACCAAGTGGACCGACGCCCGGCGCGCCGACGCCCGGTGCGCCGACGCCCGGCGGGCCGGGTGGTCCGACACCGAAAACGACCGTGACGTTCTCCGACGGCCGCACCGCACCGTTCACGGTGGTGGGTGCCGATCCCACGAGTGACATCGCGGTCATCCGCGTGTCGGGTGTGTCCGGACTGACCCCCATCGCGATGGGCTCCTCGTCGGATGTGCGGGTCGGCCAGCCGGTTATGGCGATCGGCTCCCCGCTGGGCTTGTCCGGCACCGTGACCACCGGGATCATCAGCGCCTTGAACCGACCGGTCTCGACGACCGGTGAGTCCGGTAACCAGAACACGGTTCTGGACGCGATTCAGACCGATGCGGCCATCAACCCGGGCAACTCCGGTGGTGCGCTGGTCAACCTGAACGGCCAGCTGGTCGGCGTCAATTCCGCGATTGCCACCCTGGGTTCCGATTCACCCGACGCCCAGAGCGGTTCGATCGGGCTGGGCTTCGCGATTCCGGTCGACCAGGCCAAGCGGATCGCGGACGAGTTGATCAGCACCGGCAAGGCCTCACATGCGTCGCTGGGCGTACAGGTGACCAGCGACAAGAGCACACCGGGCGCCAAGGTCGTCGACGTCGTGCAGGGCGGTGCGGCCGCGAACGCGGGAGTGCCCAAGAA
Source organism: Mycobacterium sp. IDUB_19 (assembly GCF_055419445.1). Lineage (NCBI taxonomy): Bacteria > Bacillati > Actinomycetota > Actinomycetes > Mycobacteriales > Mycobacteriaceae > Mycobacterium > Mycobacterium sp. IDUB_19. The sequence continues at coordinate 7,525 of NZ_JBVAXR010000031.1, read as the reverse complement.
CGTGGTCGTCACCAAGGTCGACGACCGTCCGATCAACAGTGCCGACGCCCTGGTTGCCGCGGTGCGGTCCAAGGCGCCGGGCGACAAGGTATCGCTGACCTTCTCCGATCCCGGCGGTGGCAGCCGGACCGTGCAGGTCACCCTGGGCAAGGCGGATCAGTGATGAGAGTCGATGAGCCGATCTCCGAGCTCGCATATACGGTTGCACCCATGGAAACGGGTGCGGAATTGGTAGTCGGCCGGGCTCTGGTTGTGGTCGTCGACGATCGCACCGCCCACGGGGACGAAGAAGATCACAGTGGGCCGCTGGTCACTGAGCTGCTGACCGAGGCGGGATTCGTCGTCGACGGAGTTGTCGCGGTCTCGGCCGACGAGGTCGAGATCCGCAACGCGCTGAACACCGCGGTGATCGGCGGGGTGGATCTGGTCGTCTCCGTCGGTGGGACCGGAGTGACCCCGCGGGATGTCACCCCGGAGGCGACCGTCGAGATTCTGGACCGGGAAATACTCGGCATTGCCGAGGCCGTGCGCGCGTCCGGATTGTCCGCGGGCATCATCGACGCCGGCTTGTCCCGTGGTCTGGCCGGCGTGTCCGGAAGCACGTTGGTGGTCAACCTCGCGGGTTCGCGTTACGCGGTGCGCGACGGTATGGCGACGCTGAATCCGCTCGCTGCTCAGATCATCGGGCAGTTATCCAGCCTCGAGATCTAAAGTCGCTCGGCGCGGTTTCCGCTCCGCTTCAGCCGCGGAATTTCACTGCGATTCGGCGTCCGCGCGCGGCCCGTGCTCGGGCGGCGGTGTTGTGCTGACCCCGCCGTGCTTGCCCGCCGGGACCTCTCCATTGGTCTGCCCGAGCAAGTCGCGGATCTCCGTCAGCAAGACGATCTGGGCGTCGTCGGCCTGCTCGACCTCGCCGCGCTTGCGCAATGTGTTGTAGGGCAGCACGACCAGGAAGTACACCACCGAGGCGACCAGGACGAAGTTGATCGCGGCCGACAGCAGGACGTTCAGGTCGATGGTCTGTCCGCCGCCGATGCTGATCTTCAGGGCGCCGACGTCGGACTTCTGGTTGACGCCGATCCGATTGATCAACGGCGTGATGATGCTGTCGGTGAACTTGGTGACCAACGCGGTGAACGCCGTACCGATGACCACCGCGACGGCAAGGTCGACGATATTGCCCCGCGCGAGAAACTCTTTGAACCCCTTGAGCATTCCGACGTCCTTTCTGGGCTGGACATAGTTTGCTGCGGGTTGTGTGGCGAGCGGCAGCCAGGTCCTCAGTGCAGGGTGAGGGTCACGGCCTGCCCCAGGACCGAGCCTGCCACGGTGTTCGCCACGCGAGCCGGCAGCGCAACCAACACTACGCGGTCGCCGTCTGCGGCCTGGACTTTCTGCTTGGGCGATACGAGCACGACGACGGCGTCGGTTGCCACCACCTTGCTGACCGGCTGGGTGCCCGGCTGCGAATCCGTGGGCGGTGCGGCCAGCACGTCGACGACGTCGCCGGCGCGAACGAGATCGATCAGTGCGCCGTCGGCCAGGTGCAGCGGCACGATGCGGGCGCCGGGCCCGGCGGTCGACTCGGCCAGGCGGCTGCCCAGCAATCGGACATCGGTAAGCACCTCGCCCCGACGCGTCGGACCGGCCAGCATCGAACCGACCACGACGCCCGGATCGGTTTGTGATCCGTCGGGAAGTGTTGTCGCTAAACGCTTTTCGACTCGAACGTCGTCGGCCGTCAGGGCCGCGCCGGGAGTGAGGTCGCGGGTGGCCACCACTACGTCGACGCGATCACCGTCGGGATTCGAGCGCAGTGCCGCGACGCCGGCGAGCACGACGAGCCCGCCCGCCGCCACTCGGCGCGCCAGCACGGTCCGGGTCCAGTCCGGGCGCAGTGACGTCGATACCCGGCGCAACAGCGCTGGATTCAGCGACGGTTCCCCCACGCCGCCACGGTAAGCGCACTGCGCTTCCGAAAGTTCCCGTCAGGGATACGCGCTGTGGATAACCCGCTAGCTGGAAGAGGCCGCGGCCGACGATGCCGAACTCGTCGACTTCTCGCTGGAGGTGGACTTGTCGCTCGAGCTGGATTTCTCGCTGGAGGCGGACTTGTCGCTCGACCCGGAGCTTTCGCTCGATCCCGAGCCGTTGGTCGACGAGCCGTTGCTCGAAGCCGCCGCTTTCTTGCCCGACTCGCGGCTGTCGGTGCGGTAGAAGCCGCTGCCCTTGAACACCACGCCGACGGAGTTGAACAGCTTGCGCAGCCGGCCCGAGCATTTCTCGCAGGTGGTCAACGTGTCGTCAGTGAAGGCCTGCACAACGTCAAAGCGGTCGCCGCACTCGGTGCACGCGTAGCTGTAGGTCGGCACTGGGAAAACCTCCGTCAAATAAACTTCGTTAGCACTCTACAGTGCTTGAGTGCTAAAACAGCCGTGAAACCGGTCTCATTCCCGGGCCCGATCGTGGGCCCGCAGCGTCAAAACCCCGCGCTCCGGGGTGATCACGTGAGTCATCGGCACGTCGTGCGGATCGGCCGGTAATTCGTCGACGAACTCTATGTCGCGCACCATCGCGATCAGGCGTGCTTGCGGGTTCCTGTCGTCCAGCGAGCGGTCGTAGAAGCCGCCGCCCCGGCCCAGCCGCGCGCCCCGATGATCGACGGCCAGCGCCGGGACCACCACCATTTCGGCCTCGGCCAAAACCGACTCCGGCAGCCACGGCTCGGGCGGCTCGAGCAGGCCCCAGCGGCTTACCACGAGTTCGCCGGGCCGGTACTCGGCCCATCGCAGCCGCATCGGAGTGCCGTCGGCGGTAGTGCGCGCAACCGGCAACAGCACCCGCCGCGAGCGTCCCTGCAACATGTCCAGCAATTCGACGGATCCCGGCTCGGTGCCCACCGGCACATACGCGCAGACGGTGCTGCCGCTGCTCACCGCGAGCACCAGCTGCTCGTTGAGCATTCGCGCCTCAGCGGCACGAACGTCCTCGGCAACACAACGCCGAGCCGCCAGCACCTGCTCGCGCAATGCGGCCTTGCTCGACGGGGTCATGCATCAACGATGACAGCACGGGTATTCGGCCTGCCATGCAGCGGCGGCAAACCCTATGAGCGCTATGGTGTGAACGATGTCACGGCCAGATGAAGTGCGGATCCCGTACACGGCGATCGTCCCCGCGGCCGGTCTGGGCACCCGTTTTCTGCCGGCGACCAAGACGGTGCCCAAAGAGCTGCTGCCCGTGGTCGATACGCCCGGTATCGAGCTGGTCGCCGAAGAAGCGGCCGCCGCCGGCGCCGAGCGGCTGATCATCATCACCTCCGAGGGCAAGGACGGTGTCGTCGCGCACTTCGTCGAGGACCTGGTGCTCGAGGGCACGCTGGAAGCCCGAGGCAAGAAAGCCATGCTGGCCAAGGTGCGTCGCGCGCCGGCGCTGATCAAGGTCGAGTCGGTGGTGCAGGCCGAGCCGCTCGGCTTGGGTCACGCGATCAGTTGCGTGGAGCCAACGCTGGCGCCCGACGAGGACGCCGTCATGGTGCTGCTGCCCGACGACTTGGTGCTGCCGACCGGCGTGCTGGAGACGATGTGCAAGGTGCGCGCCCAGTACGGCGGCTCCGTGTTGTGCGCAATCGAGGTCACGCCCGAAGAGATCAGTGCCTACGGTGTTTTCGATGTCGAGCCCATCGCCGGCGACGGCAACTCCGACGTGCTGAAAGTCAATGGCATGGTCGAAAAGCCCAAGGCCGCCGACGCCCCGTCGATGTATGCGGCGGCGGGCCGCTACGTGCTCGACCGTGCCGTTTTCGACGCGTTGCGGCGCATCGACCGCGGGGCCGGCGGCGAAGTACAGCTCACCGACGCGATCGCGCTGCTGATCAAAGAAGGCCACCCGGTTCATGTCGTCGTGCACCGCGGATCTCGACACGACTTGGGAAATCCCGGCGGCTACCTCAAGGCTGCGGTTGACTTTGCATTGGATCGTGACGACTACGGCCCGGAATTACGGCGGTGGTTGGTGGCGCGATTGGGCCTGAACGAGCAGTAGCCGGCCGACCTGCCGGGCCCGGCTAACAACCGGGCGATCGGGCTTCGGCCCGATACGGCGCCCGTCAGGGTTGACGGCAGAGAGGCGCGGCTAGTGCGTTCGGTGGAGGAGCAGCAGGCCCGGATTACGGCGGCCGCGGTAGCCCCGCGCCCGATACGTGTCGCCATCGCGGAGGCGCAGGGATTGATGTGCGCCGAAGAAGTGGTGACCGAACGGCCGCTGCCGGGTTTCGACCAGGCCGCGATCGACGGCTACGCGGTGCGCAGCGTCGACGTTCTCGGTGTCGGCGAAGTGGGCGGCGACCTTTCCCTCGATGAAACCGGCGAGCCGATGGCCGACATCGACAACCCGGGCGGTCTGGTCCTGCCGGTGATGGGGACCATCGAGGCGGGTGCGCGCACACCCAGCCGGCTGCAGCCGCGGCAGGCCGTCCGGGTGCACACCGGGGCGCCGCTGCCCACGCTGGCCGACGCGGTTTTGCCGTTGCGCTGGACCGACGGCGGCACGTCGAAGGTGCGGATTCTGCGCGGGGCGCCCTCGGGCGCCTACGTGCGGCGCGCCGGCGACGACGTCCAACCCGGGGATGTCGCGGTGCGTTCCGGGACGATCATCGGCGCGGCTCAGGTAGGCCTGCTCGCGGCCGTCGGCCGGGAACGTGTGCTGGTGCACCCGCGTCCCAGGGTGTCGATCATGGCGGTGGGCGGCGAACTGGTCGACATCTCGCGGACCCCGAGCAACGGGCAGGTCTACGACGTCAACTCGTATGCATTGGCGGCCGCGGCACGGGATGCCGGCGCGGAGGTCAACCGGATCGGCATCGTCTCCAACAACCCGGCAGAGCTCGGCGAAATCGTCCAGGGCCAGATCAATCGCGCCGAGGTCGTGGTGATCGCCGGCGGGGTCGGGGGAGCGGCGGCCGAAGCGGTGCGCCAGGTGTTGTCCGAGCTCGGCGAGATGGAGGTCGTCCGGGTCGCGATGCATCCCGGATCGGTGCAGGGCTTCGGGCAGCTGGGGCGCGAGGGCGTGCCGGTTTTCCTACTGCCGGCCAACCCCGTCAGCGCGTTGGTGGTCTTCGAGGTGATGGTCCGGCCGCTGATCCGGCTGTCGCTGGGCAAGCGCCAGCCGATGCGCCGGATCGTGCAGGCCCGCACGCTGTCGCCGATCACATCGGTGGCCGGGCGCAAGGGCTACCTGCGCGGCCAGCTGATGCGCGACCAGGACAGCGGCGAGTATCTGGTGCAGGCGCTGGGCGGAGCCCCGGGCGCGTCATCGCATCTGCTCGCGACGCTGGCCGAGGCGAACTGTCTCGTTGTGGTTCCCAGCGGGGCCGAGCAGATTCGCACCGGCGAGATCGTCGACGTCGCGTTCCTGGCCCAGCGCGGCTGACCCAAACGACTGCGCTCCCGTGAACCTGTTGCGTTCCAACGCTCGCCATCCGGGTTGGCCCTCGGACGTCGGGCCGCTGCGGGTCGCGGCCGGCGTGATCCGGTTGCGGGCGGTGCGGATGCGCGACGGTGCTCAGTGGAGTCGTTTCCGGTTGGCCGATCGGACGCATCTCGAGCCGTGGGAGCCGACCGCGGACGGCGACTGGAACGTCCGGCACACCGTCGCGGCGTGGCCGGCGTTGTGTTCCGGCCTGCGTGCCGAAGCCCGCAATGGCCGGATGCTGCCGTATGTGATCGAGCTCGACGGCCGGTTCTGCGGGCAGCTGACCATCGGCAACGTCACGCACGGGGCGTTGCGGTCGGCGTGGATCGGCTATTGGGTGCCGAGCTCGGCGACCGGCGGCGGGGTGGCCACCGGAGCGTTGGCGCTGGGTCTCGATCATTGCTTCGGGCCGGTCATGCTGCACCGGGTGGAGGCCACCGTGCGTCCGGAGAACGTCGCGAGCCGAGCCGTCTTGGCCAAGGTCGGCTTCCGCGAAGAAGGCCTGCTGCGCCGCTACCTTGAGGTCGACCGGGCGTGGCGCGACCATCTCCTGATGGCCATCACGGCCGAAGAGGTCTACGGGTCGGTGGCATCGAAGCTGGTCCGCGCCGGATACGCGCGCTGGGCGTAACCGGAAGTCTGTTTTCGTCGAGATTGCCGTCATGGCTGTGGTCGCCGCCGCGATCACGACCAAGGCGGCAATTTCGGTGCGCCACAACCCGCCGCTGTAGAGAAATCGAAATAAATCTGTGGCTAACGTGACATATGTGGCGTGTGATGCTTGATTGAGGCAAATTACAGGTGTGTAATTGCGCTGGTCAGGTCCCGGCCACGCAGGTCATCGATCGGCCTCGTGGGGGATCCCGCCAGAAGGAGCAGGTCATCATGCCAAGCATCCCGCAGTCGTTGTTGTGGATCTCGCTCGTGGTGCTCTGGCTGTTCGTGCTGGTGCCGATGCTGATAAGCAAACGCGACGCCGTGCGACGCACCAGTGACGTAGCGCTGGCCACCCGGGTGCTCAACGGCGGCGTCGGTTCCCGGCTGCTCAAGCGCACCGGTCCCGCCGCAGGTCATCGCAGCGATCCGGACTGGAAGCCAGAGGAAGCCTCGGCCGACGACGAGTTCGACGACGCTGACCACGAGCGCGACGACCTCGGCGAGGCCGACGATCACGATGCGGAGACCGAGGAGCTGCGCCCGGCGCGCCCGGTTGTCATGCGGATGACGGTCGCCGAGCCGGCCGAGCCCGACTACCTGGACGTCGACGTCGTCGAGGACTCAGGTGCCCTGCCGGTCGGAGCCAGCGCCGAGGCCATCGAACCCGAACTTGCCCCGGTCGACGAGGATGAGCACGACGAGGCCGAGGCCGTGGCCGACGACGATCACCTCGACGACGAGTACGAATACGTCGAGGACTCGTCCGGTTTGGAGCCCGAGGCAGACGACGAGGACCCCGGTTTACGGGAGAGCGCGATGCCGGCGAGCGCACGGCGCCGGCGCCGCTTCGACACCAAGACCGCCGCTGCGGTCACCGCCCGCAAGTACGCCTTCCGCCGGAAGGTGCTGATGGTGATGGCGGTCGTCCTGGTCGGTTCGGCGACGGCCGCGTTCGAGATCAGCCAGACCGCGTGGTGGGTATGCGGAATCGCCACCGCGATCACTCTGCTCTACCTGGGCTATCTGCGCCGGCAGACCAGGATCGAGGAGAAGGTCCGTCGCCGCCGCACGCAGCGGATGGCACGCGCGCGCTTTGGCGTGGAGAACACCCGCGACCGCGACTACGACGTGGTCCCGTCGCGGCTGCGCCGTCCCGGCGCGGTGGTCCTGGAGATCGACGACGAGGACCCGATCTTCGAGCACCTCGACTACGCGATGCCGTACCAGAACTACGGCTGGCCCCGGGACCTGCCCCGCGCCGTCGGCCAGTAGTGCCGGACGGTGCTGGCGCTTTCGCAGAACTGGTAGCCTGCTAGCGGTCAGGGGCTATAGCGCAGTTGGTAGCGCGTCTCGTTCGCATCGAGAAGGTCAGGGGTTCGATTCCCCTTAGCTCCAC
>NZ_JBVAXR010000030.1:46199-64977 GCF_055419445.1 Mycobacterium sp. IDUB_19 | reverse complement strand
GGGAAGCTGTGTCAGGATCCTGCGGACGTTGTGTGGGCGTTATGAAGCCAAGGCGTCGGTAAGCCCGGGAACCGGGCTGGTCAAACGTGGAGCCGATGACGGGAATCGAACCCGCGTATTCAGCTTGGGAAGCTGATGTTCTGCCATTGAACTACATCGGCGCGGTTGCCCCAGAAGGCTAGCACCCGGGCGCTGGACCAGCCGTAACAGTTCAACACCGACACCGGAATACGGCTTTCTCGACAAATTTAAAATGCCCACATTTATTATTTCGTTATTGTGTCGTAATGTGCTCTGGGTGGGTCGGCACAGATTAGCCAGGAAGCGACGGAAGTCGCCGGTACTCCTGGCTGCGCTGCTGGCGCCCGCCGCCGTGTTCTTCGCGGTGGCCGGTGATGTCGGTCCATTCACCGCCCCGGCCGAAGCCAAACCCGTTATTGGTGACGTTGCGCCGAGCCACTTGGAAATCATCGCGGCGGCAGCGAATTTGCCGCATAGCGCGGCAGGTGTCGGTGCCCCGGATATCCAGCCGGCCGCATCGAGATACCACGTCCGATCCCGTTTCTTGCCCGCCGGACTCGCCTCGGAGCAGGGCCTGCAGGTGCGCACCATCCTGGCGTCCCGCGCAATCAGCACGACGTTTCCCGAGATTCACGAAATCGGCGGTGTGCGACCGGATCCGCTGCCCTGGCATCCCCTCGGCCTGGCGCTGGATGTGATGATCCCCAGTCCCGAGAGTCCGCAGGGAATCGCGCTGGGCAACGAGATCGTCGCGTACGTACTGAAGAACGCGCATCGATTCGGCATCCAGGACGCGATTTGGCGCGGCGTCTACTACACGCCCAATGGAGCGCAAGCGAGCAGGCTCGGCCACTACGACCACGTCCACGTCACGACGACCGGAGGCGGCTACCCCACGGGTGGCGAAATGTATCTCGCCGACTGAAGCCCGAGCCACGAGCAACCGTTAGGCTCGTCGCGTGCTGCTCTCCGATCGTGACCTCAGGGCCGAGATCAACGCCGGCCGGTTGGGCATCGACCCGTTCGACGACACCTTGGTGCAGCCGTCCAGCGTCGACGTTCGCCTCGACAGCATGTTCCGGGTGTTCAACAACACTCGCTACACCCACATCGACCCCGCCAAGCAGCAGGACGAGCTGACGACGCTGGTCGAACCCACCGACGGAGAACCGTTCGTCTTGCACCCGGGCGAGTTCGTGCTCGGCTCCACCCTGGAGCAGGTCGCCTTGGCCGACGACCTTGCCGGGCGTCTGGAAGGCAAGTCCTCGCTGGGCCGGCTCGGCCTGCTGACGCACTCGACCGCGGGCTTCATCGATCCCGGGTTCACCGGTCACATCACCCTCGAGCTCTCCAACGTCGCCAACCTGCCGATCACCCTGTGGCCGGGCATGAAGATCGGCCAGCTGTGCATCCTGCGATTGACCAGCCCCGCCGAGCACCCATACGGCAGTTCGCGGGTCGGCTCCAAGTACCAGGGGCAGCGGGGGCCGACTCCGTCTCGCTCCTATGAGAACTTCATAAGGTCTACATAGCTTCCAGAGCGTGCCCGCACACGGTTCCTGCGGGATTATTAGATAGTCAATGATTTCTCCTCCGCGCGGGCGCAGCCCGGCTGGCAACACCTTGGGAGGGGGTTGGTTTTGGATATCGTGCTCGGAGTCTCGATCGCACCGACGTCGGTCCAGATGATCGTGGTCGAAGGCGAGAACGCCGACGGTGCAGTGGTCGAAGAGGATGGGTTTGCGCTCGGCGCCGCCGATGACACAGAACCCACCGCGGTCCCCGATCGGGTGATCTCCGCGATCCTGGGTACCCGCGAGGGCGCCGCCGATGCCGGGCTGGAGCTGTCCTCCATCGGCGTGACGTGGACCGACCAGCTGCATGCGGCCGTGCTCCGCGACGCGCTGGCCTCCTACAAGCTCGAGAATGTGATGCTGGTCTCAGCGTTCCTGGCTGCCGCCGCGCTGGGCCAATCCGTCGGCGGGGCAATGGGTTACGACACGACTGCGGTGCTGTTCGTGGAGCCCGAGACCGCGACGTTGGCTCTTGTCGAGACCTCCGACGGATCCATCACCGCTGTCTACAAAGAAGAGATTGTCGCCGAGTCCTACGACGAGGCCACCGCACAACTCACCGGGATGATCGCCGGGCTCGATGACCTGGACTTGCCGCCCGGCGGCGTGTTCTTGGTCGGTTCGGGCGTCGACCTCGGGCCCATCAAGCCGGCGCTGGAGTCGGCGACTTCACTGACCGTGAGCGCGGCGGAAGAGGGCGAGACGGCGCTGGCCCGTGGCGCCGCGCTGGCGTCGGCGAACGCGCCATTGTTCGCGTCATCGACCGCGGCGTTGGCCTACGCGCAGGACCCGGGCACCGGTGCCGTCGACCCGTACGCGATGCCCGAGTACTTCGGCGTTTCCTACTTCGCCGGCAGCGCCGAGCACGGCGACGACGAGCGCGCCTACAGCCTGGTGCCGGACGACGACGCCGACGCTCCGACCGTCGTCATCAACCCGGCCAACCTCATCGAGCGGGACGAAAGCCAGCCGCGTCGCCGGCCGGTGCTGCTGCTCGGCAGCGGGATGGCGGTGATCGCGATCAGCGCGGTGGTCGCGCTCGAGATCGCGCTGGCGATTGGCATCCGCGCGACGAATGTGGCCGTGCAGCCCAGCCCAAACCAAAACCTCATCGTCCCAACCCAACCGGCTCCCGCGCCCCCGCCGGTTGAGGCGTCCGCCCCGAAGCCGAGGTTCACCCTGCCCGCGCCCGCGGCGGCGCCCAAGCCCTTGATGCCGGCCCTCGCGGCACCGCTGCCTGCGGCTCCTCCGCCGCTGCCGGCGGCCCCGCCGATTGCTCCGCCCGTGCCAGTTCCGGTTGTGGTGCCCCCGGTAATGCCGCTTCTGGTGCCGCCGGTCCACGTGCCCGCTCCGGATTGGATCATGAGCCCGCCGGTGATCCAGGCCCCGCCGCGTGTGTTGCCACCACCTGTGGTGCAGCAACCGTCGCCGGTCCATATCCCGGAGCCGCCGGTCACCGTCCCGCAGTCACCGCCGCATCAAATTCCTCCAGAATCCGGCCCGAAGCCTGGTGGCCCCGAGAGTGGCCCCGGTGGTGAGAGCGGTGGGCATGTTCCGCCTCCCGGCACGGGGTCGGGTGGCGCCAACGGCGACGGCCCCGGTCACTACCCCGGCTCGGGCCCGGGCGGCGGGCATTTCCCTCCCCCGGGTACTGGTCCCGGAGGTGAGGGTGGCGGTGGCCCCGTTCACGTTCCCGGCACGGGTCCCGGTGGCGCCGGCGGCGGTCCCATCCACCTGCCCGGGGGTCCCGGCACGGGCTCAAGTGATGAGGGTGGCCCTGCTCCCATCCATATTCCGAGCGGTCCGATCGGCGGTGGCGGTCCCTTTGGTGGCGGCGGCCATGCTCCGAGCGGGCCCATTGGTGGCGGGCCTTCGGGTGGGCCCGTCGGCGGCGGTGGCGGCCACGCACCCAGCGGCCCCTTTGACGGTGGCGGTCCCTTTGGCGGTGGCGGTCCCGTCGGCGGCGGTGGCGGCCATGCCCCCAGCGGCCCCATCGGTGGCGGTCTCTTCGGCGGTGGCGGGCCTTCGGGCGGGTCCATCGGTGGAGGCGGCCACAGTGGTGGCGGCCTTGGTGGCGGCGGTGGCGGTGGTGGCTTTGGCGGCGGCTTTGGCGGCGGAGGCCACAGTGGCGGCGGCTTTGGCGGCGGTGGTGGCGGAGGCCAGAGCGGCGGTGGTGGCGGCCACCACTAGCCATCTCGCCTTGGGCGGGGCGAGCGGAACGGGCGTAAAATCGTGTCGCTTGGGGAATACAGGGTGGGGACTCGTGACGTCTCGAGGTGGCCGGAGCCTGCGATGACGACGATCTCCACGGCACTGTCTAGCAAATGACGATGGAGGGGCTTTGGACACCGTACTTGGTGTGTCGATGGCGCCGACGGCAGTCCGGATGGTTCTGGTCGAGGGTGAAAACGGCAATGGCGCCACCGTCGACGAAGACAATTTCGACGTTGCTGCCGACGATGACACGGCAACGGCCAGCGCAGCGAACCAGGTGGTCTCGGCGATCCTGGGCACCCAGGAGGGTGCGGCCCAGGGCGGCTACCAGCTGACATCGACAGGCGTCACCTGGACCGATCCCATCGAGGCCGCCGCGCTGCGTGACGCGCTGGCCGCGCACAAGGTCGAGAATGTGATGCTGGTCTCGGCTTTCCTGGCCGCGGCCGCTCTGGCGCAGGCCGTCGGCAACGAAACCAACTACGCGCAGACCGCGCTGCTGTTCATCGAACCCGACACCGCGACCTTGGCGCTCGTCGATACCTCCGACGGGTCGATCGCCGATATACATCGCCAGCCCCTGCCCGACGACGATGACGCGGCGGTAGCGCAGCTGGCCACGATGGTCTCGGAGGCAGAGGCGCTGGAGAGGCGTCCGGGCGCCGTGTTCGTCGTGGGCTCCGGCGTGGATGTTCCGCTGATCAAGTCGGTGCTGGAGTCCGCGACCACGCTTCCGTTGGCGATGCCCGAGGAGCCGGAGACCGCGCTGGCCCGCGGAGCGGCGCTGGCGTCGGCGCACGCGCCGCTGTTCTCGTCATCCACCGCGGCTCAGGCATACGCGCAGGACCCCGGTACCGGTGCGATCGCCCCGTTCGCGATTGCCCCCGGATATTTCGACATCCCAGGTGACGAGGGCGCGCTGGCGTACAGCGCCGTCCACGACGACTACGCCGAGGCCTACACCGGTGAGCACACCGCCGCCACCGCGCTTGCTGACTATCACGACCACAGGTCATTCGGGCTGGTCGGCAGCGTGGTCGCGGCGATCTTCATTGTCGGCGTGGCGGCGCTGGTCGTTTCATTGGCCGTCGCGATCCGCCCGACGTCTGGCGTGAAACCCGCGCCAAGCCAGAACATCGTCGCCCCGCCCACGGCTCCCGCAGCCCCGGCACCTGCTCTGGCGCCAGCGGCTCCCGCCCCGGCGCCCGAGGCGGCCCCGATCCCGGCTCCGGCGCCTGCTCCTCAGGCCCCTGCCCCTGCCCCTGCGCCGGTCGCGGTGCCCGCGCCTGCTCCGGTCCCGGTGCCTGAAGCGCCTGCGCCGATACCCGAGGCTCCGGCGCCCGTTCCGGTGCCGGCGGCCCCGGCTCCCGCACCGGTGGCGCCGATTCCCATCCCGATCCCACTGCCTATACCTCCGATCATCGGCGGGCCGATAGGTCCCGGTGGCGGCGGGTTCCCCGGTAACCAGGGCCACGACGGCGGCGGCTTCCCGGGCGGCGGTCACGGTGAGGGCGGCTTCCCCGGCGGCGGTGGCCACGGCGGTGGCGGATTCCCTGGCTTCCCCGGTGGTGGCGGCGGTCACGGTGGTTTCGGCGGCGGCCACGGCGGTTTCGGTCACCGGTAGTTCTCTAAAGAGCCACCTAGTCACCTCCCGTTTGCCTCCCGATTAGCGGAGCGATGCAGTTAGCTCATCGCGGCCACCTACACACGGTGGTATGCGATGCACCGTCTTTGGCACTGGGTATCTGGGTGCCACGCACGCCGTGGGTATGGCAGAACTGGGACACGAGGTCATCGGGGTTGACATCGACCCCGGAAAGGTCGCCAAGCTCGCCGCGGGTGACATCCCCTTCTACGAGCCAGGTCTCCGAGAGTTGTTGGCCGACAATCTGGCTGCCGGGAGACTGCGGTTCACCACCGACTACGACCTCGCTGCCGATTTCGCCGATGTGCACTTCCTGGGCGTCGGCACGCCGCAAAAGAAGGGCCAATACGGCGCCGACCTCTCCCACGTCCACGCTGTCATCGACAGCCTCGTGCCCCGGCTGACCAGAGCGGCGGTGCTGGTCGGCAAATCGACTGTCCCAGTAGGCACTGCCGCGGAGCTGGCCGAGCGGGCCGCCGCACTGGCCCCCGCGGGCGTCGACGTCGAAATCGCTTGGAACCCGGAGTTCCTGCGGGAGGGACACGCGGTGCACGACACCTTGGAGCCGGACCGCATTGTGCTTGGCATCCAGCAGGATTCGGTGCGCTCGGAGATCGTCATCCGCGAGTTGTACGCACCGCTGCTCGACGCCGGTGTGCCGTTCCTGATAACCGATTTGCAGACAGCGGAATTGGTCAAGGTATCGGCCAACGCCTTTCTGGCAACCAAGATTTCGTTCATCAACGCGGTCTCCGAGGTGTGCGAGGCCGCGGGTGCCGATGTCACGCTGCTGGCCGACGCGCTCGGTTACGACTCCCGGATCGGACGCAAATTCCTCAACGCGGGCTTGGGATTTGGCGGCGGCTGCCTACCCAAGGACATTCGAGCGTTCATGGCCCGCGCGGGCGAACTGGGAGCCAACCAGGCGCTGACGTTCCTGCGCGAGGTGGACAGCATCAACATGCGCCGGCGCACCAAGATGGTTGAGCTCGCCACCAGCGCATGCGGCGGTTCGCTGCTGGGCGCCAACATCGCCGTGCTCGGCGCGGCGTTCAAGCCCGAGTCCGACGATGTCCGCGACTCGCCCGCGCTCAACGTCGCGGGCCAGCTGCAGCTCAACGGCGCCGCGGTCAACGTCTACGACCCGAAGGCCCTGGAGAACGCCCGTCGCCTGTTCCCGACGCTGAACTACGCGGTTTCGGTGACCGAGGCGTGCGAGGGCGCGGACGCGGTCTTGGTGCTGACCGAGTGGCAGGAGTTCACCAGCCTTGACCCGAACGACCTCGCCGACCGGGTGCGGGCCCGCGTCGTGGTCGACGGCCGCAACTGCCTGGACGTCGAGCGCTGGAAGCAGGCGGGCTGGCGGGTGTACCGGCTCGGGGCGCGACGCCCCTAGCGCACACCCTTGGCGGGTAGCCTGATTGCGTGGATTACGCGGCCGCCTTTGTCGAGGAAAACCGCACGTTTTCGGAGCTTTTCCGCGATGTCGACGACTCACACCCGGTACCGACCTGCCCGGGCTGGAGCCTCAAGCAGCTGTTCCGTCACGTCGGGCGGGGCGATCGCTGGGCGGCGCAGATCGTGCGGGACCGACTCGACCAACCGCCCGACGTCCGCAGCGTCGAAGGCGGCAAGCCACCGCCGGATCCCGCCGACGCGATCTCCTGGTTGCACGGCGGGGCGCAGCGGCTGCTCGACGCCGTCGAGCTGTCGGGCGTGGAGACACCGGTGTGGACCTTTCTGGGTGAGCGTCCGGCGAACTGGTGGATCCGGCGGCGCCTGCACGAAACGTCGGTGCATCGCGCCGACGCGGCCATCGCCCTGGGACGCGACTTCACCCTCGAACCCGACGTCGCGGCGGATGGGATCACCGAGTTCCTCGAGCGGATCGCGATCCAGGCCGGCAGCAACGGCGCCGCGCTGCCGCTGGACGACGGCGATACTCTGCACCTGCACGCGACCGACCCCGGGCTGGGTGAAGCCGGCGAGTGGACGGTCAGCGTCTCCGAGACCGGCATCGCCTGGTCACACGAGCACGGCAAGGGCAGTGTGGCGTTACGCGGCGGTGCCACCGAGCTGCTGCTGGCGATGTCGCGGCGAACTCCGCTCGCCGACACCGGCATCGAGATGTTCGGCGACGACGCCGTGTGGCAAAGCTGGCTGGAGCGCACGCCCCTCTAACAACGTCGGGGAAACGACGTGCTGTGCAGGGCCACACGGTAATTTGCAGATCATGACCACCTCGGAGATCGCCACCGTTCTGGCTTGGCACGACGCTCTCAATACCTCTGACATCGCGACCTTGGAGGCTTTGTCCAGCGACGACATCGACCTGGCCGACCCGCACGGAGCCCAACAAGGCCACGAGGCGCTGCGCACGTGGGCCTCCTCCGGCCGGGTGGCCACGGAACTCGGCAAGATGTATGTGCACGACGGCGTCGTGGTCGCCGAGCAGCAAGGAGCCGGCGCGCTGGCATTCCGGGTGGTCCACGACCATGTCACCTCGGTTTTCCGTCATCAGGACTTGGCGTCGGCGCTGGCGGCCACCGAACTCACCGAGGCCGACCTCGTTACTTAAGGCATAGGAGCCACTTCATGCGCGGAATCATCTTGGCCGGCGGTTCGGGCACTCGCCTGCACCCGATCACGATGGGCATCAGCAAGCAGTTATTGCCGGTCTACGACAAGCCGATGATCTACTACCCGCTGTCCACGTTGATGATGGCTGGAATCCGCGACATTCTGGTGATCACCACCCCGCATGACGCGCCCGGCTTTCAGCGACTCCTCGGCGACGGTTCGCAATTCGGGATCGACCTCAGCTACGTCAAGCAGGAGAAGCCAGACGGTCTGGCGCAGGCTTTCGTCCTGGGCGCCAAGCACATCGGCAATGATTCGGCGGCTTTGGTGTTGGGGGACAACATCTTTTACGGCCCGGGGTTGGGCACCAACCTCAGTCGCTTCCAATCCGTCAGCGGCGGAGCTATTTTCGCGTATTGGGTGGCGAACCCGTCGTCCTACGGTGTCGTCGAGTTCGGCGAGGACGGGATGGCGTTGTCCTTGCAGGAGAAACCCGAAACGCCGAAATCCAAGTACGCGGTGCCGGGCCTGTACTTCTACGACAACGACGTGATCGAAATCGCCAAGGGCCTGAAGAAATCGGATCGCGGCGAGTACGAGATCACCGAGGTCAACCAGATCTATCTCAACCGCGGCCGGCTGTCGGTCGAGGTCCTGGCCCGCGGCACCGCGTGGCTGGACACCGGCACCTTCGACTCGCTGCTGGATGCCAGCGACTACGTCCGCACCCTGGAACGTCGGCAGGGCCTGAAGGTCGGCGTTCCCGAGGAAATCGCCTGGCGGCAGGGCTGGATCGGCGACGAGCAGCTGGCGACACGTGCGCACTCCATGGTCAAGTCCGGGTACGGCGGCTACTTGCTGGAGCTGATGGAACGGGGCTGAGTCCGCCGGGTTTTGCCAGCACCGCGGCGATCGCCGTCGTCAACGGCACCGACAGCGCCAGCGCGATTCCGCCGACCGCGGAGCGCACGAGTTCGATGGCCACGCTCTCACTGATCAGCACGTCGCTCAGCGACCGGTTGGCGACGCTGAACAGCAGCAGCAGCGGCAGCGAGCTGCCGGCGTAAGCCAGCACCAGCGTGTACACCGTGCTGGCGATGTGATCGCGTCCGACCCGAATTGCACTCAGGAAGATCGTTCGTCGGGAGGTGTCGCCGCCAACGTGGGCAAGCTCGAACACGGTCGAAGCCTGCGTCACGGTCACATCGTTGAGCACACCCAGCGATCCGATGATGAACCCGGCGAGCAGCAGGCCGCTGATCGACACACTGCCCAGGTACGCGCTGACCGCAGAGTTCTGCTCATCCGAGAGCCCAGTCAAGTGAACGAGTTCGATTGCCGCCCAAGATAATCCGGCGGCCAGTAGTAACGCCGACAAAGTGCCCAGCAAGGCGGCGCTGGTGCGCAGGTTGACACCGTGCGCGAGATAGATGACCACGTACAGGATCGCCGCCGACGCCACCAAGGCCACCGGGACCGTGGGCGCGCCGTCGCGCAGCGCCGGCAGCAAGAACACCACCAGCACCAAGAATGCGACCACGATGCCCACCAGCGCCAGCAGCCCGCGCCAGCGTGCCACCGCCACAATGACCAACGCGAACGCCAGGGCCAGCCCGACCAGCGACCAGCCGCGCTCGAAATCGTAGAACGCATACGTGGTGGAGCCTTGGGCGTCGACCTGCCGCACGACCCGGATGTGGTCCCCAGCCTTGAATTGCGGTTGGCCGGGGCCGGGGGAGAACTCCAGCAGCGTATTCGCGGCGGCATTGGGCCCCGAATCGATTGCGACCAACGTCTCCACACAGCGTCCCGTGCCCGGAGCTCCCGGCTGCGGCGCCGTGGTGAGCACCTGACTGGCTGACGGGCTGCCGCAGTCGCCCAGTCCGCTCGACAACACGTGCGCGCGCTGAGTGCTGACCGCCCCGCCGGTCGCGCTCTGGAACGGCATCGGGATGTCGACATGCTGGCGGCTCGGCCACAACAACGCAGCGCCGGCGATCACGGCTATTCCGATCGCAATCAGCAGTCCCACGACGATTTTGGCGGGCAGCGGCCCCAGCGGGGACGGACCTGACGACAGGTTGTGCGAGTGCGAGTGGGTCACCCGCTCCACCGTAGAGGCGGCGCGAACCTGCTTACTGTCGATAGCTGGTCAGGAAGTTGCCCAGCCGCTCGATCGCGGCCGACAGATCACGCGCCCACGGCAGGGTCACGATACGCAGGTGATCCGGTGCCGGCCAGTTGAAGCCGGTGCCCTGGCCTACCAGGATTTTCTCCTGCAGCAGCAGATCCAGGACCAGCTGCTCGTCGTCGGCGATGTCGTAGACCTCGGGGTCCAGCCGCGGAAACGCGTAGAGCGCGCCATCCGGCTTGACGCAGGACACCCCGGGAATCTCGTTGAGCTTGGTCCACGCGACGTCGCGTTGTTCGAGCAGCCGACCGCCGGGCAGCACCAGGTCGTCGATGCTCTGGTACCCGCCGAGGGCGACCTGGATCGCGTGCTGCGCCGGAACGTTCGGGCACAACCGCATGTTGGCGAGCAGGCTGATTCCCTCGATGAAGCTGCCGGCGTGGTCCTTGGGCCCGGTGATCGCCAGCCATCCCGCCCGATAGCCGGCGACCCGGTAGGCCTTCGACAGGCCGTTGAAGGTCAGGCACAACATGTCCGGGGCGAGCGTGGCCAGGCTGATGTGCTTGGCCTCGCCGTAGAGGATCTTGTCGTAGATCTCGTCGGCGAGTAGCAGCAGTTGGTGCTTACGCGCCAGCTCGACTATCTGGCTGAGGATTTCGCGGCTGTAGACGGCGCCGGTGGGGTTGTTCGGGTTGATGACGACCAGCGCCTTGGTGCGCTCGGTGATCTTCGACTCCATGTCAGCGATATCCGGCTGCCACCCCTGCGTTTCGTCGCACAGGTAGTGCACCGGTGTGCCGCCGGCCAGCGACGTCGACGCCGTCCACAACGGGTAGTCGGGCGAGGGAATCAGCACCTGATCGCCGTTGTCCAGCAGGGCCTGCAGCGTCATCGTGATCAGCTCGGAACATCCGTTGCCGAGGAAGACGTCGTCGACGTCGAATCGGGGGAAGCCGTCGACCAGTTCATAGCGGGTGACCACGGCGCGCCGGGCCGGCAGGATGCCCTGCGAGTCGGAGTAGCCCTGGGCGTAGGGCAGCGCCTGGATCATGTCGCGCATGATCACGTCGGGTGCATCGAAGCCGAACGGCGCCGGGTTACCGATATTCAGCTTGAGGATGCGGTGCCCCTCGGCCTCCAGCCGCGCAGCATGCTGGTGCACCGGGCCGCGGATTTCGTACAGAACGTCCTGAAGCTTGGACGACTGCGCGAAGGTTCGCTGCCGCTGGTGGCCGGGGCTGTGCACGGGCACCTGGTGAGTGGTCACGTCACCTATGGTGCCATCGTTGTCCACTGAAATTTGCTGGTCGACGCCAATCTGTGATCAGCGTTTACCCGGTGGACGGGCGCCGCGTGCGATGCCGAGCCCCTTAACAGGGGCTGCCGGAGGTGCCGCGTCGCCATTGGATTCTCCCGATGGCTCCGGCTTCGACTCCGGTTTGACCTCAGTTTTTTGCTCGTCGGCCGCGGGGGCCTCCGCTTTGGCTTCGGCTGCCGGGGCTTCGGCTGCCGGGGCCGCAGCTGCGGCTTTCTTGGCGCCGGGCCGCTTGGCGCCCGCGGCGATACCCAGGCCTTTCACCGGTGCGGCGGGCGCCTTGGGCTCCTCGGGCTCGGCCTGGGGCTCGGGCTCGGCGGCCTCCGCCTTGGTTTCACTGGTTTGCTCGGCTGCCGCCGGCTTGGCGGCCGGGGCCGCTGCAATCTTGGCGCCCGGTTTCGTGGCGCCGGCGGCCATGCCCAGGCCTTTGACGGGCGCGGCAGGCGCCTTGGCTTCCTCGGCCTCGGTGCTCTGCTCGGCTGCCGGTGCCTCGGCGGCCGGAGCCGCTGCGTTCTTGGCGCCCGGTTTCTTCGCGCCCGCGGCCATACCAAGTCCCTTGGCAGGCGCAGCCTTGGCCTCGGCGGCCTCGGTGCTTTGTTCGGCCGCGGGGGCCGCTGCGTTCTTGGCGCCGGGTCGCTTGGCGCCGCCGGCGATACCCAGCCCCTTCGCGGGTGCGGCGGCCTTGGCGGGCTGCTCCGGCTCGGGCGCCGCGGGTTCCTCGGTCTTGGCGGGCGCTTCAGCCGGGGCGGCCGTTGCCGCGGCCTTGGGCTCGGCTTTCGCGGCCCGTTTCTCTGCTTGCTTGGCGGCCGTGCCCTTCTCCGGCAGCGTCGCCTTGTCGTACTCGAGCGAACCGAGCAGGATCTGCGCGACGTCGAGCACCTCGACGCCGCTGCGGCCGGCCTCTTCCTGCCGGTCGTTGACACCGTCGGTGACCATCACCCGGCAGAACGGGCACGCGGTCGCGATCGTCGCGGCATTGGTGGCCAACGCTTCGTCGACGCGCTCGTGGTTGATGCGCTTGCCGATGTGCTCTTCCATCCACATGCGTGCACCGCCGGCGCCGCAGCAGAAGCTGCGGTCGGAGTTGCGCGGCATTTCGGTGAGGTTCGCCCCGGCGAAACCGATCAGCTCGCGCGGCGCCTCGTACACCTTGTTGTGCCGGCCCAGGTAGCAGGGGTCGTGATACGTAATGTCCTGCGAGACAGGCGTTACCGGAACCAGCTTCTTGTCGCGCACCAGCCGGTTGAGCAGCTGGGTGTGGTGCAGCACGCTGTAGTTGGCGCCCAGCTGGCGGTATTCCTTACCGATCGTGTTGAAGCAGTGCGGGCAGGTGACGACGATCTTGCGGTCGACGGTCTCCACGCCCTCGAACACCCCGTCCAGGGTTTCGACGGCCTGCTGGGCCAGCTGCTGGAACAGGAACTCGTTGCCGGACCGGCGTGCCGAGTCGCCGTTGCAGGTCTCCCCGGTGCCGAGCACCATGTACTTCACCCCGGCGACGGCCAGCAGTTCGGCGACGGCCTTGGTGGTCTTCTTGGCCTTGTCGTCGTAGGCGCCTGCGCAGCCCACCCAGAACAGATACTCGTAGCCGTCGAAGCTCTCAACGTCCTCGCCGTAGACCGGGACGTCGAAGTCGACCTCGTCGATCCAGTTGGTCCGGTCTCCGGCGTTCTGCCCCCACGGGTTGCCCTTGGTCTCCAGGTTCTTGAACAGCACCGACAGCTCGGAGGGGAACTCCGACTCCATCATCACCTGGTAGCGGCGCATATCGATGATGTGATCGACGTGCTCGATGTCCACCGGGCACTGCTCGACGCAGGCGCCGCAGGACACGCACGACCACAGCACGTCGGGATCGATGACACCGCCCTGCTCGGCGGTGCCGACCAGCGGGCGGGCCGCCTGCTCGGGTCCGTGCCCGGGAATCCGGCCGAAGCCGGACTCCGGAACATGGTGGCCTTCTTCCTTTACGGTCTCGAGGTCCAGACCCTCAAGCGGCTCGGCGGTTTTCTCACCCAGGATGTAGGGCGCCTTGGCCATCCAGTGGTCGCGCAGGTCCATGATGACGAGCTTGGGCGACAGCGGCTTTCCGGTATTCCAGGCCGGGCACTGCGACTGGCAGCGCCCGCACTCGGTACAGGTGGCGAAGTCGAGGTTCGCCTTCCAGGTGAAGTCCTCGATCTTGCCGCGACCGAAAATATCGTCCTCGCCGGGATCTTCGAAGTTGATCGGCTTGCCACCGGACTCCATCGGCAGCAGCGGGCCCAGGCCGTCGGGCAACCGTTTGAAGGTGACGTTGATCGGGGCCAGGAAGATGTGGAGGTGCTTGGAGTGCAGCACGATGAGCAGGAAGAATAGCGCCACGGCGATGTGGGCGATCAGCGCGAACGTCTCGATCCACTCGTTGGTCGTCGTACCCAGCGGATGCATGAGCGCGCCCATACCGTGCGAGAAGAACGCGCCCCCGCCGTAGGGGAAGTTCCCGGTGTTGACTGCGGCACCGCGGAAGATCGCAAAGCTGAAGATGACCAAAAAGATCATGAACAGGATCAGCCACGCGCCGCCGGTGTGTGAACCATAGAACCGTGACGAGCGGCCGTATTCCTTTGGCTCGCTGCGTAACCGGATGATCGCGAACGTCGTAATTCCGGCTAGTACGGCCAGGGCGATGAAGTCCTGCAGAAAGCCCAGCGCGTCCCAGCGGCCGACGATGGGGATGTGGAAGTTGGGCTGGAAAAGGGTGCCGTACGCCTCGATGTACACCGTGATGAGGATGAAAAACCCCCACATGGTGAAGAAGTGGGCAAGGCCGGGGATGGACCATTTCAGCAGCTTGCGCTGACCGAACACCTCGGCGATTTGAGTCCAGATTCGGGTGCCGATGTCGTTGGTGCGGCCGCTTGCCGGCTGGCCGGACATGATCAGCCGGTACAGCCACCAGACGCGTTTCAGTGCAAAAACGACCACGACCGCGGTCAAGCCCAGCCCCAACACCAATCTGATGAGCGTCTGCGTGGTCACAGCAGGTCTCTCCCCATTGCATCGTCAGTCAGCGAAAATTCGTTCGATCTTTGCTAGCTCATACTGACATCTGCGCTGCTATCGACGCGAGAAAGGTTGCCCTAACTGGCGTTCGTCAAAGTCTTTGACCAGCGCCTTAGCTCTCCGGAGCCAGCATGGCGCGCAACATAGAGAGCATCTCCGAGCGCGAGCCGGCGCCCAGCCGGCGCCGGATCCGGGCGACATGGTGCTCAACCGTCTTCGCCGAGATGAAGAGCTGCGCGCCGATGTCGCGGTACGGCATGCCCAGGAGCAGGAGTTCAGCGACTTCGCGTTCCCGATGGGACAGCGGCGATCCCGACGTCGGCTGGTCCGGGGGCGACGGCGTCGCACCCGCCGGCTCGTCGCCGGCCGGCGCGCTGGGAAGGTCCCCCGGGGCCGCCCCCAACTTGAGATCGCGGGCCAGTTGCAGCATGGCCCCGGACACCCTGCCGTCGGGTGTCTGCAGCGCGGCCTGGCCGGCCAGCCGGGTCGCGTCGGAGGTCAGCCCGACATGCGACAGCGAGCGGGCCGACGCGGTGACCTCGTCGGTGTCGACCTGGTTGGCCAGCACGCGTAGCCAGGTGCGCCCGGCGCCCGACAGGGTCTGCGCGAGCGAGCTGGCGGTCGCCGCCGCACCAAGGGCCTGCCCATGCGGGGCGACCAACTCCGGCGCGTTGGCGAGGATTCCCGCGTGCACGCCGGCCCAATGCAGTGGGATTGACCACAAAATCGGGTTACCCAGCGATTCCAGCAGGGTGAGCGCCTGATCCAGGGCGTGTCGCAGCTGTTCAACCTGCCGCATCCGGGCGGCCGCGACCCACAACTCGCCCAACGGCAGCAACGCGAACAGGTCGACGGAATACTCTGCCAGCACTTCCATGCCTGCGTACCAATGCTTTTGCAGTGCGCCGGTATCGCCGCTGCGCCGCGCGATCGCCGTCTGCAGCGCCGCCGCCCACAACGCGTCGCGCCGGTGCAGCGGGGCAGCTCCGGCCGCGGCGACGTCCGCGCCGGCCGATGCCAGCTGCCCGTCCAGCATCTTGATCCAGCCGGACAGCAAAGTGTGCCGGGGCGCAAACAGCGCGTCACCGTCGGCACGCGCGGCGCGGCCGATCACGCTGCGGGCGCGGACCGGATCGCCGCCGTGGATCGCGGCCAAGGTGACCAGCGCGGCCGGGCTGTCCGGAGTGACTACGTTCATGGATTGTTCGGCCGTGATGGCTTGGCCGAGTTTCGTCATCGCTGCCGGATACGGCTGGTCCATGGTCAACAGCAGCCCCTCGGCCAGGCTGCGCGAGGTGCGGGCGGCCATCGTCGGCGGACCGGAGTCCTTGAGGCGCAGCGCGGTTCGTGCCGTCGTCAGATCGCCGGTCGCGGCGAGCACGATCGCTGCGGCCGCGCCGACCACCGCGTCCGGCTGCGCGCCCAGCCAACTGAACAATTCCGCCGCCTGATTCGCGTTGCCTTCATGGGCCGCAACGCTGGCCGCGATCCGAACCGCCGCGGCGCGTTCGGCCGGATCCGGTGAACTGAGCAGGCCGTCGGCCAGTGCTGCCGCGGCGGCGCAGTCTCCCGTGCGGGCCAGCGCGTCGGCGACACTCGACGTCAGTCCTTCGGCGCCGGCGTTGACAGCAGCCTGGTAAAGCCTTGCGGCCCTGCCGGATTCGCCCCGCACAGCCGCGGCTTGCCGGGCGAGAATGCCCGCCAGCCGGTCATCTTTTAGCCCGTGTTCGGCGAGTCGCAACGCGAGCTCCGGCGAAACGGTTGAGATGTCGAGTTGTGAACGCAGCAGCGAGGTTTCAACCTCGCGGTGATGGGCATTGCCGACGATCTGGGCAATCGCGCCATGCACCAGCTGCCCGAACTCTCGGGTGTGCGACGGCTCGATCAGCCCGCTGGCGCGTGCCCGATCGACGAGCCGGTGAGCTTCACCCGCCGAAATCCCCAGTGCCGCAGCAACATCGGCTGCCCCCAACTCCTGCGTCAGCGACATGATGAGAAGCGTGTCCAGGTCGGGTTCGTCGAGCCGGCGCAACCGCGCGATCAGCGCGAACGTCGCCGCCTGGGCCGGCGATTGTGTCCCCTGCGTCGTTGCATGCACCAGAAAGGGGAGGCCCGCGGTGGCGGCCAGGAGGTCTTCGGTGACGGGCAGCGGGCCCAGCGAAATGCGCGGTCGATCCCGTTCCATGGCCACGGTGAGGTCCCGCAGCCGCTCCTGCGGCTCGCCGGCCACCACCACCGTGGTGCGCGGGTCGGCGACGCACTCGGCGAGGCTGAGCAGTTCGGGCTCGCTGAGCAGATGGGCGTCGTCGATCACCCACGCCGCGTCGGGCGGATCGCCGGCGCGAGGAGGGCGGGCGAGCACCGTCAGCCCCGCATTGCGCAGTATGTCGCGGGCGGTTGCGAGAGCCGTGGACTTGCCGAAGCCGACGCCGCCGCTGATCAGGAGCTTCACCGGAACCGCCGACGCGCTGGCCAGGGCCTCGGCGGCTGCTGCGGCGATCGGGGAGTCGCTCATGTCGCGTACCCCCTGGATTCGGCGCTTCGCTGGTGGTCGGCAGCGGCTTTCTCACCATAACCGCACCTACCCCCGTATCCCGGTAGGCATCCCCGTAGTCGCGCCGTTCCCCTAAAGCAGCACCCCCTAATGGCGTCGTACGGCAGGTGGGTTGTGCACCGATCACACCGTCCGGCTGAGCCGATAGCATCGTGGTAATTGACTGGGCTTTCCCTGCGGAGGCGGCGGCAGGGGCAGAGGGCGGCAAGGAGGTGGACTCGATGGCAAACTCATTGCTTGACTTCGTGATCTCGCTTGTGCGCGATCCCGATGCCGCAGCGCGCTACGCGGCCAACCCCGCGCAGTCCATCGCAGATGCCCACCTTACCGATGTGACCAGCACGGATGTGAACAATCTGATTCCCATGGTGACGGACTCGCTGGCGACGGCCACTCCCGCTGGCCCTGCCTCGGGGATGCCCGCCGCCGAGCACGGAAACGTCTGGGCAAGCGGAGCGGCCGCGGCGGCCCTCGATGCGTTCACGCCGCACACCCCCGCTGGGGTGGTCGATTCACATGCTCCGACCGGTGGCGTTATCCATCAGCCGTCCGCCCCGGCGCTCATCCAACCGCCGGCCGGGCCGCACCCCCTGGGGATCGATTCTCCGGGACCATCGGTGCAGCTCACCGGCGCTGGGGTGCCCGAGAGCACGGTCGACCACGGGGGATTCCCTGCGCACGATGTAAGCGTGTGGGACCACCCGGTCGCCCACCCGCACCCTGCCGAGCCGGAGCACCACGACTTCGGCCTGCACGGCTGAATCATCCCATTTCTCGGCGGCCATTACGGCCTTGAGCTGGTCAAATGCTGTTCACTAGGGGCATTTCCGATCCTGCATTGGGGTTCACTGCAAATCCCCTAATCCCCTAACGGCGTGCACCGCCGGATCCCGATGGGGTCCCGGTCAGCTGGGGGATCCGTCCCCGATTCCGAGCAGAGCCCGAGTCCATAGCGTGTATTGCAGAGCGCCGGGTATCCGGCTCAGGGGATTTTGAAGGGGAATCGATCATGGACTCGCTGATCCAATACATCATGGATTTGTTTACCAATCCGGACGCGGCTCGCGCCTTCGTCTCGGGACCCGGGCAGGCCATGACCGATGCCGGTCTGGTCAATGTGGCTCCGGAAGAGTTCTCGTCCGCGGTGGCCAGCGCCTTGCCTGGTGTGCCTCTTGGTCCGGGCGACCCGATCGGTGGGTTGCAGCAGGTGCTGACCGACCAATACGGCTTCGCCCCGGGTTACGGAGGCTACGACCAGGGCTACGGCGGCTATGACCCCGGCTATGGCGGATACGACCCGGGGTACGGGTACGGGCCCGGCCTTGTTGGCGCGGTTGCCCAGGACGCGGGCGCCCTGGTGGGTGACGCGGCTGCCCCCGTTGTCGACGGCGCCGGCGCTGTCCTTGGTCTCGGCGATGCGCTCGTGGGAGACGTGGGTGGCGGACTGCTCGGTGCTGTCGACGCCGGACTGTACGGCGGCGGGTATGGCGGGTTCGGCCTACAGACCGGCTTTGGTGGATTCGGATCGGGCACCGGCGAGTGGGGCCACGGCTTCCGCCCGGGCTGGGGCGAGCCTCGCCCTGGTTGGGGACACGGGTGGGGCGACGGACGGCCTGGTGAGGGACACGGGTGGGGCGACGGACGGCCTGGTGAGGGACACGGGTGGGGCGACGGACGGCCTGGTGAGGGACACGGGTGG